>CAVOCG010000088.1:0-11157 GCA_963694095.1 Gammaproteobacteria bacterium
TGATCAATAACTACATGTGATATAAAAAAATCAGCAACTACTTTTGGCACCGGCAGACGAATTTGTTGCAAAGACTCTGCACCGCAAATCCCGCATCCAGTGCGACCTGACAGGCTGCGACGTTTGTTTTTTAATTTATTGAAGCACTGACTTGATATCGTCAAAGACACTTCGATCCCCGCCTCGCTCGGATCCACTTGTATCTGATAAACATCTTCAGCGGACTCAATAATTCCTTCGGTTAAACTGAAGCCCAGCGCAAACGCTTCAAGCTGCAGTGGGCTTGCCATCATCACGGCATGGGAAATACCGTTATATACCAAAGCCACTGCAATTTCTGTCGCTACATAATCGACAGAACTCCCGTTTTTTTGATCAGACCACAACTCCACAGCTTGCTTCACTGCAGCGTTCTCTACATCTTTGTTTCCCAGCTTCCCAGCGGCTATATTTTTTTTCGCTACGGCTTTCATATCAGTAATCGGCCTTATCCATCAACGAAATTTGCTGCTCAGAAAATATTTTATGCTTCGACTGCCAATCCGAAACGCCAGAAACCTTGCTTACTTGCACCGCGGTCACTTTGTATTCTGGGCAATTGGTAGCCCAATCGGAATTCTCAGTGGTGATGACATTGGCACCAGTTTCGGGGTGATGAAAAGTTGTATAGATAACCCCAGCTTGCACACGGTCCGTTAAATCTGCTCGCAGTACCGTTTTTCCTGCACGACTGGAGACCTGCGCCATGTCGCCATGATTAATACCACGATCTTCTGCATCGTGGGGATGAATTTCAAGTACATCTTCTGAGTGCCAATCGATATTTTCAGTACGACGAGTCTGTGTGCCGGCATTGTATTGAGACAAAGTACGTCCTGTTGTCAGCAACAGAGGGAATCGTTTAGTTACTTTCTCATCTGTAGCCACATATTCGGTGATGGCAAAAAAACCTTTGCCACGCACGAATTCATCCACATGCATAATCGGCGTTCCATTTGGTGCAGTTTTATTGCAGGGCCATTGCAATGATCCAGCTTGATCAAGCAGTTGGTAGCTCACTCCGCTGAAGGACGGGGTTAACTCTGCAATCTCGTCCATAATCTCGGACGGATGAGTGTAATTCATCTCATACCCGAGCGCGTTGGACAGAGCCATTGTGCCCTCCCAGTCAGCTTTACCACCCAGAGGAGCCATGACTTTGCGCACGGGAGATATTCTTCGTTCAGCGTTGGTGAAAGTGCCGTCTTTTTCCAAGAATGATGCGCCGGGTAAGAACACATGGGCAAACTTAGCTGTTTCATTCAGGAAAATATCCTGCACGATCAAACAGTCCAAACTACGTAACGCTTCTTCTACATGGTGCGTGTTAGGATCAGACTGCGCAATGTCCTCTCCCTGGCAATAAAGCCCTTTAAATGTGCCCGTGACCGCCGCATCAAACATGTTCGGAATCCGCAACCCTGGCTCAGCATCAATTTCCACTTTCCAGGCTTTTTCGAACAGGCCACGGACTTTCGCGTCAGAGATATGCCGGTAACCCGGCAGTTCATGTGGAAACGACCCCATATCACAGGAACCCTGCACATTATTCTGACCACGTAGAGGGTTGACCCCAACTCCTTCACGCCCAATATTCCCCGTAAGCATCGCCAGATTAGCAATTCCCATTACCATGCTGGAGCCCTGACTGTGCTCCGTAACTCCCAAACCATAATAAATAGCGCCATTTACAGCCTGTGCGAAGAGTCTCGCCGCCTCACGTATGCTCTCAGCGGCGATGCCCGTAATAGATGCCATTGCCTCAGGTGAATTATGTGGCATCGAAATAAAATTTCTCCAGCGTTCATATGCATCCTGCTCACAACGCTCCGCAATGAAACTTTTGGCTTCCAGTCCTTCGGCAACAACTACATGAGCCAATGCATTGATCAGTGCTACGTTGGTTCCCGGCAATAAATCCAAATGGTGCTCGCAGAAGACATGTGGGCTTTTTACCAAATCGATTCGACGTGGATCAGCAATAATTAGCTGAGCCCCCTGCCGCAAGCGTTTCTTTAAACGCGACGCAAATACCGGGTGTGCATCGGTGGGATTGGCTCCGATTACCATGATTACGTCGGCTTTATCCACCGAGTCAAATGTTTGTGTTCCCGCCGATGCACCCAAAGTGGTTTTTAGACCATATCCAGTCGGGGAGTGACAAACCCGAGCACAAGTATCTACGTTGTTATTACCAAAAGCTGCACGCACCAGTTTTTGTACTAAATAAGTTTCCTCGTTAGTACAACGCGAAGACGTGATCCCACCAACGCTGTCTCTTCCATATCGTTTTTGGATTACGCGGATTCGTTCAGCAGCAAAAACAACCGCCTCATCCCAAGATACCTGTTGCCACTCTTCATCAATGCTGTTTCGAATCATCGGCTTGGTTACACGATCTCGATGGGTGGCGTAACCAAATGCAAAACGGCCTTTTACACAAGAGTGTCCGTGATTTGCCTGGCCCCCTTTAAACGGTACCATACGCACTACGCTATCGCCCTTCAGTTCAGCTTTGAACGCACAACCCACTCCACAGTATGCACAGGTAGTTAGCACACTGTGCTCTGGCAAGCCTTGCTCTATTACCGAATTTTCCATCAAAGTCGATGTGGGGCAGGCCTGTACACAAGCACCACATGCCACACATTCTGAATCCATAAAGTTTTCATTTTGCCCAGCTACTACTTTGGAATCGAAACCTCTCCCATCTATGGTCAATGCATAAGTGCCCTGCACCTCCTCACAAGCACGAACGCAGCGGGAGCAAACAATGCACTTGCTTGGATCGAAGGTGAAGTAAGAATGACTGCAATCTTTTTCCGCACTGAGATGATTCTCACCTTCGAATCCATATCGCACTTCGCGCAGACCTACCTCGCCTACGGTGTTCTGCAATTCGCAATCACCATTGGCAGGGCAAGTCAGACAATCGAGGGGGTGATCAGAGATGGTCAATTCCATTACGTTTCGTCGCAGCCTGGCTAACGCTTCAGTTTGGGTGCGAACTACCAGCCCTTCCTCTACAGCCGTGGTGCATGAAGCGGGCGAACCCTTTCGCCCTTCAATTTCCACAAGACATATACGGCAGGAGCCAAAGGCTTCCAGCGAGTCGGTTGCGCATAATTTTGGGATATTAATGTCTAGCGCAGCGGCGGCTCGCATAATTGACGTGCCTTGCGGCACCATCACTTGCTGACCATCAATGGTCAAGCTCACCAAACCAGCCGCTTCATCAGCGCCACCACGCGGGGTACCGTAGTCTTTATCAATGTCGGCAACCTGGCAGGCTTCATTGCTTTTAACGGGATCAAAAAACTGCAACATATGCTTCGCCTATTAGCCGATTGAAGATTTAGCGGAAAGCTCGAAGTCTTCCGCAAAAAAACGCAGGGCACTGCGCACAGGATAGGGGGTCATTCCCCCCATGGCACACAGCGAACCATGAACCATGGTATCGCATAAGTCCTTAAGTAAAATCGTGTTCTGTTGCGCATCTTCACCGGCACGGATTTTGTCGATCACTTCAACTCCTCGTACAGAACCAATACGACAGGGTGTACATTTACCACAAGACTCAATCGTACAAAATTCCATGGCAAAACGTGCCTGCACACTCATATCAACTGTATTGTCAAAAGCCACCACACCACCATGGCCAAGCATGGCATCGATCTCATTAAATGCCTCGTAATCAAGTGGCGTATTCCATTGACTCTCGGGCAAGTAGGCACCCAATGGGCCACCCACCTGGACTGCTTTCATCGGCTCACCGGTTCGCGTACCACCGCCAAAGTCCACTAATAACGTTTTCAATGAGCAACCAAATGCTAACTCTACCAAGCCGGCCTGTTTGATATTACCAGAGAGCTGAAACGGAAGCGTTCCAAGAGAACGACCCTGCCCGTAGCTTTGATAATGTTCAGCCCCCTTCGCCAAAATAATCGGTACCGTTGCCAGCGAGATGACATTATTAATCACCGATGGCTGGCCAAATAAACCTTTTATTGCAGGCAGCGGTGGCTTGGGCCTCACCTCCCCGCGTTTTCCTTCGATGCTTTCTAACATGGATGTTTCTTCGCCACAAATATAGGCACCTGCTCCCAATCGCACTTCCATATTAAAACATATATCACTGCCAGCAATATTATTGCCAAGCCACGCTTGTTCAATAGCGCTATCTATTGCCTTATTCAATACTTCGCAAGCTAACGGATATTCTTCGCGCAAATAGATATAACCCCTATCGGCTCCAACCGCGAGCCCGGCAATGACCATCCCTTCAATCAGGGAAAACGGATCGCTCTCCATCAACATACGATCAGCATAGTTGCCCGAATCACCTTCGTCGGCATTACACACAATATATTTTTGCGCCGAATCAACATCCAAAACGGTTTGCCATTTGATACCAGTTGGAAACGCAGCCCCGCCCCGCCCGCGTAACCCCGAGTCTGTGATGGTACTGACAATGGCCTGTGGTTTCATCAAGAGTGCTTTTTTTAGTCCAGCGAATCCACCCTGGCTGCAATAGTCCTCCACCGAATTGGGATCAACAACCCCTACTCGTGCAAACGTTAGACGCTGTTGATTTTTTAAATAATCGATGTCCTCGGTTAACCCTAGGCAAAGAGGATGACTCTCTCTCTCCTGTACGCTCTTTTCCCAACACTTCTCAGCCATGAATTTATTGATTTTTTCCGGCGTAACCGGGCCATAGGCAACCCTGCCCTGCTCGGTTTCAATCTCAATCATCGGTTCCAGCCAGTACAGACCGCGTGAGCCGTTGCGCACCATTTGTAACGGTAACTGGCTACTTTCAATCGCTTTTTGTATCGCGTCAGCAATCAGGTCGGCGCCTAGTGAACAGCTTGTAGTATCGCGAGGCACATAGATTTTAATCAGAGGTTTTGTCGTTTCTTGAGCGATTTTATCGAGCTGGCCCTCAACTTTCTTGGAGGCAGATAACAATCTTGACACAATACCATCGAAGCTGACCGGATCAACTTGCCCATAAACCTTATTACCTACACGTACTGCAGGCGAGCAGGCGCAATTACCCAAACAATACACAGGCAGAAGGGTAATCTCTCCATCGGGAGTGGTTTGTTGAAAATCTATTTGCAACGATTGCTTGGCATGGACTTCCAACTCGCGACCACCCATTGCCTGGCAAGATTCTGCGCGGCAAATTTGGATGCAATTACGGCCTGGCGGGGTGGTGCGAAAATAGTGATAAAAGCTAACTACACCGTGCACCTCGGCACGGGAAAGATTTAATGCACCTGCTATAACAGGCAAAACTTCCGGGGAAATATAGCCAAATTCATCCTGCACGGCATGTAGCAGCGGCAATAGTGCACCAGGTTTTTCCCGCAGTCTCTCGATAATGCGCTTGATCGCCTTGGTAGGCCCTGTCTGGGAGCTAGTTGCTGCGCTCATATAGATCCTGCTCTAGTCAGCTTCCGAATAATTATCATTTGTCACGGACCACCTAGCGGACTCTTTGCATGACATAGGCGCCGACGCCTAGGCAAAGTAGGATGGGTAGAATAACCGCGAGCAGCGGGCTGAATCCGAAGAGCAGGCTGGCTGGCTCCATCATTCGTTGCAAGATGGTGAATACCAGGCCAATACCGATTCCAACAAAGACTCGAAATCCCATGGTCGCTTCGCGTAAGGGACCGAAAACGAAGGATATTGCCATCAATACCAGTGCTGCTGTGGCAATCGGCTGTAGCAGTTTTTTCCAGAACGCCAGAAAGTAAGTCGCCGCATCTAGTCCTTCTGCTTCAAAAAATCGGGCAAAGCGATACAGGCCGGAAATCGATTGCCGATCTGGTTCAACTACCAAGACACTCAATAATTCAGGCGAAAGATCAATATGCCAGTCTTCCTGTAAATGATTCTGTGTAGTTAAATTCCCATGCCTAATTTCTGTCTCACGGATATTACTTAATTGCCAATAGCTTTCTGAGCGCTGCGCATCTGAAATATAATGAGCGGATTCTGCGAAACTACTGGCAGTTATTTGTCGACTGTCATCAACTTCGTAGCGGGTAACGCCGAAGAGGGATTCACCGCCTGGCGCGATAGCATTGATATGAATAAACTCATACCCAATCTTGCGCCAATTACCCTGCTCAGAATTAATCGTTCCCTCTCCGCTTTTCTGTAAGGCTTTATTGCTTTGAGCGACCTGTTCCAAGCTTGGAGAAATATACTCCCCAAGCACCAGGCTCAAAATCATCACCGCCAGGGTAGGTTTCATCACTGACCAGACTATCCGCCAGGTCTGCACACCTGCTGCCTGCATGACTACCAGTTCGTTATTTGAAGCCAATACGCCCAAGCCTATCAGTGCCCCACCTAATGCCGAAAAAGGAAGCAGCTCGTAAATGCTGGTTGGGGTGGTCTGAGCTACAAACCACATTGCATTTAGCATGGAATAATTCCCATCGCTGTCCGCCAATTCATTGGCCAAAGCCAACACCAGATTCACCGAGATGATCATGACCATCACAACGAGCGTAGAGAGCAGCACCGACTTCAAAATGTAACGATCGAGCAGCCTCATGATGAAGCCCTCCCCGGCAGCAAGTCACTTAAGCGTAATTGCTTGTAGACTGAAAATCCGATGCTTAAAAATAGCGCATGAACCCACCATAAGCCAATAGCTGGTGATAGGTTTTCATCAGCTACCATGTCCCCGGAGAAGCGAAGCAAGACATAGTAGCTTGCGTACAAAAGTGCTGCCGGTACCAGTTTGCTGTATTGCCCTTGTCTGGGCTCGACCCGACTAAGGGGAACAGCAATAAAAGTAATAATGGGAATGAGCAGAAATATGGAAATTCTCCATTGCAGTTCTGCCTGGTGCCCGGGATCTGACGAACCAATTAATTCACCGGTTCTCAACGCCTGCTCTTCTATAATGGCCTCGAAGCTGGTTGGTTCCGGCAGCAATATGGACTGCACATCGAATTGCGCTATTATGTAATCTGCAGTGCCAGGAATGCCATCATATTGGTACACATTTTCCAATCGCATAAAGCGGGCACCTGTTTCCGGGTCAATTTCCGGCCTGGCCGACTCTGCTAGAATGATTCTCAGCTGCGACCCCGTCCCGTCTTCTGTCTGAGCTCCCGTGGCAACAAATACGTTCTCCAGTTGTCGTCCCTCGCTGGAGTTTGCAGCAATTCGTTCGGCATAGGTAACCCGACTGCCATCTCCAAAGCTCTGGAACTGGCCTGCAACAATCAAATCTATCTCGGTCAACTGCGTCTGGCTTTGCTTCAGTTGTTCGGTATTTCTGATTCCCCAGGGCGCTAGCTGCAAACTAAGTATTCCAACCATTACCATGACGATTGCCGAGCTGCCAAATGTCATTAATAGTAGACGAAATTGACTCAGACCGCTGGAGGCTAATATAACCATTTCACTTTCGGCATACATTCGACCATAGGTCAGCAATATGCCCAAAAACAGGGCCAAGGGTAAGATAACCAGCAGAAATTCCGGTAGACGGTAGAGAATTAATAACAGCAACACATCTGAAGCCAGGTCCCCTGACACGGCTTGACCGAGGTACTGAATAAAACGGCTGGTGAGCGCCACAACCAGCACAATTAAGGCCACTGCTGCCATGATCTGAAGTATTTGCTTGCTGAGGTAGCGAAATATGATCAAAACGGAGCAAGAACCTTGGGCTAAGGAGGAGGTTCCGTCAGTTTACTTGAAATTGAGGGCATAAGTTAGCCCATTATAGTCAGGCGACGCGCGATTCGGGTAAGCCCACAAGGGACTTAAACACCTCCGGCACCGGTGCAATGGCATGCTTGTCAAAATCGAAAAATACGACGCCCATTTTTGCATTGCAAACTACTGTCTCCAGTGCACTGTTGGTTACTTGAAATCCGACATCGAAACCATAACGGTTAAATTTCCCAACACCGACATCAATAATTAGCAAATCATTGGCGAACGATTCAGACCGGTAATCGACAGCGAGGTCTGTCACCACCATCCCAAGACCATAAATATTTGCCTCGATAAGACCGAGACTGGCAAGAAACTGCAATCTTGCTTCATGGAGGATATTTACCATAGCCACGCTATCCAGATGCTTAGCATAATTGACGTCACTGATACCCACTATGCGCTCCATGCCGAACAGAAATCGTTCGGGGGTACTCACTTTGATCCTTGGCATATCGGCTCCATCAATAAATCATTTCAGCTGGTTAATAGGGTGTGACAATAAAATCCGGATTTGGTTCAAAATTGATGCAATTCCCTACCCCAAGTCAAATTATTTAATTTTATAGCCTTTATCTGGTCTGGATTTCGCTATGAAGTGGTCATCAATAGATGAATTCCTTCACCGATGAACCGCCTACTTCCCGGACTATTCCTAGTTGCTATTGCTTAAGTGCCTGAATATCTTTAGGATTATCCCATCGATATTAATGAAGAATATTTCACAATGAAGTACTTAATAAAAATCAGTTCTGCTGACAAAATAAACACCGATTGCGTGGCAGTCATTGTATGGAGCAAAGCGACACCCAGTGACGAAGCCAAGGCCATTGATGGGGCAAGCGGTAAGATTATCAGTAGGTTGCTGCGCTCCGGCGATTTCACTGGCAAACTGGGCGAAACTCAGATCCTGCACGGTGTTGATGGAATAAATGCCAAGCGGGTATTGCTACTCGGCGGCGGTGAAAGAAAGAAATTTAACGGCAAAAACGCGAGCAAACTACTACGAGTCGGGGCAAAAACGCTCTACAAGCTTAATACGGCTAGCGCACATTTTGCCTTATCCAGTGTGGTGGTTACGGATCGTGATTCGGCGTGGCTAGTGAGTCGTGTTGCCTGCGACAGTGAAGATGTCAGTTACCGTTACGACACCACTAAAAGTAAGAAAAACAAACCCTTATCAATCAAGGCAATTAGCGTAGCGCCGCCGACTGGGAGTCGCCGCAAAACTGCTGAATACGCACTCAAGCGCGGCCAGTCTATCGGCAAAGCGATCAACTGTGCCAAGCATCTCGGCAATCTACCTGGGAATATCTGCACACCGACCTATCTAGCTATACAAGCCCAAAATTTAGACAAGCGTCACCGCTCACTTACAACCAAGGTTTTAACTGAGAAACAGATGCAACGCATTGGTATGGGCGCGCTACTCTCTGTAAGTGCTGGTTCCGCTGAAGAAGCCAAGCTGATAGTGATTCACCACAAAGGTGCGCGTGCGGATAGCAGGCCACATGTACTGGTTGGCAAAGGCGTAACCTTTGATACCGGTGGAATCAGTCTGAAATCTGGAGGCGGCATGGACGAAATGAAATTCGACATGTGCGGTGCTGCCAGTGTCATTGCTGCTATGGGCTCGGTGGCAGAATTAAAAACACCTATCAATGTTATCGGCATTGTTGCAGCGGCTGAAAATATGCCTAGCAGTAAAGCCACAAAACCGGGTGACATCGTAACCAGCATGTCTGGCAAGACCATCGAAATACTTAATACAGATGCAGAAGGACGCCTAGTCCTATGTGACGCTCTAAGTTATGTGGAACGTTTTAAACCCAAAACCGTGGTAGATATTGCGACACTTACCGGCGCGGCGGTAGCCACCTTTGGCTCACATGTGACGGCGCTGCTTAGTAACAATGATGCATTGGCAAAGTCACTTCGCCAATGCGGTGAGCAAAGCCTGGACCCCGCTTGGCAATTGCCGCTATGGGATGAGTACCAAAGCATGCTAAACAGTAACTTTGCGGACATCGCCAATATTGGTGGACCAAGGGCGGGGACCATCACGGCAGCCTGCTTCCTTTCCCGATTTACTGAAAAATACCATTGGGCGCATCTGGATATTGCAGGCAGCGCCTGGCACTCTGGTGCACTGAAAGGTGCAACGGGAAGACCGGTTTCCTTATTGCTCGAGCACCTGCTTAGCCAAAAAGCTTAGCAGGTGAGCAGCAACGCCGGAAACTAGCTGCTATCCGTTGCTGGATTCAGCTGTCGCAAGGGGGCCCATAGACTGACGTTTTACCACAGTAACCGCATTATATTCAGATGGCAGACTCCGACAACATCTTCTCCTTCATGTATACTTTCCCCTTCTCAAAATCCAGTTACTTTTAATTTGGGTTACAGTACAAGCTGACTAGGAATTTGGAAAACAAGAACAGACCCATGGACAAGACTTATCAACCTCAGCAATTGGAAGAACGCTGGTATAAAACCTGGGAAGCAAACGGCTATTTTGCACCGCAAGGCGATGGAGTACCCTATTGCATAGTAATTCCCCCGCCCAATGTCACCGGTCGCCTGCATATGGGGCACGGTTTCCAGCACGCCATTATGGATGCACTGACTCGCTACCACAGAATGCTGGGTCACCAGGCACTTTGGCAGGTAGGTACAGACCACGCTGGCATTGCGACGCAAATGGTTGTTGAACGCCAATTGAGCGCTACCGGCACCAGTCGACAGGAATTGGGCCGTGCAGAGTTCATTAAGAAAATTTGGGACTGGAAAGAAACATCTGGTGACATCATTACTCAGCAATTGCGACGCCTCGGCTCCTCACTGGACTGGCCTCGGGAACGCTTTACCATGGATAAGGAGTTGTCATCTGTGGTTGAAAAGGTGTTCGTGGATCTTTACGATGAAGGCCTGATCTATCGCGGCAATCGGCTAGTAAACTGGGACCCTCAATTACATACCGCCATTTCAGACCTTGAAGTTGTCGCCGAAGAAGAAGACGGATCGTTGTGGCATTTTCGCTACCCGCTTGCCGACGGCGCAACCACGTCTGATGGCGACACCCATATTACTATTGCCACTACCCGGCCAGAAACCATGTTGGGGGACTCAGCCGTTGCGGTCCATCCTGATGATGTTAGATACCAAAATCTGATAGGCAAACTGGTGGACTTGCCACTTTGCAATCGTAAGATTCCTATTATTTGCGACGAATATGTAGATCAGGAATTTGGCACCGGCTGTGTCAAAATTACGCCCGCACATGATTTCAACGATTACGAGATCGGCCAGCGTCACGACCTGGAAATTATTAACATCCTCACCAATACTGCCAGCATCAATGAAGAT
>CAVOCG010000089.1:0-11145 GCA_963694095.1 Gammaproteobacteria bacterium
GTAATTCCTATTGTAGATTAGCAAAGCTTAGCCGGAGTTGAACGAAAGGAATTGAACCTCATAGTTCACTTCCTTTCTGTTTCAGTAGGCAGCAATTACCAGTAGAATAAGTGCTTGTTAAATGGGGGAAGTACCTTGGCATTTGGGCGGTTTCAGGATTTTCTAAGCGGGCTGGTTAAACGGCAGCGCCAATTTTTCTTTGCAGGCGATAGTGAAAATCTCACTGTCGACGAGCTGTTGGATAAACTAATGGCCAATACCGGTGAAGTGTCCGCTATAGTCACCGCGAGAGAGTTACTAAATCACTATAATGCCTCTGATGATGACGAAAAACTCGCCTTCTTCGAAAATCTGGAGCAGAACTTCAATGCAGACCAGGAGGCAGTCAGGAAGGCATATCATCTATATGATAATGAACCCAATTCTCTGCATCTGAATCAGCTTTCCCGAGTTACTGAGCCATTGCGGCAGGAATTACTGCGCCGATTGAATCAGACTCCTGGTGCAACCTCTGATTTGGTTTCCATGCGTGCCGATTTACTTCGGCAACTGAAACTGCGGCCAGAATTAAATTCCTTGGATGACGATTTTGTGCGTTTGTTTTCGTCCTGGTTTAGTCGTGGTTTTCTGATATTGAAAACCATCGACTGGTCAACTTCCGCGGCTATTCTAGAGCGTATAATTCGTTATGAGGCGGTGCATGAAATTTTAGACTGGGATGATTTGCGGCGACGAATCGATCCGGATAACCGGCGTTGCTTCGCTTTTTTTCATCCGGCGCTGGTTGATGAGCCATTAATATTTGTGGAAGTGGCCCTGAGCCGACAAATTCCAGAATCGATTAACGAAATACTGAAAGATGATGGCCAGGCGGATGACAGCGATTTTGATACAGCCTGTTTTTACAGCATCAGTAATTGCCAGCCAGGGCTGAAGAATATTTCTTTCGGTAATTTTCTCATCAAGCAAGTGGTGCAGGAGCTGCAAAGTGAGTTTCCTGGTATGAATCAGTTTGTCACTCTGTCTCCAATGCCAGGTCTTTGCTGTTGGCTCGAAGACGACAAGGTTAAGCACAATGAACAGTTGCAGCCGCTTATTACTGAGCTGGCTGCAATCCCGAAAACAGAAGGAGGGGTTAAACAAAATTCGGAGCTCATCAGGCGACTGGCCGCCACTTACCTGTTGCTGGCTAAGAAAAATAACTATCCGTTAGACCCGGTTGCCCGTTTTCATCTAGGTAATGGTGCCGGAGTGCATGCGGTTAAAGAGGCTGCTGACCTTAGCGCGAAGGGGTTGGAGCAGAGCCGGGGCACCATGGTTAATTATATGTATGATCTTAAGCACATCGAACGGAATCACGAGCAATACATTTCAGAAGGTATTATTCAACACAGCGACAAACTTAAGTCTTTGATTAGCAAACTAAAGGAATAGCTCTCAGGGTTCATACATATTGCTTGTGGTTATAGCTGCTATACTGCCAGTCCTCCTTATCCACAGGTAGCGGGTGATCAACATCAATATAGGTAAGAAAACAGATAATTCAGCACGGGAAACACTGCTTCAGACGCAGGATGTGTTCACCGTTGACGAGTTAAAAGCCCTGTGCCGGCGTATTGTTGCTAGCGGAGAATTGGGGCGTTCGAAATACTACAGTGCATTGCTTGAATATCTCGTGCAGTGCTCTATCGCCAAACAATCCCCTAAAGAGCTTGAGCTGGCCATTGAAGTGTTGGGTCGTAAGGCTAATTTTGACGTTTCTAGCGATTCGATGGTTCGGGTATACATGCACCAGCTGCGTAAAAAGCTAGATGCGTATTATCAATCCAACGAGGGTAAGTCGGCTTACCGGATAGTGATTCCGAAAGGGCAATACACTATCGCCGCGGTTTCACAGCCGCAGAGTGACCGAAATTTTTTCCGGTTGGCCAGAATGCCGAGCATGGGTGTTACCGGCGGTCTGACGGTGACGGCAATTCTGCTGCTACTGGTAAATCTTGCGTATATGCTGGGTAGGGATAATCAAACAGACCCATTGGATAGGGTTGCTGAACATCCGGTTTGGAGTGTTGTGTTTGGCGATGATGTGCCAATTATGCTAGTTATGGGGGACTACTATATTTTCGGTGAGTTAAACGCCAACGGCAATGTTGCCCGCATGGTGCGAGAGTTTAATGTGAATTCTCGCAATGATCTGGAAGAATTGCAGTTTAGCGAGATTGAAAGAACAGAAAACTACCTGGATCTCGATCTTAGTTACATGCCAGAGGGCAGTGCGTTTGCTTTAGCGAAGATAGTGCCAATACTGCAACAAAGTGGTAAACCAGTTAACATCACAATGATGTCGGATTTAACAACAGCCGATATTCGCAGCAATCATATCGTCTACATTGGTTACATCAGTGCACTGGAAAAACTGACCAGTATGGTATTTGCCGGTTCTGGTCTTACAATTGGCAGGAGCTATGATGAGTTGGTGAACACAGCTACGGATGAATACTATACCAGTGATGCTGGTCTTCCCGAAGAAGGTGAACCGTTTCGAGATTATGGGTTATTTTCAACCTTTCCGGCAAGTGACAGCAGTCAAGTAATTCTTATCTCCGGTATGCGTGATGCTGGCTTGATGCATACAGCCCAAGCGCTATCGGATAACGAGATCCTGGATGATTTAGTAGTAGCCATCGACACAGACAAGGCGCTCAGTCGTTTCGAAGCCCTGTTTGAAGTTTACGGTATAGATCGAATGAATTTCGAGGCCAATCTAATTTACGCTAGTCAGCTTAAATCTGAACAAATCTGGGGTAATGGTTCTTCAATTTATTAAAATTAAATTTGTCTAGTTTGCCATCCCAAAAAGAACGCTAATTCAATTGTTTGTGCAATTGAACTAGTCTAGCAGCCAGTTTGACAAAACTACATTTGCGTCGAAACAACTGACCAATTAGAAACCCCAAGGTTTTACTTAATTCGATTCGCCTTTACCGCATCTCGGCGTTTTTTAATTGCTAATCGCTTGGCCTTGGTTTCTCCGAACTTATTAATTGAGAAATACGTATTTTTCTGGCGTCGCTTAACCCCTTTGCCTTCTTGCCAAGTAGCAACCCAGGAATGGTCCTTCTTTGAATAGCTAACTCCAATTTCACCTGATGAGTTTAAAGGTGAAGTTTTGCGGGGACTGAACTTGGCATAAGGCCAGTTATAGCCATAAATTATCTTGCCTTTCTCATCACGTTTCTTCTTGGCTGCTGCGATGGCTTTATTCTTTCCCGCGTATTTTTTAAAGGGGAATGACTGTTGAAAACTCTTGCCGTCATATTTGATTCTAACCCAGGCACAGTTGGTCCCCCGGGATTCGATTATGCTTATATGATGCAATGCGCTAAGTTTTCTCACTGGGGGCCCTTCTTTCGTCCTATGAATGCAAACAGTTAAGTCGGACGGTCCTGACTTATTTGTTTCTGTTATGACTTATAGAAAGTGGTGATCCCTGATTTATTGCAAATTCTTTGAAAACTTACATAAATAACAGCTTCTAGAAATAATGAGGGATTCTAATTAGTCTACACTCATATTTTTGCTTGGGCTAGGCGTGGCTTGCCATATGTTGGATGAAACCAGGCTTACCGCTTTCTACTTTGGAGATAGTATAATCGTAGCCCTTGGCACTGGGGTCGATATCTAGCGCTTCGTCAATAACAGCGGCTAAGTCAGCTTGGGCAGCTTGCCTGGTGAGATAGGGCCCCGAGATATTTAACTGAAGGCTTGGTTCCTTCGGTGCCGTGGCGACAATGTAGAAATTTTTCGCATTCACATTAAAAGTCAATTCCGCTCACCCCTACCAAATTTCCGATTAAAAGTACTATTCTTTCAAATACCCTATGAGTGGGGATGAGAACTCACATACGGCTAGTATCGGCCGCGTATTTAAAACCATCAGTCCTTTTAATACAAGACTGGAAAGGCAGAATCTTTTTCCAATGCCCAGTGTAAGCCAATTATCTAAGATTTTCGCTAAATGGTAGCTTAATCCCCGCTATATCAACTATTTGTGGCCTTGGTAACATAATTGGGAAGTCACTATATTTCGGTCTCTGAGGTGCGGGGCCATGGTTCTTGGTTTTAATCCGAAGCTTTGGTGCATTTGATGTAATAATACGCGTCATGGCGCTTGCTATTTTATGCAAAGTCCCGAGAGTTGACATAAAATAGCGCAATAGAGGGTCTTAGATTGCATGGTTTAAGTACCGTGGCTCGCCCGCCCTTGCTCAGCAAAACGAAATAAGCCGAAAGGAATTTTAATGCTAGATACCCGACCTTTGCTGCTCAAAACCGATTTTCCGGAAATTTCCCGTAGTCCGCTGGAAACTCTTCAGGTAAACCTTGGTTATAAATGCAATCTCAGCTGCACGCATTGCCATGTTAATGCCGGCCCAACCCGCACCGAAATGATGGATGAAAAGGTTATCAACCAAGTGCTTGAATTCATTAATAACTGGCCGGTCAAGGTGCTGGATTTAACCGGTGGCGCACCGGAGATGAATCCACACTTCAAGCGTCTGGTAAAGCAGGCGCGAGCTACCGGCATGGAAGTGATAGATCGCTGCAATCTAACTATCCTGCAAGAACCCGGATTTGCAGATATGGCTGAGTTCCTGGCTTCTGAAGAGGTAGTTATTACCGCATCACTGCCATGTTATTCGGAGCAAAATGTAGAAAAGCAACGTGGCAAGGGTGTGTTCTGGGAGAGCATTGCCGCTTTGCAAGAGCTCAATAAACTCGGCTATGGTAAGGATCCTGCTTTACAGCTCAACCTAGTTTATAACCCGGATGGAATTAATTTGCCTCCGTCGCAAATCGAATTGGAAAGCGACTACAAGAGCGAATTGCTAGACCAACATGGCATAGTTTTTAATCAGCTCTTTACTATAACCAATATGCCAATCAGCCGATTCGGCGGGATGCTATTATCCAAAGGGCTTTACCACCAATATATGGAGATACTGCGAGACAGCTACAAGGAAGAGAATCTTAATACGGTAATGTGCCGATCGCTACTGAGCGTTGATTATCGAGGTTTTGTGTATGATTGCGACTTCAATCAAATGTTAAAATTGCCTTTAGCGGTCAACGGAAAGAGCAAAACCCATCTGTCCGAGTTAATGCAACAGTCACTCGATGGGAACCCAGTTATGACCGGTGAACACTGTTTCGGTTGCACAGCTGGACAGGGCAGCAGCTGCGGTGGAGCCTTGGACGCCTAAGGTACTTTTCTTTGCCCACTTCTGAGCAAGGCTGCAGCTCACGCAGAGGTCCTATGCGGTTATTCAAGTTGCCCTAATTTCCCCGTTCACTTGCGAGTCAGTCATTGTTAAAAGTAAGTTTTATTTTGCCGGTATTAAACGAAGCGCATTTGATCGTTGCTCAATTGCAGCGCTTGCAATGCTATCGCGATTCCGGCCATGAAATCATCGTGGTTGACGGCGGTAGCTATGATGGGACTCCTGGCCTGGCAACACCCCTGACAGACCTTATGCTACGGACTGGGCCTGGGCGCAGCCTGCAGATGAATGCGGGAGCTAGTCACGCTAAAGGGAATTTGTTGCTGTTTCTTCATGCGGATACCTGTTTACCTCGAAAAGTGGATAAACTTCTCGAACAGCGCATTGGTCATGCCAAAAAGCCATGGGGTTGGTTTGATATCCGGTTTATCAGTACGGCGTTTGTTTATCGATTTATCGCTAAGGCTATGACTCTGCGTTCCCGGTTGACTGGGGTATGTACTGGCGATCAGGCGCTGTTTGTGAGTACAGATCTATTTGTGGGAGTGGGTGGCTTTGCTGCTGTTCCGCTGATGGAGGACGTTGAAATGAGTAAACGTTTGAGACGCCATGCTAAACCGCTGTGCATCTATGAGAAGGTAGTGACTTCAAGTAGACGCTGGCAAGATAAGGGCGTGTTCAGAACGATTTTTCTGATGTGGTGGTTGAGGTTGCTGTATTTTCTGGGGGTAAATCCGCATTACCTAGTTAAGCAGTATTACCCACAACGAACCGGGCCAAATGTGGCGGTGGATTATCTATACCCCAAGGCCAGGATATTGGTATTTGCTCGGGAGCCAAGGCTGGGAGCGGTGAAAACTCGATTACAGGGGGTAATTGGGAAAGAGCGAGCGCTGGCCTTGCATGAAGTGATGCTTGGCAGAGTCACGGCAACGGTCACGCAATCTCAGCTGGCGCCCATGGCGTTATGGGTTTCCTCTAATAAACATCATAAACTGTTTCTATCTATTTGTAATATAATGAATATTTACGAACAAATTGGTGAGGATTTAGGGCAAAAGATGGCCCATGCAGTGGCTTCAACATTGTCTGAGGACAGTATCAATACAGTATTGCTGATAGGTGCCGATTGCCCCTCTATTGACCAATCCTACCTGGCTTCGGCCTTGGACAAACTGGCTGAGGTAGATATAGATGCTGTTATTGGGCCAGCTGAGGATGGCGGTTATGTTCTGCTGGGATTGAAGACTCCGGCCCCAGAGCTTTTTCGATGTATAGAATGGGGGTGTGACTCGGTGTTGAGGGTTACATTGCAACGCTTGGAAGAGAATGGTCTTCGCTACCACTTACTGGATCGCCGTTGGGATGTGGACAGAGCTGAGGATCTGGAGAGATTAGCTGGCCTAGTGCCGCCATTGAGCTTCTAAAGTAGCTGAGCGAACATGTACTCAGTCAAAATTGAACTGTTTTTCCAGATCAAGCAGTTTTTGCACCAACTCGTCGTAATCGATACGGTATTCACTAGCTTCCAGTCGATCATGTAGATTAACCACGCGGGCCATATCCATGGCCGGCAGCTGTTTAATGTTGTTTTCCAGAGCGCTTAGGTCCACCGTTGGACTGAGAGAGGCAGCGAAATCGGTGGCATCAACAACTTTACGGCATGCAGGTCTTTCGCGGTTACCTATAATAGGCGTTACAACATTTGAAAATGAGCCCGGACTTTTAGTCGGATTTTGGGTCTTTCGAGGTCGTGTTTTGTTATTCACTGCGGCTACACTTCTATGTCTATGGATTAATGTTATCCCTTAGATCCTTTAGCGGCGTACTGGCTCTACAAAGCCGTTAAAAAACCGACTTCCCAGAAGGGATTCACGGAATATTGTCAGCGGGTTTTAGGTATAACGACTGGTGTAAATATATCTTTAAGCCGATTGTTGTGGTTGTGTGGCTCCCTAGTTCACTTATTGTAGCGAACGTTTTTAACTCAGTGAGTCATCATAACCATATGATATAAAAGAATAAGTAAAATAATTGGCAAAATTAGTGTGCCTAATGTTTATGGGCCGTCGGCAGTAGGTGAGCACTTCAAATCTCGAGTAGTGAAATCAATTAATTTTCTCGTGCTAGTCCTGAGTATCTGGCTTTATTCGGTCAGAAACTGTTGCCATAATTCACTGGGTTAAATGACAGTGGATGAGTAAGTATTGAGAAATTCCTGAGGGAAACGGGTGGGTTTGCCGGTTGTTATGGTCACACAAATTAGAAGCCAATGACCTCGCATTACCGTAGCACCGGTTTGCCCATTAACTATCTGGAAACGTCGTTCAAGTCGCAATTTTTCATCACAGGCAGTTAGCCAGGTTGCCACGAGTAACTCATCCTGATTGAAGGCTGGTAGGAAATACTCGTAATCCGCTTTGTTTATTGCCACTCCCCGATCTAAGCGATGGTAATCAGAGACACTCAGGCCCAATGCTTCGGAATGCTTCCATGCACATTGTTCGCACCACACAACATAACAGGCGTTGTTGGCATGCCCCAAGCCATCGATATCATCCTTTTGTACCTTAACCCTGTTGGTAAAGGGAGTTGGGTAATCCCAATTCATGGTTAGTTTTGCCCGGCAGCAATGAAGGTTGTCGATTCTAGCACACATAAATTAGCGCCATGGGTAAGCTACTTATGAGGGATATAGGAGCAGCTCTATGAGATCGGCCTTCTCCATGTATAAAATGTTATGGGTGGTTTTAAAGTCATTAAGGCATGTTATGGAATTGACTAAAAATAGCACGCATTGTCTAATGAACTGCTTAGCGCTAGAGCGAATAGTCTGCCAAATTGAGGGGCCTGTTCAATCGAATGTAGCATCGTGTTGCTTTTGAAATGGTGATACTTTTTAGCTTAAAGGTGTTTGTTTATGGTGGATGAAAATCAAATATTGTTGATCGATGACAATGAAAAATCTCGCCATGATATGGAGACACTGCTTTCTTTTATCGGGGAAAGCATAATCAGTGCTACTTCAAGCAATTGGCACACTCTAGTTGACGATGGGGTATCCAAGCCCAGTGGCGTGTGTGTAGCAATTATAGGTGATTGTCAGCAAGCCACCTGGGAAGACCTGCTTTGTGATATTAATCAGTGGGAGCCAGGCACGCCTTTTGTCTTGCTTGGTGAACGAGATATGCCTGCGCACATTGAGGGCAGCCTCGCTGCTGCTATCACTGCCACTGTAAATTATCCGCTGAGTTACCAACCCTTGCTTGATGCACTGCACAAGGCTAGGGTTTTTTACGAGAATTTCAACCGCCTTCGAGATTTCGATGGTGTGCGTGACTACAACATGTTTCGCTCACTGGTTGGCAATAGCGAATCTATTCAAAAAATTCGGCAAATGATGGGGCAGGTAGCGCACACTGAGGTAAGTGTATTGATTACCGGCGACTCAGGTACGGGTAAAGAAGTGGTTGCTCGAAACCTTCACATGAATTCAGCCCGTGCGGACAAGCCATTTGTGCCGATTAATTGCGGTGCTATTCCCCGGGAACTACTTGAGAGTGAGCTATTTGGTCATGAGAAGGGCTCTTTTACCGGTGCAATCTCGGATCGCATTGGCCGCTTTGAGTTAGCCGCTGGTGGTACGCTTTTTCTCGATGAAATTGGTGATATGCCGCTTAATATGCAAGTAAAGCTACTACGGGTGCTGCAGGAAAAAAGCTTTGAAAGAGTAGGTGGGGTTAAGACCATACACACCAATGTACGGATCTTTGCAGCTACCCATAAAGACTTGAAATCGATGATCGATGTAGGAGAGTTTCGACAGGATTTATATTATCGAATTAATGTCTTTCCAATCAAAATGCCTTCGTTGAATGAACGCGCCGATGATATTCCATTGTTACTCAATGAATTGATTGCGATTTTGGAGACTGAGGAGCGGGGCTCGGTCAGGTTTAATTCCGCAGCCATTGCTTCGCTTTGCCGTCATTCCTGGCCCGGGAATGTAAGAGAGTTGGGAAATCTGGTTGAACGCATGGCAATTTTGTTTCCCCATGGCATTGTTGGTATGAAAGATCTGCCAGAAAGTTTTAGACATCTCGATAAGCCAGACCTGGGTGACGCAATGTCCGTAGGTGGCTCTGAATTGAATAGTTCCTCTGGGGATCCAGCCCATACGCGGGATGCCTTGCTGCCATTAAACGGCTTGGACCTGAAGGAGTATCTGGCAAATTTGGAGAAAAACCTGATTGGACAGGCACTTGATGATAGCGGTGGTGTCGTTGCACGGGCTGCGGACCGGCTCAATATCAGGCGTACGACTCTAGTGGAGAAAATTCGAAAGTACAGCCTGTCCAAAAAACACCCGGTGGCTGATCCAGCTGACTCTGATTCAATCGAAGACTTGCCGCCAGATCAATCGACCTCTGTGTAAAATTTAGATTAAACCCAGATCCTTAAAACTGGTGTGCCTGTCCCAATAAAGTCAAAACCACGGCCTCTCAAGCGGATGAAACTTCCAGCCCGGTTGCAGGCAGGATTTCACCGTCCAACAGTGCGCTGTTACCTTCCATTTTCAGCCTGTTTGCTGCAAACCAGGAAACTATCTTCGGGTACATAATGTGTTCCTGTATTGCTACACGTTTGGCTAGCTCAGCTGCATCGTCTGTCGTCAATATAGGCACTTTCCCTTGCGCAATAATAGGGCCTCCGTCTAGTTCCTCGTTAACGAAGTGTATCGATACACCATGGGCTTTATCGCCGGCATCCAGTGCCCGTTGATGGGTATTAATGCCTGGATATTTGGGCAGTAATGAGGGGTGAATATTGATAATTTTGCCCGAGTAGTGCTGTACAAAACTTGGGCTAAGAATGCGCATGAAGCCGGCCAGTACTATCAGTTGTGGTTGGTATGTATCGATCGTTTCGATAACTGCGGCGTCAAATGCCTCCCGGGATTCAAATTCGCGGTGATTAACTACCGTGGTGGGAATATTGGCTTTTTGTGCGCGTTCCAGACCATAGGCATCGGCTTTGTTGCTGATAACTCCCGTGATCTTGAAGTGTGAGGTCGTGCAGGCATCAATTAAAGCCTGCAAGTTTGTGCCATTACCTGAAATCAGAACCACAACGGAACATTGAGTTGCTTGCATAAACTTAACCGGCTGACTCGCCCTGCAATAATACAGAATTGGCGTTGTCATCCTTGGTTTGGATACTGCCTATATCAAACGCCCCTCGATTGTGTTTGTTTAAAATTTCGATTGCCTGCTCTGCCTGCTCGGCAGTGACGCACACCACCATGCCAATTCCACAATTGAATGTGCGGAACATCTCTTCTGTGGCGATATTGCCTTTTTCCTGTATCCAGTCGAATATGGGTTGGCGAGGCCAGGAATCCGTATCTATCACGGCCTGCGCACTATCGGGAAGCACCCTTGGAAGATTTTCCAGAATGCCGCCACCGGTAATATGTGCAATGGCAGAAACATCGATGCTTGATATGAGCTCCAGTATGGCTGACACATAGATTTCGGTGGGTTCCAACAACACTTCCCCAAGCGTGGCTGTACCGAATTCCTGAGACAAATCGGCGTCGGCGATTTCCAATACTTTGCGTATAAGAGAATAGCCGTTGGAGTGGGGGCCGGATGAAGCGAGACCTATCAGTCTGCAACCGATACTGACTTTGTGCTGATCAATAATACGGGACTTTTCTACTACGCCCACGGAGAAACCAGCCAGGTCATAATCCTCGCCCTGATACATGCCGGGCATTTCTGCTGTTTCCCCACCGATTAACGCACATCCGGCTAATTCGCAACCGGCGCCAATGCCTTCTACAACAGCGGTCGCATTATCG
>CAVOCG010000090.1:0-11140 GCA_963694095.1 Gammaproteobacteria bacterium
TGAACAAAATAAAACCAGCAACCCCGCCCCCTCAAAGGTGGTTGTTGTTTATAACGCTTTTTTAATTCTAGAATAATTTCTAGGAAATCTATCTCGTAAACAATATAAGATTTAGGGCTAGCAACTTCTCCATACCCAAAACATTCAGTCACAGTAGAATAGTTAGTGCTCATTCATGGTTACGAATTATCGGTAGCGCGGAGTGCCTTCTGGCTTTTGTTAAGGCGCTGCAAGTGCTCTTTAAGCAATGGCTTGCGGTTTCGGGCAACACCGGTTGCAAGCAAATCTATTACCACCAGATGTGCGATTCGAGAAGAAACCGGGGCATAGTAATCGGGCTCATCTTTAATATTGATATAAATCGGTATGCAGCATAAATTAGATAGCGGCGTATTTTGAGGTGCCAACCCGATTACGGTAGCCCCAGCCTTAATTGCCAGCTTTACGCTTTGCAGTAAACCCCGGGATTGCCCAGATTGAGAAATAGCGACAACCACATCATTCTTTCCCAGCGAAATTGCTGACATATGCTGTATGTGGGGGTCTGTGTAGGCCGCAGCAGAAAGATTGAGTCGGAAAAACTTATGTTGCGCATCAGCCACTACCGAACCGGAAGCGCCAAAGCCATAGAATTCCACCCGATTTGCTTTGGTAATGGCGTCTATAGCCTTCTCAAGGGCCGAAGGGTCTAAATTATCGCGAACAGTAATAAGTGAGCCTACCGTCGTGTCGAATACCTTGTTGCGCAAATCCTCTACGGTGTCATTATCATCGACGGCGAACTGGGTGAATGCGCTACCCAGGCCAGATTGCCGAGCGAGTTGCAGTTTGAAACTCTGGAACCCGTCAAAGCCGAGTGCCCGGCAGAATCGGATTACAGTGGGTTCGCTAACATCGGCTTCTGATGCAAGATCAACGATGCGCATATTGATTACAGCGGTTGAATTATCCAAGACATAATCAGCAACCTTCACTTCAGATTTTCGGAGAGCGGACCTGTTGTCAGTAATGGTGCTTAGCAGGTTTGCTGATGTCATAATCACAGGATAGTTTTTTTACTAGTAGAGCCCATGCTACTTAATTTATGTCCGGGGTGCATCCTGTTTGTTTTATTCTCTAGGCAGTTGATAATTAGCGGTAGAATTAATCGGGTGTCATTAAGGCTTGATTCGAATCGGGAATTCCATGGATAAGCTTGAAGTAGAATTTGTAAACTCAATCGCAAGTATAGGTAAACAGGCCTGGAATGGGATTACAGAGGTCGAGAACCCGTTCGCTCGGTACGAGTTTTTGTGGGGTCTGGAAGACACCGGCTGCACAACTGAGGAAAAGGGCTGGGCGCCCTATCATGTGGCTCTTTATCAAAAAGGTAGTCCTGATAGAGAGCTTGTCGGAGTAATGCCGCTCTATCTAAAAACCAATTCCTATGGTGAATATGTCTTTGATTGGTCCTGGGCCGGTGCCTACAAAAACCATGGATTGAATTATTACCCCAAATTTGTGACGGCAATCCCTTTTACGCCAAGTCAGGGCAGCCGGGTTTTTTTAAAAGATTCCACATTGATGGGCGCTGCAATTGAAGTTATCAGCAGAAGTATTAAAAAAGAGGCCACCGCATTAAATGCCTCATCATGGCATGTTTTGTTCCCCACGAAGAATGAGCACCACTTATTTCAAATCAATGGCATTCAGGAGAGAACCGCTTGTCAATTTCACTGGTATAACAAGGAGTATGGCAGCTTCGATGATTTTTTACAGGGATTAAATTCTCGTAAAAGGAAAAATATTAAAAAAGAACGGCAGGCTGTAGCAAAGCAAAATATTCGGTTTGAAATAGTGGATGGCGGTAATGTATTGCCCGATCAGTGGGAAAGGTTTTATGCTTTTTATCAGAGCACGTATCAAGTGCGGGGGATGTCCGGATATTTAAGTTTGGAATTTTTTAAGCTACTTAGCCATACCATGCCAGAGCAGCTATTTCTTGTTCAGGCTATTCAGGATGAGCAATGTATTGCCGCAGCGCTATTCTTCAGAAATTCTCAGCAGTTGTTTGGACGATACTGGGGTAGCGCTAAAGACTTTCAGTTTCTTCATTTCGAAACCTGCTTCTATCAGGGGCAGGAATATTGCATCAAAAATGGATTACTTAGTTTTGATTCCGGGGCGCAGGGTGAGCATAAAATTCAACGAGGCTTTGAACCGGTGAAAACCTATTCCAACCACTGGCTCGCTGACCAGAGATTTAGCAACGCCATATCAGACTTTCTCGAGGAGGAGCGGCAGCATATAGACCACTATATGGAACAAGCAAAATCGCTGTTACCGTTCAAGCAGATTTAACACTCTTTGGTGCCGACATTCGCCAGACCAGCATTTGATTATTGGCGGGCAGTTTGTAGTCTTCTAACAGGCTAAGCCCCGCTACCTTGGCCCAGGCGGCGATAGTTTCGAAATCACGTATTCCACTTACGGGGTCCCAGCCTTTCAGCCACAAGTTAAAACGTGCATTGCTTTCAGTGGTGAAGCATCCGTTGTATTTAAACGGGCCGTAGATAAACAGCAGGCCGCCTGCCGTTAGTACTGTGCCAATACCTGTGAAAAAACTGCGGACGGAGCCCTCAGACATAATGTGGAGGCTATTGGCAGTAAAGGCTGCCGAAGGGCTATCGCAATGCCATTGCCGTTGGTTTACATCGAGCGCAATAGCGGCGGGCAGATTGGGTAGATTATTAGTTAGTATGCGTTGGTTGAGCACCCCGACATTGGCAGGTATATCGGTTGATTGCCAGTGCACATAGGGCAAGCACTGAGCGAAGTAAACGGCATGCTGCCCCGTTCCTCCACCAATTTCCAGTACGCGCTCCTGATCCCCTAGGTGCTTTCTGAGGACGTCCAAAATGAAGGTTTTGTTATTTTCGCTGGCCTGGCTATAGGGCAATCCATTTTGCATACCGGACTCGGTGTTGTTTACTTAGGCTCTCGCAGAAATACGGGCTTATCTAGCGAAGAATCTTCCTCGCTATAACGATATCCACCCACAGTAAAGCGCTGTAACTGGGTTACAGTTGACAGCTGCTGCTGAATTATAAAGGCACTCATTGCGCCGCGCGCTTGCTTGGCAAAAAAGCTTAAAACCCGGTACTTGCCTTTGGAAAAATCCTTGAAAACCGGTGTGATGATTTTTGCATTTATAGCCGCTGGCTGAATCACGCTGAAGTATTCTTTTGAGGCCAGATTTACCAGCAGATCAGACTTTTGTTCGGCCAGTGAGGTATTGAGGCTATTGGTTAATCTGGCGCCCCAAAAAGCATAAAGGCTTTGGCCTTTCTTATCCTGGAAACGACTACCCATTTCCAATCGGTATGCTTGCATCAAATCCAAAGGTTTCAAGATGCCGTAGAGGCCTGAAAGTATACGTAAATGTTTTTGGGCAAAAGTCAGGTCTGCTTTGGAAAATTGATCAGCCTTCAGCCCCATATAAGTATCCCCCTTAAAAGCAAAAACAGCCTGTCGGGAATTTTCAAGATCGAAAGGAGCATGCCAATTAGCAAATCGAGAATAGTTTAGCTCCCCCAGTTTTGGGCTGATATTCATTAGCTCAGAAATTTGTTCAGGGCTTAGCGCTTTAAGGCCTTTGATTAGCCTCTTCGACTCACCAATATATTCCGGTAGGCTGAACTTCCTCACACTTACCGGCGAATCAAAATCCAGCGATTTAGCTGGCGAAATAACAATAATCATATTAAATATCCACTAAACTTGATTTTCAAAATCCTGCCACCAACCGAGTGGCGTGGCTCCATCATCTGGATCATATACATTTCCATAGTACCAGACCGTATCAGGATAATCCCCGACCACCTTATTTAGCAACGCTTCTATTGCTTGAAATCCTATTGAGACATGAATGCTATACACAAGCGCACGGTCTGAAGCAAGATCAAGCGTGCCATCGAGCTTTTCAATCTCGGGCGTTAAGGACTCTGCGACAATGCTCAACTGATGCTTGCGAAACACTCTTACACACAGGTTGCCACTGCGTTGAACTAATTCGTAGTTAGCGGTGGCTGCATCTATCACCTTTATCTTGTCGCCTGCAGCGTAGTTGCGGGCGAATAGCGGAGATCGCAATATGCGTACAGTTAAGGGTGAGCTTTCTAGGACCTCTACCTCCATCTCTTCGAAGACGGGGTCATTTTCATCGTTAAGCCCGGCGAGGAATGGCAGCGAAGTTTTATTCTGGGTAGTCAACGTTGGAATTTCCTGATGGATGAATGACTGAGAAGCCGGTAAGCTGAAGCAATCCGCACCCTGTCCTTTAGGTAGCTAATGATAGAGCGCCTGAAAATATTTGCCACTTATATACAGCGATTTATTCCGTTGATTGTGTTGGTGGGTATTATTTCGCTGCTCCTCGCGGTCGCAAGTTTATTCAACATTGAAGGGCTACCCGGAGATGAAGCGTTGATCCCAGCGCTGGTTCTATTTTCCTGGGCCTGTATGCTTTATTGCTTTGCTAGGTTATTCATCAATGTGCCTGAAAGGCCGGTTAAGGGCACAAGGCTTAAGAGCCGGTTTGTGATTGCGCTACGAAGAGGGCTGCTTTGGTTGCTTGGGGTTGCAGCAGTGTTTTTGAGCCTAGCTCTGTTGACTTTGAGTTACGAGCTTTTTCGCGTGTGGCTGTCCAGCTAGGCTAGATGTGGCACCTGGTTATTATTTATTTGCGGTTACAATGCCTCCAGTTTGGCATAGGATAAAACCAGCCATTTACTGCCAGTGGCATCAAAATTAATTTGCACTCGGGCATTAGAGCCCTGACCTTCGTAATTTAACACCACGCCCTCACCAAATTTCCCATGAACAACGCGCTGCCCAAGTGAAAGCTCAGTTTGTGGAATCCCGATGTCACCGCGTAAGTTGTTGATTCTGGAAGAGCCATTCTTTAAATTTGAATGGGTGGGTCTGGAGACAATGGACTTCATTCTAATTTCATTAATCAGTTCCGCAGGGACTTCCCGTATAAATCGTGATGGCCGGCACAGATTAACATCGCCGTGCATCCGCCGTGATTCCGCGTGGCTAAAATATAATTTGGTTTTTGCTCGGGTAATACCGACGTAACAAAGGCGGCGCTCTTCTTCCAGACCAGAGATATTGTCCATGGACATCTTATGGGGAAAAAGGCCTTCTTCCATTCCCGCTAGAAACACCAGCTGAAATTCCAGGCCTTTGGCCGAGTGCAAAGTCATTAACTGTACGGCGTCTTCATTCTCGTTAGCTTGTGTCTCCCCCGCATCGAGTGCGGCCTGATCAAGGAAAGCCGCCAGCATAGCGTTTGATGTAAGGTCAAAATCCGCTCCGGCTTCTGGGTCATCAAAATTATTGGTTGCGGTAATTAACTCCTCTAAATTCTCTAGCCGACCCCTGGCTTTCTCGCCGCCTTCTTTTTCGTGGTGAGGGATCAACCCGCTGTGGGCAATTACGTATTCGGCTTTCCGGTAGAGCTCCAATTTATCGCAAGTCTCTTCCAGGGAATCGATAAGTTGTAGAAAGGCCAATACCGCGTTGGCCGCACGTGAACTCAATAAGGATTGGTTTACACCCCTAGCGCAGGCTTCCCATAGTGAACAATTTTCAGTGCGGGCAAGACTGCGCAGAATTTCCAGTGTACGCCCACCAATTCCTCGCGTGGGCACGTTGATTATCCGCTCCACTGCGGTGTCATCATCGCGGTTTATCAGTAAGCGGAGATAAGCCAGAGCATTCTTGACTTCCAGACGTTCATAGAAGCGGTGGCCACCAAAGATACGATACGGCATGTTTGCTCGCAGCAGAGCATCTTCAAGTTCGCGGGACTGGGCGTTTGAGCGATAGAGTATAGCTGCATCAGCTCGACGATTGCCGCTGTTGAACCAATCCTGAATCCGATCAACGATAAATCGTGCTTCATCCTGTTCATTGAATGCTGCGTACAAACTTATCTGCTCGCCGTCATCGCCGTCAGTCCAAAGGTTCTTTCCAAGGCGCCCCTGATTATTTGCAATGAGTTCGTTGGCCGCTTTAATAATCGTGGATGTGGAACGGTAATTTTGTTCTAGGCGTATCATCTCTGCGCCGGGAAAGTCGACGTTGAATTTTTGGATGTTTTCAATTTTGGCGCCGCGCCAGCCATAGATAGATTGATCATCGTCGCCGACAACCATCATGTGGTTGGTCTTGCCCGCCAACACGCGCAGCCAAGCGTATTGAATTGAGTTGGTGTCTTGAAACTCATCCACCAGAATATGCTGAAAGCGTCGTTGATAGTGATCGAGTATTTGCGGGCAGTTTAGCCAAAGCTCGTGGGCACGGAGCAGGATTTCACCAAAATCAATCATGCCTCCTCGGTTACAAGCTTCTTCGTAGGTTCGATAAACATCCAACATTGTCTTTGTATAGTCATCGTCGAAGTGCTCGATGTTAGCTGCCCGCAGTCCCTCGTCCTTTTGTGAATTTATATACCATTGGCACTGCTTCGGGGCCCATTTATCCTCATCAATATGAAGTATTTTACAGAGCCTTTTTATAAGACGTAATTGATCATCGCTGTCCAGGATATGAAAATCTTGCGGCAAGTTGGCTTCTTTCCAGTGCGATCGCAGTAACCGGTGTGCAAGCCCGTGGAATGTGCCGACCCACATGCCACTGAGCGGCTGGTCTAACAATAACTCAATGCGGTTGCGCATTTCCCTGGCGGCTTTATTGGTAAAGGTGACAGCTAGAATTGCGAAAGGGGATGCTTGTTCCGCCTGCATCAGCCAGGCAACTCGATGCACCAGCACGCGGGTCTTGCCGCTACCGGCTCCCGCTAGCACCAATAAATTTTGGCTGGGGGCGACGACCGCATCTCTTTGCTCTTTATTCAGCGATTCTAATATGCGGGAAACATCCATGGCGTATTATTCTATCAAAATGTAGGCAAGAAGAATTTATAGAATAGCGTGTAATTTGCTAAACTGTTTGCAGCCCATCTAGAAATATCAGGAGAGATTTATGTCTGTGAAATCGGACGACGCGCCATTTGATTGGAAAGACCCTTTTATGCTTGAAGAGCAGCTCACAGAAGAGGAGCGACTAGTGCGGGATTCGACACGCCAATATGCCCAGGAAAAGCTATTACCCAGAATCACAGATGCTTATCGCCATGAAGAAACGGACCCGGAAATATTTCGTGAAATGGGCGCAATGGGCCTGCTTGGTTCGACTATTGAGGGCTACGGTTGTGCCGGCGTTAACTATGTTTGCTATGGGTTGGCAGCACGCGAAATAGAGGCAGTGGATTCAGGCTACCGCTCGATGATGAGCGTGCAATCAAGTCTGGTAATGCATCCAATTAATACCTTCGGTACAGAGGAGCAAAAACAGAAGTATTTACCGAAGTTGGCTACAGGTGAGTATATTGGTTCCTTCGGCTTGACCGAGCCCGATTATGGCTCCGATCCGGGCGGTATGATTACCCGGGCACGATCAGTAAAAGGTGGATACCAGCTTACCGGTACCAAAAGCTGGATAAGTAACTCACCTATAGCGGACGTTTTCGTGGTCTGGGCCAAGGATGATGATGGCGTGATTCGAGGCTTCATTCTGGATAAAGGCATGCAGGGGCTGAGCGCACCAAAAATTGACGGCAAATTGGCATTGCGCGCCTCGGTGACCGGTGAAATAGTTATGGATGAGGTTTTTGTTCCTGAAGAAAATAAATTGCCCCATGCCAAAGGCTTGGCAGGGCCCTTTAGTTGCTTGAATTCGGCTCGTCTTGGGATAGCCTGGGGGGCTCTGGGTGCGGCCGAAACCTGCTGGCATATTGCGCTGCAATACACACTGGACCGGAAACAGTTTGGTCGGCCGCTGGCGGCCAATCAACTGATTCAGAAGAAACTTGCTGTAATGCAAACCGATATTACGCTAGGGCTACAGGGTTGCCTGCAAGCATGTCGACTTAAGGATCAGGGCAAGCTAGCAGCGCCTTTGATATCGTTGCTGAAGCGAAACTCCTGCCTTAAAGCGTTGGACGCGGCGCGGGAAGCCCGAGACATGTTAGGCGGCAACGGCATTTCTGATGAGTATCCCGTAATGCGTCATGCACAAAACCTGGAAGTAGTGAACACTTATGAGGGGACACAGGATATTCATGCATTGATTTTGGGCAGATCCCAAACGGGAATTCAGGCGTTTACAGGGGCGTAATATTTGCGCGGCTATAAGTAACTCAGGACTACCCCAATAAAAATTACTGCACCTACCCAGCTGTTGTTGAGAAAGGCTCTGAAACAGGGCCCCGGGACCCGATCCCTGATCAAGTATTGTTGATAGCCCAGCAAAGCGCTGGCAATCAGCAATGACAGAAAGAATAACGTGCCAAGCTCAAATTGTCTTCCGGCCAACCACAGGGCGATAATAAACATGGCCTGCAACGCGCCAATCATGAGCTTGTCAGCTTCGCCAAAAAGGATGGCGGTGGATTTGAGGCCGATTTCTAGATCGAACTCCCTATCTACCATTGCGTACTCTGTATCATAAGCAACCGTCCACAAGCAGTTTGCAACGAACAATAAAACCGCAGCGGAGGGTACCTCGCCGGTTTGAGCTGCAAAAGCCATTAGTATTCCCCAGGAATAGGCAACACCGAGAACAACTTGAGGCAGGTTTGTGTAACGCTTCATAAATGGGTAGATAACCACCAGACAAACAGCAATTAGCGAAAACAAAACGGTTAACAAGTTGGTAAGCAAGACCAGCAGAAATCCGGTAAAAGACAACACAACGAAACAATAAATAGCGTCCTGGCGTGCTAATAAGCCAGTGGCCAAGGGGCGGTTTTGGGTTCGGTCTACCTTGCCATCAAACTTACTGTCGGCAATATCGTTTATACAGCAGCCAGCAGATCGCATCAGGGCAGAGCCAAGCAGGAAAACAGACAGCAAGAGTAGGCTCGGCCGGCCTTCAGCAGCAATCCACAGAGCGCCAATTGTTGGCCACAGCAATAGATAGATGCCAATGGGCCTATCGAGCCGGGTAAGTTGAACCAAGGCGGGAAGTTTTTTATAGAATTCGGGGAAGCACTTTTTGAACTTAGCCTTGAGCGTGTTCCAGTAGGGTAATATTTTGATAGCCATAAGAGGCGAATGTCAACCAGTTTTACTTGAGAAGGAGAGTGGCAAGCATATGATATTTAGCTGGGAGTAAAAACCCCATCATTGCGTTCTCTTCGCGCTAAACCTGAGCGAAGTGCTGCTTGTCGCCCAGCCATCGAGAGATTAGCGCCCCTACAATTTCCGGGTGCTGGGCCAAAATCAGTTCGGAAGCGGCTTTTACTTCATCGAGGAAATTGGCGTCTCGAGAGATATCGGCCACCTTAAAGCTCATCAAGCCAGCTTGTTGTGTTCCCAGCACCTGACCAGGACCGCGGAACTCCAAATCCTTTTCGGCAATGTAAAAGCCGTCATTGCTATCGCGCATTACGCTGAGACGTTGCTTTGCTGTATTGGATAAGGGGGATTGGTAGAGGAGGATGCAGTGGCTGGCTTTATTGCCTCGCCCAACCCGGCCACGCAATTGATGCAGCTGAGCCAGCCCTAGACGCTCAGGGTTTTCAATGACCATAAGACTAGCATTAGGTACATCCACCCCAACTTCGATGACGGTTGTTGCCACCAATAAGTGCAACTGCCCTTGCTTGAAGCTGTCCATTACCCTGGTTTTTTCTTCCGGGTTCATCCGGCCATGAATTAGCCCGATTTTCACCGCTGGCAGTTGTTCGTTAAGCGATTCGGCGGTTGCTTCAGCGGCCTGGCATTGAAGTGTTTCTGATTCATCGATCAGCGTGCATACCCAATAGACTTGGTTATTGTCTTTACAGGCTTGCTCAATTCGCTGTGTTACGTCACTACGGCGCTCACTTGGTATCACTACGGTGTTAATAGGGATGCGTCCTGGAGGTAATTCGGCTATGACAGAATTATCTAAATCTGCGTAGGCACTCATAGCAAGGGTTCGGGGAATCGGTGTGGCGGTCATTACTAATTGGTGAGGACTTTGATTGGCGAGGTTGGCCTTCTCGCGCAAAGAAAGCCGTTGGTGGACGCCAAAGCGATGCTGTTCATCAATGATGATTAAACCAAGCTTTTGAAATTCAACATCTTCCTGAAATAGCGCATGAGTGCCGACAGTCAGGTGGCATTCTCCGCTTTTCATGGCCGCTATCTGCTCAGATCGTATTGCGCCTCGAGACCGGCGCGAAAGCCAGCCGACGCGCAGCCCAAGCGGTTCAAACCAAGCCTTGAAACAGGTTACGTGTTGCTCAGATAGAATCTCAGTGGGCACCATCAAGGTAACTTGATAGCCATTGTCAATTGCCTGAAGAGCCGACAAGGCGGCGACCACCGTTTTTCCAGAGCCAACATCGCCTTGCAATAGACGTAACATGGGCCGAGCTTGTGTCAAATTATCGGAAATTTCCTCGAAAGCAGTTGTCTGGGCCGCTGTTAGCTTGAATGGCAGTTGGGCAATGAACCGACGGCAAAGGCTATGGCCTGCTGGCAGCGGTGGTGCTTGCAGTTGATCCGATTTCTGCCGCAGGCGCCGCATACAGAGTCGATGGGCCAGCAACTCTTCAAATGACAACCGTTTCTGCGCTGGGTGGGTGCCGTTGCTAATCAAATCCAGAGCAGTTTCGGCTTTTGGCAAGTGCAATAAGCGCACGGCCTGGGTAAGTGACTCTAAACCCAAAGCCGAGGTGATAGTTTGCGGCAGATAGTCAACCACCTCATTTGATCCATCCAGTAACGCAAGGGCCTGACCAATAATGTTACGCAAACGATTTTGCTGCAGACCCTCTGTCGTTGGGTAAATCGGTGTCAGACTTTTTTCTACCGGTTCAGGGTTGGCTTCATTGATGAGTTGGTATTCAGGATGATAGATTTCAAAGCCAGATTTTCCACGGCGTACTTCACCATAGCAGCGAATTTTTTGCCCACAACAAAGGGAGTTTTTTTGCGCTGCACTGAAGAAATAAAAGCGCAGGCTGATAGCTCCGCTTTCATCTGCAAGCCCACATTGCAAACTTCGTCTGCGCCCGTAATCGATTCGGCTACCGGTTATT
>CAVOCG010000091.1:0-10907 GCA_963694095.1 Gammaproteobacteria bacterium
TGAGGGTGCTGATATGTTACTAAAATCAGTCAGCGAAACCATTGAAGTAGGCAAGCGTCTTTCTATTGATCGTTATAACTTACACGGCACAGCTCTTGGTGAGGGAGGTATTCCAATTTGGCAACATGATGAGGTTAGTAAACGAATGTGGGTAAAGGCAGAAGATACACTCAATCGAATTTGTGATTTAGCTGAAAAAGAAGTGGTAGTATGTACCCTTGAAAATCTTAATTTTCTTGATCATCCAGGCTGTCCCTTTGCATCAACTAGTGATGTTTTGACGCTTGTTTCGTCAGTCAATAGACCAGAGTTACGTATGAACCTTGATCTTTACCACACTCAAATTGGCGACGGCGATCTTATTCGATGGTGCGAAAAATGCCTACCTTGGATTGGTGAGGTTCAAGTTGCCGATAATCCTGGCCGGTTTGAGCCTGGTACTGGCGAGATTAACTTTAAAGCTGTTGCTAAAGCATTATTTGATATGAATTATCGAGGACCAGTAGCGCTTGAGGCTTATGCAAAGGGTAATGAAGAAGAGGCACTACTTGCATTTAAGGAAGCATTTACCATGTGAGTTGCCTTTGCATAATTTAGTTTTTTTGAGTTTTGTAATCAACAATTCGCTTAGTTTTTACACTAGGCTTACTAGTAATAAAGAAGTTTGGACTTTTCTGGCTACTTCACCATGTTTAATAAAGTCATAACCTAATATCGTTTTTATTGACAACAAGAGAATAGTCAAGCTTTTCGTTGAAAAAGTTGAGTATGTTCTGTACCGAGACTACGGCCATGCGCTCGGCACTCTCGTATGCCATCCCGGCTGAATGCGGAGTTAGAATTACATTGTCTAGATTACTGTAGACATTGTTGGGTTTTAGTGGCTCTTCTTCAAACACGTCAATGCCTGCACCTAATATACGGTTTTCACGAAGTGCCTGCGCTAAAGCTTTATCATCAATGATACCTCCACGTGATGTGTTTATGATCACGCAATTTGGTTTTAGAAGAGTGATCTCATTTGCGCCAAGTATAGGTTTATCAGCTGCCGGTAAGTGAAAAGATATGAAGTCAGCTTTCTTTATCGCAACCAGTAGATCTTTTTCCAAAGTTATATTTTTAGGCAGACTCTCCACTTGAGTATATGGATCGAATATCGAGATCTTTAATCCAAAATTTAATCCCATCGAGGCCAATTGTTTACCAATTCGACCAAACCCACAAATCAACAGACTCTTACCGTAAATTTCTCGGGCTTCCAGTGAATTTCGATAATTCCAGGGTCTTTTTCCCCGACAAGCTTGGTCGTATCGCATGAGAAGGTGAGAGGCAGCTAGAAGGAGTGTAAATGTGTGCTCGGCAACTGAGCGGGAATTTATATCTCCAATAATGGCAAGTGGAATATTGCGGGCATTTAAAGAGTTAATATCTATTGCGTCAAAACCAACACCATGACGCGAGACAATTTTTAGATTAAAAGCATTTGCAATTGTTTTAGCACTCATAGGTTGTGTACGAATAACTAATCCATCAGCCTTATGAATCAGCGGTGCATAGCTTTTTTCATTAATCTCTTCAATCAATTCATAGGTTATTCCCTCAGATTCTTCCAGGAGTGCAATTCCACTGGGGTGCAGTTTTCCTGCTACAAGTATATGTGGCATCAGTAACCTCCTTTCTGGTCAATTGACTTAGCAGAATCCCCATTCAACAGTAATCGAGCCTCTTCAACACTTTTCTCAGATGCAGCTGCTAATAGTCGAGAGTCGCCAGAAATTGTTGTCAAATCGAACCCCCATTTAATTGCCTGGACGGCGTATTTCGGGGTTCCACAGTGAAGACAAGCACGTATACCGGCACCTTTAGCAGAAGAAAGTATGCGCTGAATCACCTCAATCATTTCTGGTTCTTCTCGATCAAAAGCAGGTGGTAAAAGGCCTTTCATGACATCAAGTGTCAAATCAGCCGGTCCAATATAAACTGCATCCAGTCCAGGTATAGTGACAATCTCTTCAAGATTGGATAATGCTTCAGCAGTTTCAATCATTGCTATTGCCAGTATTTCATTATTGGCCTCTTTAGCATAACCAGAGCCAGCCGCGTAATTAGCTCGGGTCGGGCCAAAACTGCGGGTTCCGTTCGGTGGATATCTCAAGGCGGAAACAAATGCCTCGGTCTCGGCCCGATTGTTAATCATCGGACAGATAATGCCATAGGCACCAGCATCCAAGGCTTTCATGATGATGCTTGGCTCATTCCAAGGTACACGCACCAACAGAGTTTTACCGCTAGCCCGCATTGACTGTAACATTGGAAGAGCGTCGCTATAATCCAGTGCACCGTGTTGCATGTCGATGGTTATGCTATCATAGTCTTGTGCAGCCATGATTTCAGCAGTAAAAGAGTTGCCGATGGACAGCCAACCATTAATCGCTGGCTTTCCCTCACTCCAGAGTTTTTTTAATCCATTTTTAATCATAGAACAACCTGTGCAAGTTTAGTATTAAGATAGTCCTTGATTCCTTCCAAGCCACCTTCACGACCATAGCCGGAAAAATTAGTACCTCCAAAAGGGGCTTCAGATGCCGCCAGAGCAAACGAGTTGATACCGACCATACCTGTGTTTAGTTCTGCAATTGCACGTTTTGCACGCGCAGAACTTGAAGTGAAGACATAGGCTGAGAGTCCCATATCTGAGGCATTTGCACGACTAAATACATCATCATCTTCAGAAAACTTTGTGATAGCAGCAATTGGAGCGAAATTTTCTTCGGAAAAAACCCGAGAAGTATCTGAGACATCTGAAAAAACAGTTGGTTGTAGGAAGTGACCTGTATTCAAGTGTGCTGGTCTTTGCCCGCCTGTCACTAACGTAGCACCGTTTGCAATAGTCTCAGATATAACAGACTCGGCGGCTTTAAGTGAGCGAGCATCAATTAATGGCCCCATCTGAACTTTGGGGTCTAGACCATCACCCAGGATTAACTCTTTGGCACGGGCTGCAAATCCTTTGACAAAAGCACTATAGAGATTCTCATGGACAAATATACGGTCAAGAGTCACGCAAACCTGACCACAATTTGCGAACTTCGTCGCCACCGCTGCTTCAAGTGTTGCTTCGAGGTTGGCATCATCAAAAACAATCATGGGTGCGTTTCCGCCCAACTCCATGGTTATTTTCTTGATTGTATCAGCCGAGTCGCGAATCATCTTCTGTCCAACACGTGTGGAGCCAGTAAGGGATAGCTTACGAACTGATTTGGATGCCATAATTGGTATGTAGGTGTTTGCAATTGGACCGATTACAAGATTGATTGTACCGTTTGGTAGATTACCTGCGCGGAGGCAGTCGACCAGTATCATAGCAACACCAGGCGTTTTTGAAGAAGGCCGCAGCACAACTGAACATCCTGCAGCTAGAGCTGGGGCTACTTTTCGGGCGATCAGTAAAGCTGGGAAGTTCCATGCTGTAAATGCAGCGACCACACCTATAGGTTCGTGGTGTACCTCGAATCGCCCGCCAGGGATGCGGCTTTCGATTATGCGACCATAAATACGGCGCGCTTCTTCAGCATGCCAGCGAAATTGATCAACGACCAATCCCCATTCTCGACCTGATTGCGCAATCGGTTTACCTGTCTCTATAGAAATCATCTTTGCGGCTTCATCGTAACGACTGGTAAGTTCATCTGTAATTTTGTGAAGGGCATCTGCACGCTTGAAAGCAGGTGTAGATCGCCAAGCTGAAAACCCTCTTTCCGCGGAAACTATTGCGGCTTCAGTGTCTGCGATTGTTGAAACTGGGGCGTTACCTACGGTGGTCTCTGTAACGGGACTTATTACTGGTGACGTCTCTAAGTCTCCAGCAGGGCGCCATTTACCATCTATAAAAAGTCCAAATTTTTTATATATATTCATATTAAATTTCGTTTACATATACCATGCGTCCTTCGCGAAGCGATAGGTAGGCTGCCTCAGCTAAAATTAAGGCCTGTTGTCCATCATCGAATTCAGCAATCGTTGGAGCTCCATTTTCAACAGTGTCAATAAATGCATCGATTTCTGCTATAAAGGATTCGGTGTAGCGCTCGATGAAGAAATACTGGTATGGCTCTGCAGCTTCCACGATTGATGCCGAGTACTTTCTACACTCATGTGGTTTACGGTTGTCACTAATAACCATGCCGGCTGATCCCATCAATTCTACTCGCTGATCATAGCCGTAGACTGCGGTGCGTGAGTTATTGATATGAACCTGTATACCACCTACGGAGCGCATGATAATCATTGCGGTATCGACTTCGTTGAGTTCAGCCCCAAGAGCGGGATTAATCATTGCACTAGCAATTGCAAACACACTCTCTACCGGATCACCATCAAGCATAAACCGAGCCAGATCAAAATCGTGAATTGTCATGTCTCGTAGTAAACCGCCGGCTTCTTCGAGATAGCTTCGAGGTGGTAAGCTTGGGTCGCGAGACGTGATGATAATTTGATGTAAATCTCCTATTTCGCCACTTTGCATAGCGTTTCTTGCTGCCTTATGACCTGGATCAAAGCGGCGATTAAAACCCAACTGTATTGGAACATTGCTCCCTGCAATCTTAGCAGCACAGCTTTTCACACGTTCCAAGTTTAGGTCTATGGGTTTTTCGCAAAATGCAGGTTTACCTGCAGCAACTGCCTTTTCAATATAGTCTGAATGGGTTTCAGTTGCGCTCGCAATCAATACAGCATCGATGTTATCATTAGAAAAAACCGCTGTATCGCTATCTGCAACAACTGTACTATATGCTTTTGCAACAGACTGCGCCGCTGATTTATTCACGTCGAAGACGGCAACTAATTCAGCGCGAGGGTGACATGCAATGTTATGTGCATGCATTTTGCCAATGCGTCCACAACCAAGTACAGCGATTCTTAACACTTTAATCTCCTTTTAGCGTATTTGCTTTAAGTATTTTTTTCACATCTACATTATATTGCATAATAATTTATAATTGCAATTATTTTTGCAATAGTTAAATTTAACAATATTTATTGTAAATTGCTACTATATTACTTTATACTTGAGTTTAATATTAAAATAAATTTACGACTCCTTACTTTAGGTAGACTTGAATGGCAACTAAAAAATTATCCCGCCTTACAATGGCTCAAGCGCTTGTTCGCTATCTCTGCAATCAATTCACAGAGATAGATGGCGAACGCGTTCCGCTTTTCGCAGGCGTATTTGGTATTTTTGGGCATGGTAATGTAACGTGTTTCGCGGAAGCGTTGGAGCGCGTCCAGGATCAACTACCAACCTGGCGCGGACAGAATGAACAATCCATGGCGCTAGCGGCTATTGCATACGGCAAAGCGAAAAAGCGGCGTCAGATTATGATTGCCACCTCCTCGGTGGGTCCCGGCGCCACCAACATGGTGACGGCTGCAGGCGTGGCTCACGCTAATCGCTTGCCTGTGCTGCTGATCTCGGGTGACACCTATGTTAACCGCTTGCCGGATCCAGTTCTGCAGCAGGTCGAGCATTTTGGTGACCCCTCAATTTCTGTTAATGACAGCTTTAAGGCGGTCTCTCGCTATTGGGACCGGATCGTTCATCCCGCACAGATCATTCAATCGCTGCCGCAAGCGATTGCGACGATGCTCGACCCTGCCGATTGTGGCCCTGCTTTCATTGGAATCCCGCAGGACACTCAAGAGCTGGCTTATGACTATCCAATCGAGTTCTTTGAAGAGAAAACCTGGACGATCTCACGTCCGCGTCCCTCTGTTGATCAAGTGGTTGGGGCGGCAGAAGTACTGAAAACGGCAAAGAATCCTCTAATCATTTCGGGGGGTGGTGTGCGGTATTCCGGCGCTGAAGATGCTGTGATGGCCTTCGCCAAGAAGCGCGGCATTCCGATGGCAGAGACCATCGCAGGCAAGGGTGCTGTATGTCATGACAATGAGGTGTATGTAGGTCCAATGGGAATCGAGGGCACGGAGGCTGCGCGTCAGCTTTCTGAGACAGCAGATGTGGTGCTAGCGATAGGGACGCGGTTGCAGGACTTCACGACAGGCTCTTGGACGACCTTTCCGAAAGACGCCACTTTCATCAATATCAACGCTGCGCGTTTTGACGCGCGCAAGCACCGCGCTTTGGCAATTGTCGGTGACGCATTAGAATGTGTGCAAGACCTTGATAAGGCACTGGGCGACTGGGTTGCTCCTACCGCTCGGATGGATCAGGCACAGACCTGGTATAAAGAGTGGAATGAGCTTCTGGATGCAGGTCAAGCACCAACAAACCAAGAGGTCCCAAGCTACGCCCAAGTGATTGGCGTCATAAACAAGATGGCTAAGCCCGAAGATGTCGTGGTAACCGCTGCAGGCGGCCTTCCAGGCGAGACCATAAAGAACTGGCGCTGTAAGTCGCCTCATACGTTCGATTGCGAGTTCGGATATTCTTGTATGGGGTATGAGATCGCTGGTGGTTGGGGTCATGCCATGGCGCTGGAAGGCACGGGCGGTACGCCGATTGTCTTGGTTGGTGACGGCTCCTACATGATGATGAACTCAGATATCTATTCGTCGGTGATCTCTGGTCACAAGATGATCGTAATCGTCTGTGATAATGGGGGTTTTGGCGTTATCCATCGCCTGCAGACAGGCATGGGTGGGGCTGGGTTCAACAATCTTCTCAAGGACAGCCGGGTCGTTGATCCTGCGAATGTACGCCATGTGGATTTTGGTAAACATGCTGAGGCCATGGGAGCAAAGGCCCGCCACGTTGAAAGTCTTGCTGATCTCGAGGTCGCAATGGAATGGGCGCAGACCACGGAGGTCACGACAGTGATCAGCATTGCGTCGGATGCCTACACTTGGACGCCCGGTGGCGCGGATTGGTACGTCGGTGTACCCGAAATTAGCCCGCGCAAAAGTGTGAACGAAGCCCGCAAAGGTCAGGAAGAATTCCGCAAGAAACAACGGAGGGGGGTATGAAAAAGATGCTGAAGGTCAAACTTGGCATAGCACCAATTGCGTGGTGGAACGACGACCTGGAAGAGTTGTCTGATGACGTGAGCCTGGATGAATGCTTGCGACAAGGTGCGGAAGCGGGGCTGACGGGCATGGAAACGGGCCGTCGGTTTCCGATGAACATGGGTGAGTTGGGGCCGGTACTTGAAAAGCATGGCATGTCGGTCTGTGGTGGCTGGTTCTCGGGCCTCTTGCTTGATGGTGATATCGAGGTGGAAAAGGACCGCATTGCAGAACAGCATGCGTTCTTTCAGGCTGCAGGCGCACCATGCATAGTCTACGGAGAGACTGCGCGGTCGATCCAAGGTGAGCGGCATACGCCACTCGAGCAAAAGCCGTCACTTTCAGAAACTGAAATGGAGATCTATGGACGTAAGGTCTCGAACTTTGCTGATTGGTGTGCCAAAGAAGGTATGCCACTAAGTTATCATCACCATATGGGTGCTGTCGTAGAGACTGAGACTGAATTGGATGTGTTTATGAAGCATTCATCTGTTCCTCTATTATTTGATACTGGTCATATGGCTTTTGCAGGTGGTGATAATTTCGCTGTCATCGATAAGCATTTCTCCCGGATCAGTCATGTTCACGCTAAAGACATCCGATCAGGTGTTGTGAGTGAGCTGGACCGCGAGAAACACAGCTTCCTTGATGCAGTGATTAAAGGAGCATTTACCGTCCCCGGTGATGGTTCACTCGATTTTGAGGCAATAGTCAAAGCGCTTGCTGCTCGTGAATACGAAGGCTGGTTCGTGATCGAGGCTGAACAAGACCCGGTTAAGAACCCACCACTGGAAATGGCCATAAGGGGATGTTCCGAGTTGACAAGGGTGATGAATGCGGCGGGATATAAGGTTATCTCATGAGCCGCATTGATGGGAAAATCGCAGTTGTTACCGGTGGAACGCAGGGGTTGGGAGCTGCGATAGCACGTCAGTTTGCTGATGATGGTGTGGAAGGTATTGTTACTTGTGGCCGAAGTACTGAAAAAGGAAAGGCTGTTGCAAAAAAAATTACGCAAGATACGGGCGTGCAGGTGCATTTCGTGACCGCCGACCTTGAAAGGGTTTCCGATTGCCGTAAGGTGATTACTCAAGCCGACAAAATATTTGGACGCATTGATATTCTAGTTAATGCAGCTGGTTTAACGGATAGGGGTAATCTTTTGAACACATCGGAAGAGCTGTTTGATCGTATGTTTGCAATAAATACTCGTGCACCATTCTTTTTGATGCAGGATGTTGCTAAATTAATGATTCGGGATGGAATTGAAGGCGCAATAATCAATATCGGATCGACATCAGCAATGGCCGGTCAACCGTTTATTGCACCCTATTCAGCATCTAAAGGTGCGCTGTCGACACTGACACGCAACTCTAGCTATGCTTTATTGCGAAACCGTATCAGAGTCAATCAATTGAACCCTGGATGGATGGCAACTGACGGTGAGGATCGAATCCAACGAGAATACCATGGTGCTGATAGTGATTGGTTGGAAAAAGCTGCAACTATGCAACCTTTTGGACGCCTTATCGACCCCAAAGAAGTTGCCCAATCAGTTGTATTTTTGGCCTCGAATGACAGTGGAATGATGACCGGTGCCGTCATTCATTATGATCAATCCGTTTGGGGAGGATATTCGTTTGCTCCACCTACTCCAGATACACCACTAACCGAGTAAAAAGGAGGGGTTTATGAAAACACTGAAAGGCCTCCAGCTTGGTGATGGACTGGACGAGGCGACTGAGATGGGCCCGCTGATCAACGCAGAGCGTCTCAATCAGATTGACGGCATCGTGCAAGAGGCCTTGCAACACGGTGCAAAGCTGGAAACTGGCGGGCAACGGGCCGCTGACTTCAGCGCCGGCCATTTTTATGAACCGACCGTCCTGACCAAGGTCAACAATGACATGGCGATCGCATCGATTGAAAATGCAATTAACTACCTCAACCAAACGATTGATCCTTCTTTGATCGTGAACAGGGATACCCTGAAATGACTGAAAAACCCAAACTCTCCATCGGCCTGATTGGCTCGGGCTTCATGGGCAGAGCCCATGTCTTAGGTTATGCAACGGCCCAGAAAGCTTTTAACCTGCCGATACAAATCGACCTGCACACCATAGCCGATATCACCGACGAGGCGGCTGCGAAGGCAGCGAGAGATTTCGGCTTCCGCCACGCAACCTCGGACTGGCGTGAGATGCTGGAAAACCCCGAAATTGAGATGATCGATATTACCGCGCCAAATGCGCTCCACAAGGAAATGGCCCTTAAAGCGATTGCCGCAGGAAAGCATGTCTATTGCGAAAAACCACTGGCCCCGCTTGCCTCTGATGCACTCGAAATGGCCGAGAGCGCCGAGTCTGCGGGGGTCAAAACCCAGGTTGGCTTCAACTATCTTTGCAATCCGATGGTCGGACTCGCAAGAGAAATGATCGAAGCTGGTGAGTTGGGCGAAATTCGCGGTTATCGGGGGCTTCATGCCGAAGATTACATGACCGACGCACTCAGCCCGGCCACCTTCCGCCATGATCCGGCAGGTGGCGGTGCACTGGCCGATCTGGGCAGCCATGCACTGGCGACTGCGGAGTTCTTGCTCGGACCCATCACCGAGGTGATGGGTGATTGCGTAACAGTCATCGCCCAACGCCCCAACGGTAAGGGGGGTCGACAGAAAATCGAAGTGGATGACATCGGCCGTGCATTCCTGCGGTTCGGTAACGGAGTGACCGGATCGATCGAGGGCAACTGGATCTCTACAGGCCACAAGATGCAGCATAATTTCGAGGTCTACGGATCCAAAGGTGCACTCTATTTCAACCAGGAACACTTTAACGAGCTGCAGTTCTACTCAACCGAAGATGCTCCTGGCCGATGCGGCTTCCGCCGGATCGAGGCCGCTCCCGAACACCCCCCCTATGGCAATTTCTGCGTTGCGCCAGGGCATCAGATCGGGTTTAACGATCTCAAGGCGATCGAAGTGGCGGGATTCGTGAGCGCCATTGCCGGAAGTGGTCGGGAGATGTTTTCGTTCCGCAAGGGTCTGCGTATTCAGCACCTTGTGGAATCCATACAAAAATCGGCGTGTCAGAAGCAATGGGTCAGTACTGGGTCTTAGCTACAGACAGGGCTTATAAAATGAGCCTTGTTCAGGCTATATGTATATCCATTGGATACCATCAACAAGGAAATTAAATGTCATTATTAAGTCGACCAAAATATAGTAATGATAGTTGTTATCAAAAAATTACACCAAATATAAAAATTAACCCTTATGCCTTCAAATAACCTACAACATATTATTGGTGGAAAGAAACACCCTGGATCCTCAGGTCGAACACTAAGTGTTTTTAATCCTGCTACTGGCAAAGTCACTAAGACAATTGAAGCTGCTAGTGCAAAAGATACTGCTCAGGCCATTCAAGTAGCCAGTGATGCCTTTGAAGATTGGAGTCAAGTTCCTCCCTCTAAGCGAGCTCAAATCATGTTTACCTATCGCGAGCTTATTATTAAGCACACCGATGAGCTTGCAGAACTTATCTCAAAAGAACATGGAAAAACCTTTGCAGATGCTAAGGGTGAGGTAGGAAGAGGTCTTGAGATTGTTGAATACTGCACGGCAATAAACAATCACCTAAAATCTGACTTTAGTGCTGATGTCTCAAGAGGCATTGATAGCCATAATTTACGCCAGCCTATGGGCGTTTGTGCAGGGATAGTTCCTTTTAATTTTCCTGCAATGGTTCCAATGTGGATGTACCCTGTTGCAATTGCATGTGGAAACACGTTTGTTTTAAAACTCTCTGAGAAGGTGCCGTCATGTGGATTAAGGTTAACAGAACTGATGCATGAAGCGGGCCTCCCAAATGGCGTTTTAAATA
>CAVOCG010000092.1:0-10690 GCA_963694095.1 Gammaproteobacteria bacterium
GCCAAAGTGCTACAAATTAGAGCGGTTGAGTTCGCTGGCAAATACAAAGTGCCACTGAGGGTGCTTTCCAGCTTTGAAGAGGGTGTCGGCACATTAATTAGTTTAGAGGAAGAGAGTGAGATGGAAGATCCCGCCATAGCAGGTATAGCGTTTGCCCGAGATGAAGCCAAGTTGACGGTTACCGGCGTGCCTGACATACCCGGCATAGCATACAAAGTGATCGGTCCTGTCAGCGATGCAGGAGTAGAGGTGGATGTGATCGTGCAGAATGTGGCCGCAGACGGCACTACCGATATAACATTCACGGTAAAGCGGGCTGATTGCGCGAAGACTAAAGAGATTCTAGACCTTGTGGCGAAAGACCTGAAAGCGGCCGACGTTTCTTTGGATAAGAAGATCGCTAAAGTCTCTCTGGTAGGTGTTGGAATGCGCTCTCATGCCGGTATCGCGAGCAAGATGTTCCGGACCCTAGCTGAAGAGAATATCAATATACAGATTATTACCACCTCGGAAATCAAGATCTCCGTGGTTGTTGAGGAAAAGTACCTCGAATTAGCGGTGAGGGCGTTACATAGCGCGTTCGAGTTAGGTGATCCGAATTACGAGGGTGAAGAGTTAGATTAGCGCAGGATTGATAGGCAAAAAGGCACACTATTTGTTGGCTTGGAGCTGGATCGCCAGATAGTATGGAAGTATGAACCGCTGAGGACAGAAGGGGAGTATCAGCGCTGATAGCTGCAAAAGAGGAGACATTGAAAATACTTAACAAATCGGAGTTGCTTTAGCTGTAGTCGGTAAGTGAGTATGGAAAAGCGTTTGATCCAGAATTCGTTTTCGGGGTTTCGGAGAGATTCACTGTAAGAAGATATGGGGAAGTTTCAAGGAATATGTAAAGGAGAAATACAATGTTAATTCTGACACGTCGAATTGGCGAAACATTGATGGTGGGTGATGAAGTAACAGTGACGGTCTTAGGGGTGAAAGGCAATCAAGTGAGAATAGGAATCAACGCCCCAAAAGATGTCGCAGTTCACCGAGAAGAAATTTATCAACGTATCCAGAAAGAAAGAAGCGGTGAGGCACCGGAGCCCACAGAGGACAACAACCAGCCCGAATAAGCTGCAACCATCATACCCACCCAATTCGGCTGAACTATGATACTATTTCGCCCGAATTGGGAGAGGTGGCCGAGTGGCTGAAGGCGCGCCCCTGCTAAGGGTGTATGGGTGAAAGCTCATCGAGGGTTCGAATCCCTCCCTCTCCGCCAATAAAATTAACTTCACTCCAAGCACCACCCAACCCCAATAGATACTCCCAACTTCCAGTAACAGAGGGAGGGTGAGAAGCCTAGCGATTCGACAAGCGCGTAGCGCGCAGGACAGCGGTAGGCTGCCCCGAAGGGGTGAGGAATTTAGCTAAGCCAAATTACGAATCAATCCCTTTCCAATCAACCGCTAACACGATGCTGGGTGTTGCCTCAAAAAGGGTACCCGTCCGGTGAGTATTCTATAGCCCCGGGGAAATCGATTCGTGAGTCGCTATCGTAGTAGATGTCCTCGACGATGGTGCGACCCACAAACACGGGTGACGTCTCGGCGGTCAGTGACCCACTCGGGTTCGCGTTGGAGAACCTCGTACTGTTCTGAGAGAGGGTCCGCATAAACGCATTCTCACCCTCCGGGGCAGGGATCCCCACCTCCAGGCAGGTCCGGATGATGCCGGCCATCTGCTCCGGCACATCCAGGTGCGGGTGGTGGCCACCTGTCGGCAGCATCCAGTAGCTGCTCTCCACCGCCCTCTTGTCAAGGTAGTTGTACCAGATGTGATTGGCTATACGTACTGGATTCGCTCTGTCTTGAATCCCCCACATCAATGCTGTCGGGACCGGGCTCTTACGCAGGTTATCGAGCCAGCGATACTGCTTCACGGATCGCTCTAACTGGTATTTTGCAACGTGCAGTCGCGCGCCGATCCCGTCGTTAAACGCCAGGATGTCGGCTTCGGCAACCTGCACGGCTGTGCCTTGTGTTACCCGCGGCTGGGCCTGCCGCTGGCGAGTCACTTCGGGACCCCTGACCGGGTCCAGAAATGGGATCTGACCGCCGAAATTGATTAGGGGCTGATAAAGCCCGCCGTTAGATATGAAGTGGTATGTGATCTCGTAATCTTTCTCTTCGCTGGCCAAGTAGTTACCTAGAAAAGCGAAGCCGACGCTGCCGCCGCGATCGTGAGTCAGGAACTGGAATCGAGTCAGCCCTACGATTTCACGGACGAAGTAGTCCATGAGTTTCGCGTCGTCCTCTAGCATGTACGAATAGCGATCTTGAGGCTTGTCCGAGAAACCAAAACCGGGGAAGTCGAGAATAGCCACGAAGTAATCTTGTTCCAGCAACGAGATCAATTCTCTGAAGGCGAAACTATGCCAGTAATACCCGTGGAATATCACCAGAGCCGGGTTGGAGGGGTTGCCAAAGGTCCGATAGAAGACGTTCACACGACGGCCCTCATTGTTGCGCGTGGTCGAGGTCCACTCGAAGTACGCGCCAGCGCGGTACCATGCTTCGGACAGCGGGGAGTAAAAAGTGAAACCGGTGCGAGGATCGATTGACGGCGTGCCGACAAAGGTCTCTGGCGCATCAGCGGCGTTGACGGTTGAACATCCGGTGTAGAGGGGACTAAGGAGCGCCGGACTCGCAGCTGCGAGCTTCACAAAAGTTCGTCTTTGCATGGTATTTACCTCTCATATTCTACTCGATATTTGAATGGGATAAGTGGAAGCTAGCATAAACCATGTCTAGACTGCTTGGTTTCGGAGATACCGCTAACACTTCCTATACACTTGAACTTGTCATGTACGTCAACCGTGCTGGGAATCTGCATATTGCATTTGATTAATAACCGTCTCGCCAGAGGATATAAATAATAGCAAAAGTGCTTGCAAAATATTATTGTCGTGGACTTCCTCTCCGCCAATCACCGCCATAAATAAACCCTCTTAGCTGCTTTTCTTTAGATGCATACGCAACTACCTACCCATAAAATTTAGCTGGTGTCCGACTATCGCCTGATCTCCCATACCGGTTTTGTAATGCTCCCAATATCTGGAGTGTTATTCGTGAGGTAATGCTTCAATCGGGTCGAGGCGCGGCGCTCGTCGTGCCGGAACAAAGCCAAACACCACACCGACTAGTGCCGAGAATGCAAATGCGCGAAGCCCGGAGGGCACAAACAGCCTTAAGGCTGTTTGGATTCTTCCGTACCGAGCAGCCATCTCTAATCTGCTGTAAGATCATACTACTCCGGCCCCTTTGATTTTTCTGGTAGCTCATAGACAAGTCTCCGCCAATTCGATATGTTCAAATAGAAGTTTTTAGGCCTAGTGCTTATTGGTTCAGCAAGAAACGATATTGAAAGCTGGGGTCGTTAATATTGTCTAAAACGAATTATTTGTGGGCTAGCCCGGTCGCTTGTAATTCAATCCAAAATCAACCAAAAAGCAGGTGCTAGTATGAAACCTTACCTTGTTGAAAAAACTATTCGAATGGTGAATTCGCATAGAGCACTAGTGGCGTCCGAGCATCTCGGAGCAGAGTCAGGAGGCAGCGTCGCGAATACGCTACTGCTATTGGGTCTGTCGTTAGCGTTGTCGGTAGGCGTTGGTGTGGCCGACGCGAGCGCCGCCTGCGAGCCCGTCGGCGGGATTCGTTTCATTTGCGATGTCATCAGTCCGGAGGACCTCGCCGTCGTTCCTGATACGAACTGGCTGATCGCCTCCGGCGACCAGGAGGGCGGTCGAATTCAGCTCGTGAACGTAGACGACAAGAGCGCGACGGTCCTGTTTCCGACCTCCACGCGAACCGAGCGGCACGACACCGCGGCCTACCCCATGTGTCCAGGCCCGATCGACCCGGGCGAAGGGGACGAGTTCAGAGCGCACGGGCTCTATCTCGAACCGGGGTCGGGCGGAGTCCACGCCCTTTATGTAGTCCATCACGGCTTCCGGGAGTCGATAGAGGTGTTCGAGCTGGACGCCCGAGCGGACGCCCCGGCGTTAACCTGGATCGGATGTGCCGTCGCACCGGAACCCGTCGGTTTCAACTCCGTGGTGGCCCTGCCGGGAGAAGGTTTGGTGGCCACCAGTCCCCAGACGGGGGACGTCTGGGAATGGCACGTCGGGTCCGGGTGGACTCAGGTTCCCGGGAGTGACGACACGGCTCCGAATGGACTGGAGATCTCGAGCGACGGGCGGTGGCTTTATGTGGCGGGATTTGCCGAGGCCAAGGTGACGCGACTGTCGCGTGGCCAGACCCCCGTGCAAAAAGAGGTCGTCCGGCTGGATTTCCGGCCCGATAATCTCCGGATGTCGGTGGACGGTTCGGTGATCTTTGCGGCGGGCCCCGGCAACATCCAGACACCGCGCGACACGTCGGTCGAGACGTCGAACGTCGCGGCGATCGACCCGGAGACGCTGCAGGTACGGCCGATCTTTCAGCATCCGTTCATCGAGGGGTTTGCGGCGAGCACCACAGCCATTCAGGTCGGAGATGAGATCTGGCTTGGGACGTTCCGGGGGGCGAGGATCGCGTATTTCCCCATAGAATGAACAATGTGTAGCGCAGATAAAGTGGTGTCCATTTTATCGGTGGAAGATCATGCGCTACGCGCACTCATCCTCTGCCCAGTTTTTATTCACTGACAGCCGAGAAATACGTTTATGCCAGAACTGAAAAAAATCCAATTCCGGCAGACCTTAGCGGCACTCTTTGTGCTCGTTTTTTCTGTCACTGCATTCTCCCAAGTTGGGGACGCCCGTTTCACCCCCACCGATGGCTACACCATCGACGAGGCATTCTTCAAGCTACCGCCTGGCAGATCAATCGGCGCCACCTCGGGCCTGGCAATCCACCCGAATGGCTCTTCTTTCTGGATCTTTGATCGCTGCGGTGCCAATGATTGCCGAGGATCAAATCTTGCCCCTATCATGCAGTTCGATCGGGAAGGTAATCATCTGCTCAGTTTTGGTGCAAATCTGTTCCAGCGGCCCCATGGATTGTATGTGGATAGAGATGGGAATGTCTGGGTGACGGATGATGTCGGCTCACGTGACATCGATACTGTTGGCGAAGGCAAGGGTCATCAGGTTTTCAAGTTCAGCCCCGAAGGTGAGTTGCTCATGACCCTGGGTAAACCCGGCGTTCCTGGTGAAGGACCGGAGACATTTAATATGCCATCGGCAGTATTCATTGCGCCCAATGGCGACATCTTTGTCGGTGACGGACATGGTCCTCGTTCCAATGCTCGCATCGTGAAGTTTAATTCGCGTGGAGACTATCTCATGACATGGGGATCATCTGGCGAGAGTCCGAATCAGTTTCATACGCCTCACGCGCTGGCTATGGACTCTGCTGGCAGGTTATTTGTTGGTGATCGTGGTAACGACCGAGTGCTTATTTTTGACCAGTCGGGCAATATTCTCGAAGAGTGGAAACAATTTGGTCGACCCAGTGGAATGTTCATCGATGACAATGACCTGCTCTATGTCGCCGATTCCTCATCTTCAAACACACCACAAACTAATCCTGGTTTTGAAGAAGGCATTCGAGTCGGGCATGTGAGTGATGGTCGCATTACTTTGTTTATCGAGGACCCCGATGCAAACGGTAGTCAGGAGGGTGTAGTTGCTGATAGTGATGGGAATATCTATGGCTCACTCACAGCAGGCATGGCTTTGCGGAAATATTCAATATCGAAATTTTAGTGATTTCATTAATCACTATAGAATATTGGACGCTGGGAGGCAGTTAATCGGAACTGATAAGCTTATTTCAAATATTGGACTGGAGGTTGGTTATATTTCGTTATCAGTATCAGTTTTTTTATAAAACTAGCCCGTAAACAACAGTGTTCGCTCAATAGTCCAGATGATAGCCACACTGCCAACAACGTATGCCATGGGTTTCTCAATATACTGCAGCCAAATTATGGGAAATGGAAAACCAGAAAGAAGCTGAAGTTAAAGCGTTTAGTCCAGTCACTAAACCTAATCACAATTATTTTCAGTGAGCCCAGGCAGCTCATTGTATTCTAACTATTTGGCAATGACGGCCAATATATTAAATTATTTTACGAAAGTGACGATTGGGGGCAATGTAGGGCTATTGAGAGTGATTCCATAGGCTTTTGTTATGTTAACGTTTGTAAAAAAATTAAGGAGAGAAACTTTAATGCGGAGCGCGTACTGCCTTATTATTTCTGCTTGCCTATTCTTTAGTGGGTCAGTTGCGGCTGGTGCATTAAGTTTTTTTACCAATACCTATGTGGTAGCCGAGAACGTAACGACTCATACGATTACGGTCAGCCGCACCGGCTTGACTCTTGCCGGGGCCAGTGTAACCGTTACTTCTACCAATGGAACGGCTACTGCGGGGGCGGACTTCACCGCCGTATCTCAGGTATTGACTTGGGGTGTTGGTGATGCAGCTGATAAGACTTTCACTATCACAATTTCAGACGATACGATTGTAGAAGGCACAGAAATATTCACCCTCAAGTTTTCATCAGCGGTCGGGGATGGGACAGCGGGCGACGCTACAGTTGCCATCACCGATTATGAAGAAGGCAAACTGCAGCTGTCAGCAGCTTACTTTACTGGACAAGAGGACAGCTCGGAAGTAATTGCCACAATAAATCGTATTTCAGGTACTAAGGGTGCAGCGAGTGTGAAGCTAAAAAGTTCTGCTGGCGTTCCGCCGGCAAGCAATACTCTCGATTATACTGATATAGATGTGACTGTACCCTTCGCAGACGGTGAATCTACCAAAAATGTCTCCATTACCTTAAAGAATGACGATATCGCTGAATTTTCTGAATGGTTCAAATTGACTCTTTCAGCTCCTACTAACGCTTCTCTCGGCCCAATAATTACTGCTAATGTGGAGGTTAAAGATACCGACGTAGATTTTACCAGCACAATAACGCTACTTGCCAAAAACATTGCAAATCTAAATATCGAACAACCTCGATTAATTGACCTTAAACAAAACTCACTTCTTGATACGCAAAAGAAAATACTAGACCTAGTAAACGCTATTCCTATCCTTTTCCTCACTGATATAACCGTAGATCAAGATGCAGAAGGATTTTTAACCATCGACGTTGAAACAGATAGATTTTACTTGCGTCCCGTAGCTGTCAAGAAAGCAGCTGTCGGCGCGATCCCGATGATTAATTTGCGAGATGACAGCAGTGCCGAATTCATAACGAGCCAAGGGTGGTTCTTAGAAGCTCAGCCTGCACTTTCACAGAAAGGCATTTCAGTCTTTCAGAAGGCACTCGCTGAGCTTTCTTTACCGGGTCTAGTAATCACAGAAAATGGCAACATCACGGTACAGCAAGATCAGGGCTCTCCTCCTTTTGAGCGAGATGATTTTAATAACGTCGTTGTAAATTATTCGTTTTATGATCGGTATAATTTTAGACCATCCATGATATCGACTGTAACTACTGCGACTAAGGAGGGCTATTCTCTGATTCAGCATCCTGTTGATGGTGAGGAAATGGAGGTATCGATTATTTACAACGATGGGGCCTCGTATCGTCAACAAATTTTGAGCTCGGCACCAATTAATGGTCCAGAACTTCTCCAGCAGCTAAGTAGTAAGGGAATTGGTATATGTGCTGTGACCAGCGTCCCCTGTATAGCCATTCAAAACACGATCAATATTAGCAATCCAAGACAATTAAGTGGAGGTATTGTCAGCTTTGATGTGCCTGGCGTGAGGACGATAAAATTCACACTCTTTGCTGATTATAAAATCAGAAAAGTGCCAGATTTTATACCAGGCATGGTGGGTTTTACACAAATTGCGGATTTGAATAAAGACACATATGCTGATTACAGGATGGTCTATGCCAACGGAGAGGAGCAGTATTTTTTCCTTGTCTCTGTCTACGTTTCACCATAGAAATCTTGGATACTGATAAGTTAATGCCCAATCTGTCAGAATTTGATCATGACACATCGCAGTATACCAACAATCGAGTTGAGCTTTCGCGCGAGTTAACGCGAGTGGTGGAGCGTGGCATGTGAAAATTCAAATCGATGCGCCAGGTGCAACGGTTTTTAGGTGTCCATGCGGCAGTTTACAACGCATGCAATTTAGGTCGGCATTTAGTGTTAGCGTAGAATTATCGGTATTTCAGGACGTGTACTTTTGTGTCTTGGGAAAAGGTAGTAGCAATATAGACTGGTATTAATGTCGTTTTTCAGCCGGCTGTGGCAGTTAACTTGTCAATATCCGTATGGAGAGTTTAATTGATTGTAGGGAAAAAACTAAATCACTGACTGTTATTGGTGCGATAGTTGCTATTTCTAATACTACTTCGCATGGAAGGCGAAATCTCGTCTAACGATTCGATAAACCTTGAGAAGGGAACTGAACCATCGAGACGAGTATTTTCGATAGGCTTTGGAATCGATTAGCATTTCTATTTCAATAGGGGAGAATTATTTTAATGAGTTCAATTACGCCGAAAAAAGAAAACCTGGGTTGGCGAAGAATAGGAAGAGCCGCGGGCTTTTCTCTGGCCGGGTTAAAGCGTATTTGGATCGATGAAGAGGCATTTCGTTTTGAGGTATGGATTGGCGTGATTTTGCTTGCACCGCTTATGACTATTCAGTTCTCTGTATTGGAGCGATTAGCTTTGGCCGGGGTCTGGATTCTGGTTCTAATAGTTGAAGTTCTAAACTCTGCAGTGGAGGCCGCTGTTGATCAAATCAGTGCCGAATGGCAAGATTTAAGTGGGAAGGCTAAAGACCTGGGCTCGTTGGCGGTGACGCTAATTCTAATACTTGCTGCATTGGTTTGGGGAGTGATTCTAGGTTCGAAATTCCTCAGCTAGACAGAGCCCTGTTTAGGAGTTCAATGATAGAACCGTGGCAACTCTTGAGTAAACTGAGTCAATGATGCCCTGTAGGATAATGAGGTGTCTCGCGCGTCAATTGGTTGGTCGTCGATACTTGTAATATTTCCATTATAAAGAGCACCTTTTGAAGAAAACACTATCTTTATTTCTGGTGTAATTAAGACGTTGCCATGCCAGTCACTTGCAACTACAAAGTCTCTTTCAAAGTCTTCAGCCATCAAGTCCGACCCATAACTGTAGTCGGCATTCAGCCCAGAAACCTCTAATGCTGTAAAGACCGTCGCAGGCAGATCGATGTGACTTGTCATTTTGTCATGAATTCCATTCACGCCTGATGGTAGATGTAGGATAAGCGGTACGCGGATTTGCTCCTGACTGAATGTTGAATTGTGCCCCCATCGACCTTTTTCAAAAAACTCCTCACCGTGATCTCCAGTAACAATTACAATTGTGTTGTCCATTAACTGATTATTTTCCAGAGCCTGAAATACTCTGGCTAACTGACTGTCGAGGTGATGATTTGCATTAGTATATCTTGCCTTGATCCCATCAATATTATTTTCTATATCAAGACTAATATAGTTAAAATCATCAATGAAATTTTCATCAATAATATCTTCTTCCGGAAAATAGTAATTGGCATGTGCTGATTCAAAAAACATAAAGGAAAAAAATGGACCTTCAGTGCTTTCTATAAAATTGATTAGGTCGGTGGTGTTTTTTCTATCTCTTTCCCAACCGAGTCCTTCCGAATAGGCTTGTAGTGATGAGTCAGGAAAATTACTAAAGACTGTTTTGTCGAATTCCGGATAGGAGAAAGCGGAACTCGTATAGGCCATAAGCTGATATTTTTCTTGCTCAAGTACATCCATAATTAATGGTGGCCGTTGGGCATTGAAGACATCAAACCAGTAACTTCCATAGAGGCCATAAAATTGAGAAAACATACCCATTCGGGTTCCATTTCCACCGCTGTAGTGATTAGTAAACCAGTTGTTTTCCAATGCGAATTGATGGGTAGAAGGCATGATTTCAGCCGTCACCATATCGGCACGCCAAGATTCTGCCACTAACCAGACAATATTGTATTTTTTCTCTATGGTAAGTTGGTTTGCAGATATATTGGGATAATTGAGATCACCGCTATCTTGACTATGTCGCTCAATAGAGGCAAACGCAGTCTCGGCTCTTTCAAAGCCTAGGTCAGCCATAATGGACTTAGCAGTAACGGGAAGGTACCAAACAACTTTATCTGCAACCTGGAGAATCGATTGGTGGTATCGATAATCGGCGTAGGCGTACAGGGATGCTTGCACGAAGAAGAGGGTAAGCATCGTATAAATAATATTTCTCGGTCTGATTTTTTTTGTAAACAAATTTTCAAAAGGTACGATGATCATCGCAGCCATATAGATTCCAGCGAGGGCGATAATCGAAAATGCAAGAGTGTAGTAAGTGGATTCAGATACTCCCATGGCTTCAACTCCACCGGGAGTAGATAAAAGATTCAATACGAAATAATTCATATAAAATCCATAAATAGAATGAAGTTTGTAGTTGCCCAAGAGAAATAAAATCGTGCCAAAACTGGTCAATAAAAGCACGTGCGCACCGATCTTCGAAGGGACCTTTAAATGGGCGTATTTGATCTGGATGAAGGCTAGAGCTAATACTGGCAAGCAAAACAAGTTGGCTTCAGTTATGGAACTTGTAACAAGGAAGGTAATTGCCAGTATACCCGTGGCAGAGGCATAGGCGGCTACCA
>CAVOCG010000093.1:0-10676 GCA_963694095.1 Gammaproteobacteria bacterium
TAGCTGGCGCGGATCTCACCTAGCTTTCGATTATGGTAGCGAAACTATCGAGTTCGGTTCCTATGTTGATGCCAATCGAGCAGTTCAACTTTTGGCTCAGTATAAGAATTTATTTCCGGCACAAAATATCGATCCTATTGTTATGGTTGGGGAGTCGCGAAAGGTCGTTACTGCAGCCAAAGTTTCTAAATCCTCAGCAGTGAAACTGGATGTAGCTCTAGGTCAACATTCAATATCTTGTGATTATGGAGCAGTTATCAATTTGGTCGTCGTCCAGTCTTGCTTTGTTGGGCGCTAACTTGATTCCGTTGTTCGGTGTGCTACTTGACGGCTGGAACATATTTGAAGTAATGATTCTGTTTTGGGCAGAGAGTGCTGTGATTTTTTTAATCTGCTGAAGATATGGGCAATAGGAAGATGGCCCGTGCTTTTTATCGGGCCATTTTTTTGTCAGCCACTTTAGTGGTTTTCTGGCTATGGCCTTTGATGCCAGCCTACCCGGATTATTGTTGCTTATAGTACTTAAATTAGGCGCACATTGCGGAGCACACAATTTCATCACGTTAGTTCACAGCAAATTAAAAAAGTTTACAGCGAGTTGTATAGTCTACTTTACCCCTTTGCTGTAAGGTGTGTGTTTTCTGATTGCAGGCACTGGAGCCTGGTATGAGACTAGTTAAAATTCTCTTTCTACAGGTTAGCTTCTTGCTGCCCACCCTGGTGTATGCACAAACTACTGCTGAGTTGGAAGACTTTAACGCAGCTTATTTGCAATATGGTAATACGGTGGATTCCAACCCGGTCGTGGCAAGAGATGCTGCGAGGCGAGCATTAGATTTCGGTCGGTCGCTTTTTGGCGAAGATAACGAACGCACTGCAATGTTAGCAATAAATTATGCCAATTTGCTTGAGAACGAACCGGCCCAGTTGTATTTGGATGAAGCTGTGGCGATATATCAAAGCAAGTTTGGTAAGGGAACTCAGGAAATGATTCGTCCCTATATGCGCCTGGGAAGGATTTTGGCGAGTAACAGCAAATGGGAGTTGGCGCGAGATTATTATCTAAAGGCGCGATCTTTGGCAGAGAGTTACATTGGCGCTGCCTCCATTACTGCTGGTAATATTCAACTGGAACTTGGCTCTATAGAATTTTCCCTTGGGGAGGATGAGGCCGCGCTGGTTTTTCTGGCGGCGGCGCAGATCGCTTTACAAGGTGAGTCGGAAATAGCGGCTTTGAATAATTTTGCCCGGATTAATTTATTATTCGGCCGCATTTATTTGTATCAGGAACGCTATCAAATGGCATTGAATAGTCTGTTAGTTTCATTCGATGCTCTTTCCGCCTATCCGAATTCTAATATCAACTTGAGTAATCGCTTATACCTGATTGAGGCTTATGAGAGGCTGGGCAGGAGTGAGGACGCAACAGAGCACTTACTAGCCATAGGGGCGGCAAATCGATTGGCGCCCAATGAAAATTTAGTCCCCTTGTATCTGGTTGTACCTGATTTGGGCTCTGCCTCAGGAACTCAAAATGATGATTCTGGAATTCTAGTTTCCTTTACAGTGGATAGAGAAGGATTTGTAAAAGAACCGGAATTGACCAATGACGTAACGATTGACAGTCTTTCAGCTGTATTTTTGCAGGCAATAAGGCAATTTAGATTTGCGCCACGTTTTATCATGGGCGACGCAGTAGATTCGCCAGACCAGCAATATTTATTTAGCTACTGAGCAATGTAAGGTGATTTGACGATGAATATTAGGCAACGCAAAAAGCACTATTTCAAGCGATGTAATGGGGGTCATTTTTTAGCTGTCTTGTGTTGTGTTTATTTTTCCAATGCATTGACTGCACAATCGAATTTCGATGTATTTGAGCTGAGTATTTTGGAACTACAGGATACATTGGAACAGGGCACTGTGACTTCGGTGGATCTGGTTAATCTCTATCTAGCCAGAATCGAAGCCTATGACCAGGATGGGCCGAAGTTGAATAGCATCATCCGAATAAACGACCAGGCGATTACGCTAGCCCATGAACTGGATCTGGAAAGGCAGCGTATCGGACCACGTGGTCTGCTCCATGGTATTCCAGTAATCGTCAAGGATAATTACAATACCACTGACATGCCCACCACGGGTGGCTCGGTGGCACTGGCCGGATTCCTACCCAGTGCCAATGCGACGCAGGTTGATAAATTGATCCAGGCGGGCGCCATTGTTCTGGCGAAATCCAACCTGCATGAATATGCTGCCGGCATCACCAGTATAAGCTCGATTGTGGGGCAAACCCGCAACCCCTACGACATTCGGCGTGTGCCTGGTGGTTCCAGCGGTGGTACCGGGGCTGCTATTGCAGCCAGCTTTGCTGCGGTGGGGATGGGTTCGGATACCTGTGGATCAATTCGCATACCCTCAGCTTTTAATAATCTTATAGGCCTGCGACCTAGCAAGGGAATCTCGAGCATCTTTGGTGTCATGCCTTTGTCACATACACAGGATGTAGCCGGGCCTTTAGCGCGCAGCGCCACTGACTTGGCCATAGTGCTTGATTCCGTGTCTGGGATTGATGAGAAAGATCCAGCAACACAAATACTATTGGACCAGGTACTGCCTCAATTTTATTCAGAATTGGATTCAGTTTCCCTGGAAGGGTTGCGATTTGGCAAGCTGCAAAGCTATTTTGACGAGGCCGATGGTCCTATTCGCAGCGTAATTGAGCAAGCATTGGAGTGGTTTGAAGCCCACGGTGTCGAGGTTGTTGAAATAGAGATCCCCCAGGTTGGTGATCTTACTTCCAGCTCCGGACTGATTGGTCATGAATTCAGGATCGACCTTAATCAATATCTGGCGCTCTTTCTGAGCACTCAGATATCAAGTCTGACAGATATAGTGGATTTGGGCCTTTACCATGAAGCGGTGAATGGTCGTCTCAGCCGAAGTCGAGCACAGGTGTTTAACGAAGATGAGTACATTGCAGCAGTAGCAGCACGGGGCGACTTACGAGAAGCCATTGAAGGCGTGTTTGAACAAAACCGACTCGATGCGATGATTTATCCGACCATTGGCGAATTGCAGGTTTTTACTGGTGAGTCTCAGGGAGGAAGTAATTGCAGCCTCAGTGCAAATTCAGGACTGCCCGCCTTGTCTATGCCGGCAGGGTTTACTGACAACGGCCTGCCAGTGGGTTTGGAACTATTAGGCGAGTTTCTCAGTGATAGTAAATTACTCTCGGTTGCCTATCAATTCGAGCAACTCAATAGCGCGCGCCGCGCGCCGTCCACTACGCCCGAACTTGTTAACGGGTTAACAGTTGAGCCGGAAATAGTCGATTTCTCCATGTCACAGCAGGGCATAGAACTGAATGCCCGATTCACCTTTGATCAGTTACGCAATGAGTTTGCTTTCAAGCTTACTCTCGCCGATACCAATCTCCGCGATGTTTACTCAGTGGTGCTGATTATCGATGATCCCGAGACTTTCGAACTCAACGAACCGACGGTATTAAATCTCATGGGGCCGGACCGGGACCAAGCCGAAGGGCTCTACTTCATGAATCCTGCATTTCGAAGCGCATTCGAGGAACATCGGCTGCATCTAAAGGTGTTTGCCAGCGGCTTGCCGGCATCGGGTCTGAGTCAGCCCTTGACCTCAAATTAAAAGTGAATTTAGTGAAGGAAAGCTAACGCAGTAAGATGGTTTGTCCCAGGTTTTTGTAATTAAGTAGGTAATTGTTAAATGGAATCTAATGCAAAATTAATCCGGCTCTCATCGATAGTTTTTTTCTGTCTGGATGTTCTGCAATGATATTAGAAACAGTTTGGTTTCGCATAACCAGCACTGTGCTTGGCAAATAGGTTTGGAGCGCTGCTGCGGGACTAATGGCATTTATGATGGGGCCGGGAATTTGAAATTGGATTGTCGCGCTCAGGGGCAACCGGATAAACAATCCAATCAAGTTTTATGTGGTGATCGAAGTCATCATAGGGTTATCGGGCTTGATGGTAATTTATCTGAAGCCAACTATTTCAAATGTTGTGGGTGTATTTCTTGCGAACCTTATTTCGAACAACATCGTTTTAAATAGTGCCAAGTTTACCATTGCATTTTTAGCACTATTAACATCGGCGATTGCTATGGGGAGCGCACTCCCAATTTTGCAAAAGGCCCTGCATTCAATTGACTCCTCTTTTTCTAAATCAATAGCCCGCCTCTTCGATTGGAACACAATGGGTGCCATTTTCTGGAGTAGTTGATAAAACTAGAGAAAAAGGGGCAGATTTCGCTTTCCACATAGAAATAGACGAGCCCCCATCAAGCAACGTATTGCAATGCAGTGGCTGCTAATCTAAGCTGGCTGTCCAATTAATTGGTTCTATCGACTCCCAAAAGAGGAGAAGCTTTATGAATAGTCGTTTATCAGTTGTTTTAAACCTTGCTGCAATTTCTCTGGCCAGCCTGCTTTCCGCCGCTGTTTTTGCGCAGGACCTGGATTTTGAATACTTCAGAGATGAAGTTCAGCCGATTTTTCTGGCAAAACGGGATGGTAATCTTCGCTGCGTCCAATGCCATACCACTAGTAGTAACTTTCGCTTACAGGCACTGGAAGAGGGTGCGTTGTTCTGGACTGAAGAGCAGTCGCGGATGAATTACGAATCGACATCCACTATGGTGGCGCCGGGCGAACATCCATTGCAGAGCCGGTTTCTAACGCACCCATTGCCCGCAAGTGCAGGCGGCGACCCGTTCCACGGAGGGGGGAAACACTTCTCTGATCAGGACGATCCTGAGTGGCGTATCATGGCAGACTGGGTGGCGGGTGCAGATTCCCGGCAGCCGATAAGCACTATAGCTGCGCGCATTATTCAAACCAATGCAGCGGGCGATGGGGCAGCTATCATCGATCCAGATACCAATCAGGTTATTGGCACGATCAGTGATATTGAGAAACCCCATGGAATTGCTTCAGCACCAGATGGTTCCCAGCTGTATATTTCCAACGAAGTAATGCATAGCCTAGATATTGTCGACTCCAGAACCCTGCGAGTAAAGCGTCGAATTCCTGTCAGCGGTCGACCCAATAATGTGTCTATAACCAGTGACGGTAGTCGGGTTTATGTTGCCATCATGCAAAGCCCTGGCGCCTTGGATGTTATTGATACGGCAACAATGACAAATATCAAGACTGTCCCTGTGGACGGAGCGATACACAATGTTTATGTCACACCTGATGACAAATATGCCATAGGCGGCTCGATTCAGACAAGTACGATCAACGTGGTTGATACCGCCACTAATGAATTGGCCTGGACAGTGGAAATGAGCGCGGGCATTAGGCCAATGATCATGGATACTAATCCTGATGGTTCAACCAAGAATATCTACGTCCAGCTATCTGGATTACACGGTTTTGCTGTAGTGGATTTTAATATGCGAGAAGAAGTGGCTCGGATAGAGCATCCACCCGTTCCCGGGCAAGAAGCTCACTACGACGGATTGCAGGGTGCACCTGCACATGGGCTTGGTGTTTCACCTGATGGCACGACACTGTGGTCTACCAGCAAGGTGTATGGCTCTGCCTATGTCCATTCTTTGCCTGATTTGACTGAAATCGCTCAGATCCCTGTCGGACAGCACCCTGAATGGGTAACCTTTACCCCAGACGGTAAGACTGCATATATTGGCACCGCAGGTGATAATGCTACGGTTGCCGTGGATGTCGCTACGATGACGGTGGTCAGCAGAATTGCAGTGGGTCAGGTGCCGAAGCGTCTCGGTACCGCAATGATGGCGGTTGATTAATAGCATTCACCAAGCGCGATCTTATACCAAACCGGGTCTTACTGAGAGTTGACTGAAATCGAAATCTCGTAAGATCCGGTATCTTCTGTTTGGAAGCTGGTGGCTCCTATCCAATAGGTGCTGGGAGTCAGCGATTGGCTGATTCGGGAATTGCCCAAGTTGCCATTATCCTAGTCTTGTAGAAAAAGGCTGGGGTCGATTTCCTGCCCTGGTAGTATCCGCATCAATATCAACTCTGTGGCTACTTCAGAGGAAGTTAAATCGAATTGAAGGTCTGCTGTGATGCTCACTTCGATTTGATACAAACCGACAAACTTGCCATCAAAAGCAAAATAACTTAAAGCCAGTTCTCCTTAATATGGGTGCGGGTTGCTCCGCCAGTGTTCGGATTGAGGTTGATGCGGTGCTGTTTAGATTGGAGAAGGAACAGATGGACGCAATGACGAAAAATTTTCCCGCTTCAGCTGCGGCCCTGCACACATAAATTGTGCTCTTGTTAGCAGAGCGATTACGGCGCGCCAATAGAGAGCTGAGTCGGTATATATAACCTGATTGGGTTAAAAAGAAGGGCTTTCAACTTGGAGCAATACAATAGGCACAAGCTCACTATCCTGAAACCAGTCACCATCAATACGAATGTATTTTTCACCAGCTTGATCCAGCCTGAATGTGCCTGAAAAGTCCGCATTCAAGCGCTCGAGCTTTATAGTGAAATTGTTACCGGAAAATTTGATCTCTTCTGCTGGTAGGCCGAAGATCCCCAAGCCCGCACTAAAGAATGCTGCTTTATATTCACCTTCACTAAGTGTGATGGTGAATGCAATATTCATATTGTCTCTGCCTAATACCAGCGGGCCTTCCCAGGTTCCCACGGGGGAGAGCTGTGGAGTCTGTGGTTGGGCTGAGGCAATGTTGCAAACCAGCAACAAGCTGCCAATCAGTAATGTGTTAATAGGTTTTATCATGGATGTAGATGGTAATTCACCGCCAATGCATTATGCAAGTAAAGAACTGATTTCACTTTGCACGAATAAACCAGACTTGATGTATCTTGGGATTACGCTCGTAGTCTTTATCAAGGCTGGTATGGCCCAGATTTTCGAGCTGGAACCTCTGGTTCAAAGCAATATCACTTTTAAATTTTCGCTTATTGCAGGAAAAAATTAACAGGCCATCCGGCGCAAGTAACTTCATTGCATTGTTAATCAAGGTAACATGATCTCTTTGCACATCAAATGTGTGCTCGATTTTCTTTGAATTCGAAAAAGTAGGTGGATCAAGAAAAATAAGATCAAACTTGTCATGGCTGTTCTCAAGGTAGGAAATACAATCTTTCCTTTTCAGTTTGTGTTGTTGTCCCCCAATGCCATTGAGGTGAAAATTACGCCGCGCCCACTCCAGATACCTATTGGATAGATCAACGCTAAGAGTCGACGTGGCACCGCCAAGGGCTGCTTGCACTGTGGCGCTACCGGTATAACAGAACAGGTTGAGAAAGCGTTTGCCAGAAGAGTTCTCAAAGATGAATCGGCGCATGGGGCGATGGTCGAGGAAAAGACCAGTGTCCAGATAGTCTTTCAAATTCACCCAAAATTTTGCAGTACCCTCAGCCACTACAAAGTCTTCTTTGCTTTTTCCTTGTACCTGGTACTGGTTCTTACCCCGTTGTCTTTGCCGGGTTTTAAGAACGATAAGATCAGAGTTAATTCCCAGAGTGGATTCCACTGCCAATAGAGCCTGTTTTCGTCGGAACGCACTCTTGTCCTCAGGGATTGAGGCGGGTGCTTTGTATTCCTGCAGGTGCACACGATTGTTGTAGAGGTCAATGGCAAACGCATATTCGGGAATGTCGGCATCATAGAGCCGATAGCAGTCAACGTTCCGTTGTCGTGCCCATTTACCTATGCTGCGTAAATTCTTTTTGAGGCGATTAGCCAGCATGGCAGTACCTTCATCCAATGCCGGAATTTCATTTTCGGTTTCCATGGATGCTGATTATAGGTGCTAATGCCGAAAGATAGAATTGATTACATGGGGACAGGCAAAATTTTGCACTTTTGCAGTTGTAATTGCCCTAAAAGACCATAACATGTTGATTCTAGCCTTGGTTTTACATCTACGTTATTGTTCCTAGACCTCTGATGTAATGTCAGTTTGTTGTATTGCCACCCTTTTCTTTGTCAATTGACGATTTCGAACTCCAACAGTTGCAATCCTTCTTGTTCGTCAGTGCTGATATATTTCATGAATAGATTGAATCGAGTGTTGTTTTCTGAATCTGGTAACACCTGTAAATTTGGTACATACAAAAGTGTTTCGTCGGGGAAAAAGAGTGGGTGCTGTTGCCATAGATTGTTCTGGTGAAACGACTGTACCACTTCGATAGTAAAAAATGAGTTGTTGGCTTGAGATCGGAGCAGTTCGATTTCGTAGTCCAACTCATTTCCTACCACCTGTAAGGATTTGATTGAGAGCAGGTTGCTGGTGCTATCGAAACTGCTTAAAGCCGGCGAGTTCGAAATATTTTCTCTGGGATAGCTTAGTAGCGACTCACGAAACTGAAAGGCAGGGTCGAAGCGACAATGTTCAGGATCCTGATTACTTAACTGGCAGCTTTGCTGTAGATCAAGCACGCTTGGTTGGGCGGCACCCGCGCTCCAATCCAGCAAATTAGTCCAGGCAGCCAAACCTTCATCTTCGCTGAACTCACAGTGGCTTGGAGTATCTTCAATTACTACTGCGGTGGTTAGCTGGGTTGGTAGCAGCAAGCTCTCGAGCACTAATTGATTTTCAACGCGTACCAACCCATCTTTTGAGGTGTGAATAGATACGACTTTTGCTTTACCAATATTGCCGAGGGGTGTGTAGTTCTCCATGAACTGCCGTCGTGAAGAGGGCAGGGCCACGCTGCGCTGAACACGGTTGTTGATGTCATCATCACCATAATCGACTCCAGCATTGCCGAAAGGGAGAAGACCGTCCAGTTTCATTGCATCATTGACTAGGCTGGGTATTTCAAACACTGCATAGCCCAAATTAAGTAGCAGAAATTCGATGTTGGTGTTCGTTAGATCAAGGATTTGATCCAGTCGCTCATTCTGCCCTCTACTGCGCAGCAGAGCTCCTAGCGGACCTTCCAGAAAGTTACTCGAAATCAAGCCAGTGCAGCGTTCCAAAGATTCTAGGAACTTGGCCTCGCCAATAATGGGTTCAGGCTGATCCATCCAGGAATCAGTAGGCAACTCTGCATTGGATACCTGGTCACAGACCGCTTCATAAACCATGCGCAGGTCGAATGCTTCAATCCAGTTCTCTGAGCCGGCCACCGCGCCGCACATGAGTAATGCACCATCTATTTCTGGAATTAGCCCCGCTTCGAGATCGCGAACACTTATAATGCCGCCTAATGAGGCCCCCTGGATAAAGACTTTCCCGGGTCGGCCTGCAAGTTCCACAAATTGTTCATAGAGTTGCTGGTTATCAATATGGGAGTTGAAAACGGCCCAGCCAGCCTGGCTGTAACTCGAGGCTGCCATGGCGTAGCCCTGTGCCAGAACAACATCTTCCAGTGGCCCAAGCGAAGGATCGGAGTCGAGCCCCTTCATGGTATAACCCTGATAGCCATGGTTCCAGATTACCAGTCCATTCTGGGGTTGCCAGTTTTCAGGCAGGGCAATTGTATAGTAGGCACCACTGGCAGTTTGCCCATGCAACTCAGTAACTTGTGCCGCAAGTATCTGACAGGAAAATAAACAAAGACCGAAGAGGAAATGACGTTGCAGGAGAATATTGCGTTTTAAGTACATTGATGAGCCAGTTTTAGCACTCTAAAGACCGAGTAAAGAGGTTGCTAAAGCCTAAGGTCAAACAGATCAACCTGGGCTTTAGCGACCAATTGTCTATTTATCGGCAAGAGTCGTATAAATTGGACAGCAACTGGGTGCCAGCCATTAATCAGTGGCACATTGGCTTCTTATCTAAATAAATCCAGATCGATTAGTTCTGCCATCGCCTTGTAGCCTGTATCGTTGGGGTGCAAATTATCTTCGGTGAAAGAAGGCAAGATTCGCGATGGATTAGCAGGGTCTTGTACCGCCTTCTCGAAATCGATTATCCCATCAAATTCGCCACTGTTGCGAATGAAACTATTCACTGCCTGCCTTTCCACCTCGCCTTCTGACGTATAATAGGCAGCACCTTCAAATGGCGTGAGCGTTGCCCCGATTACCTTAATGCCACGGATATGGGCTCTGGCAATTATTTGCTGGTACCCCGCGATTACCTGTTCAGCAGAGATTAAACCGGCAGGCTCTCTTGAAGACATGCCAATGTCATTGATACCTTCCATCAAAACCATATGGCTAACATTACTGAGTGCTAGGACATCCCGTTCGAATCTCGCTTGCAGGTTTTGGCCAAATGTTGGACTGTCTTCTGTGGTAACCCGGTTGCCACTGATTCCGGCATTGACGACGGCAAATTTGGCGGTCGAGTTATCAGCAAATAGCCGTCTGGCAAAATAATTTGGCCAGCGTTGATTGGCGCTTGCAGTAGACCCCCAACCGTCGGTAATCGAGTCGCCTACTGCAGCTATAGCTGTTAATTCATTGCTATTAAAAACATCAATTGAAGTAAGCAGGTTCCAGGCTGGGGTCTCGGAGGCCACTGGTAAATTAGTGCTTGCAGCATGGTTACCCGATTCGGAAATATAGTTAGTCTGATTGGACAGAGCATGGGCAGTGAGAAAGCCGCTGGCTTCAGGGAGGTACAGACTAATACTTAAATTGCTTAACTCAGGCACATCGAATGTTAGAGGGTCACTGACTATTACCGCGCCGAGTGGAATGGTCGCAGCGGACTGACCGCTAAAA
>CAVOCG010000094.1:0-10668 GCA_963694095.1 Gammaproteobacteria bacterium
GAATTCTACTTCGCCGCCAAATGCCCATGCAATTAATTGATGTCCATAGCAAATCCCAAGGACTGGGATTTGCCGTAAGTAACATTCACGAATATAATCTGCTGCTACCTGGTTCCATGAATCTAAGTCAGTTAGGTACGCGGGTGACCCTGTGATGATAACTCCTGCAACATTCTCAGTAGCAGGTAACTTTTCCTCGAGATGAACTGCGCTAGTCACAAAACCCTCGATCTCGGCACCGCTTTCTCGCACAATCCAGTCTTCAAAATCTTCGCCTAAGTCTAACCAGCACGGTATTGTCGTACCAGTCTTCATTAGAAGGAGTTTTTTCTCATCCGGATTCATTGCTAACCCTTTCCCATTGCACTAACTCGAGTGGCGCCTCTACAGGCTATCTCGGGCCCTGGGCCAAGTTCAGCCAATAATCGAGGCCCTGGGCATTTAATGCCATATCGTCCTCTATCAATAGTTTGATCCCCTCATTATCGAGCCCACACTGATTATCGAGCAAATAATGAATACTGAATTGCAAAATTGCTGTGCAAATTCGCTCAGCGCGGTTTTCTGCTTGCTGTAAATCAAGCGCAATTGTAGCGTAGCCTTCAATGGTTTGTCGCAATAGCTTCGCCAGCGGCTCAATGTCTTCATGCATGCCAAAATGGGTAAGATAAATCCGTTCAGGGCACAGGGCCATCAGCCTATCAATTGACTTAGTCCAGGCGACCGGATCAAATTGCACAGGAGTCGTCGGTGGAAAAATAAATCGCTCTTTCCCAGCGTTTAATTCAGGGTAACTCGAACCAAATGTATCGCCAGTAAATAACCCCTTGCTCACCTCGTCAACCACACAGAAATGATGACGCGCATGACCTGGTGTATCTAGAAACACTAATCGCCGGCCATTAAAATCTAGCTCAAAACTATCATTAGCCTCAATAACACGGTCTGCTTCTACTGGTATAAGCGTGCCAAACATTTTTTTGAATGCCTTTTCGCCATAGACCCCAAGCGAACCCTGTTCCAACTTCGACGGATCGATCATATGCCTCGCGCCACGAGGGTGGATTACCAGGCTGGCATTTGGACATTGCTGCATCAAGCCTCCCACGCCTCCCGCGTGATCCAGATGTACATGCGTAGGTATTACATAGGCAACATTGGAGGCGGATAATCCTTTCCGCTTCAACACTTCCAACAAAATCGGTACCGAATTGTTGGTGCCGGTATCGATAAAACCCGCCATGCCACCTTGCTCAATTAAATAGCACGCCGCCAAGCCAGACCGGTTTAATTGGGTATCAATACAGGTAATTCCATATCCCAAATCAGTAAATGAAACTGGTATTGCCACTTTCACTCCTCAAATTGATAAAAAGCAGTAGCCGCTCGATACAAATTGTAAACATCAATTTTAGAGCTAACTGCAAATGGTGTATGAATCGATAGTAGCGGTACACCAATATCGATCACCTCAATATTCTGGCTGGAGAATTCTCCACCTATTGTTCCACCTCCGGCACTACCTACTTTATAGGTACTTGTTTGCCATGGTACGTCTGCATTATCAAGCAGACTGCGGGTCCAGGCGATAAATTCCGAATTCGCATTATTGCCCTGACCATATAGCTTTATATTAATGCCGTAGCCGAGTTTAGGTGCGTTACCCGTTTCCCATGCTCCCGGATTCATCGGATTTATACCCGGGTTCACATCAACTGAAAAAAACCGGGTATTACGCATGGTCCCGCGCAACATCGGTTCTCTATAGGCATCACCAAGATCAGCGTAAAGTAGCCGTGACAATAAGCCAGCAAAATATTCCGAGCGAGCACCGGTATTATTACGATTACCAACCTCTTCGTTGTCCACTAGGTAAGCCATCGTGGTTTTTTCTGGATTAATGACATCAGCAAGGGCGCGTATTGCGGCATAGGCAGCCAACCTGTCATCCTGACCATAGGCCGCTATAAGGCCTCTATCGAAACCCATGTCTCTAGGTCTAGCGGCAGGGACCAGTGACAATTCCGCCGACACCAAATCGGCTCGACTGATCCCGTACTGCTGCCCCAAATAACCTAGCACCTGCTCTACTATCTCACCACCTTCTTGCTGATCGGGAATGTGGCCGACAATTGGATCCAGATCCTCCGGGCCAATAAAATCATCCAACTGCTGTGACCCTCGCCCGCGGTCAACATGGGGTGAAAGTTCAGGGACCATAAAAATCGGATCATCCGCTTCCAGACCAATACTTAGATTAATGCGGGTTCCATCCTTCTTATCTATTATCCCCATTAAGGCCAATGGCAAATTAGTCCACTGGTGAAATTTCAGCCCACCATGGTAATTGGTTTGAAATAATGCAAATTCACTGTCCTGATACAGTGGACGGCCTTTAAGGTCCAGTCGTGGTGAATCAATATGCGCGCCAATCACATGCAGGCCTGCCTGCAGATCTTCCTCACCGATCACAAACAGCGTGATGGTGCGATCCCGATTGACTTCGTATAATTTTTCCCCTGGAACTATGTGAGTTTCACCGGTGAAAACTGCAAAGCCATTCGCCTCGGCAAACTCGATTGCTTCTGCAACGAAGCTCAATTCTGTTCTGGCCTGATGAATAAACGCTTTATAATCCTCTGAAAAATCAAAAACCGTTTGACGTTCTGTGGCCGACAAATCAACCCAGGATGACTCACACTCTAAAGATTCCAGGCAGCCAGCAGCTTGGGCGAAAACAATTCCAGGCAGAAGCATAATTCCTGCCAGAAGAATTTGAATAAACATATATCTATTTTTTTTCATAACATTACCTGCAGAGTAGAAAATGAAATCGATTAGGGCGTTGGGTATTTCTCAAGACACTCGATGAAAGTTTTACTGTCAATATTTCCCCCGGACAAAATAATGCACACAGTTTTCCCAGCTACATCCAGCTTGTCATGTAACAGAGCTGCAAGTGCTACAGCTCCACCTGGCTCTATTATCAGTTTTAAATAACGAAACGCATAACTTATAGCATAGGCAACATCATCATCGGAAACTTGCAGGAATCCATCGACAATCTTGCTGTTTATCGACCAAGTAAGCTCACCGGGAGTCGTTGCCAGCAGTGCATCGCAAAATGTATGACGGCCCGGGTCAATGCTCACAGGCTGTCCGGCCAGTTTCGATTTGTAATGATCATCAAACCCTTCGGGCTCTACCCCATAGACCTGAGTATTTTGGCTAATTGCCTTGATTGCCGTTGATACCCCGGCTAGCAACCCGCCTCCTCCGCAGGGAATAAGCACAGCATCTGCAATGAGCTTCTTACTTGCCAGTTGCTCTACTATTTCTACTGCACAAGTTCCCTGTCCCGCTATAATGGCCGGGTCATCGAATGCTGGCACTAAGACAGCACCCGTATCCTTTGATATAGCCTCTGCAATAGCTTCGCGGGATTCTGTTTCCCGATCATACAGGCGAATTGTGGCACCCAACTTCCTTGTGCCTTCTAATTTTACCAGCGGGGCGTCGGATGGCATAACTATGGTCGCAGCCATTCCGAGTTGCCTGGCAGCATAGGCAACTCCCTGTGCATGATTACCCGATGAAAATGCGACCACACCGAGCGCTTTTTCAGATTCGTTGAGCTGGCTTAACCGATTATAGGCACCACGTATTTTAAATGCGCCAATAGGCTGCAGATTTTCAGGTTTTATAAAAACTGCAGCGGACAGACGCTCATTCAAATACGCAGAACTCAACAACGGGGTTTTTACTACCGCAGTTTTAATTCTCTTTTGTGCCTGCTTTATGGCATCAATATCAACTCTCATGGATTTAATTCTTCTTCATTGCAATTACCATCCACAAAACAGATCAACTCGCTAATCATCTCTTCATAGGCGGGATTAAATGTCGTTCTTCGTACAAGCTTTCCCTGATAGGTGCCAAACTTATTCAGATAAGTATGTTCCGCGTAAACTGTTGCCTCATTATCTTCGCGACAGCGAAGAAACAGAGCCGCATCGCCACTGTACCTCAGACAAACAGAGTAATTCCCATCCATTCCATAATGGGGGTCTGATTGCGGCATAGTAATAGCTACATGGGAATAACTGACAAATCGATCTGATTGTGCAGTTGGAAAAATATTAATTCCATTGCACTTTCTCTGTGGTATTTCACGGCTCAAATTTGACTGATACCAAATCATTTTTCGGGAATCGGATGTGATTTTATTACAGAAAAAATCTACTGAATACTGATTGTTTATAGTTGTATCATCACCACTTACAACCATCAAAACTGGTAAGTCCAATGGTCCAAAATCGGCCCTGCCTACGTCTTTTGTTAAATGATAAAATTCCGCCGCAGCATTCATTGGAAATGATTCATATTTAACGGCATCTTGATCCAAGTTCTGATTGATCCATTTCCACCCAAACTTCAACCAGGGACTTAGGAAAGCCCTGTTATCACGCATTTCAAGCCCAGGAGACAGAAGTATTAGGCCATTTATAAAATCAGTTTCTCTATTTCGGTCCAAATAATTCAGAGCCAACACACTTCCATTGGAATAACCCACCACATAAAGTGAATCTACCACACCAGAAAACCCGGTAACGCCGAATTCAAAAGTTTGATCCCAGTCTTATCGCCGCACCTTAAGCAAATCACCCGGCACCGTGCTATGACCAGGAATCAGCAATCCTCGAACTAATGCACAGGGGTATTCGTTAGCAATTGAGTCAGCAACTGGTTTTAATAAATAGGGTGAATCGCTGAGGCCATGCACCATCATAAACCCAATTGATTCCTCTCCTGGCTGCTCATTGCAACGTTCCTGCGAGGGATTGATCTGATAAGGTGAACGCATATCTACAACTTCCGCTCTGGTGTAAGCCGCACCAAACGGGTCAGCAAGCTGATTAAAATAATAATCACCTAAGCTCTGGTCTATCCGCCGCCCATTTTCCGCAATATAGAAATCGAAGCTGTCCTCAGGTTGGGGGATATAGGCTGGATTTGCGGAGGGATTAAATCGTGATGCCACGTCCGGTTGATTGAAAAAAATCACCACAACAATCAGTGAAATCAATGCAATGACGGCTATTTTAAGGGCACTTTTCATAAATGACAAATATCATAAATAACGCAAGAGAATACTACAGATTTCGATGTTTCTTGATTCTTCTTTTTCGGGCAATTTGTTGTTGACTCAGGTTTGCTTCCGATTTTATAAAAGGGTTGTCGCCACTCCTAAGTTCGATTCGTACTGGTGTGCCTTCAAGTTTCAACGCCTTGCGAAACGTCTTTTCCAAATAACGAATGTAATGAGCCGGTAATTTTACCGTTTGCTTGCCATGAATTACGATAATCGGTGGATTTTGACCACCTGCATGGGCGTAACGCAACTTAATTCTTCTACCATTTATCAATGGGGGCTCATGATCAACGACTGCCCTCTCAAGCACCTGGGTTAATACACTAGTCGCGAGGGTCTTCCTGGCAGATTCGTAGGCTCTGTCTATGGATTTGTATAAGTCTCCGACTCCGGTGCCATGGAGTGCTGAGATAAAGTGAATTTTAGCGAAATCCACAAACACAAATCGACGCCGGATCTCCCGTTTAACTTCATCTTTTTGGCCCGACTCCATCCCATCCCATTTATTTAGGGCAATCACTAGTGCTCGCCCAGAGTCAATTACATAACCTAACAGATGCAGGTCCTGCTCAACAATACCCGTTCTGGCATCGGCCAACAGCACCACCACATTGGCATCTTGAATGGCCTGCAACGCCTTCACCACTGAAAACTTTTCTACTGTTTCCTTGGTTTTACCTCGCTTTCGAATTCCAGCGGTATCGATCAGTGTATAATTCTTGCCCCTGCGCTCAAATGGTATGTATACACTATCTCGAGTAGTGCCTGGCTGGTCATAGACCACAACGCGGTCTTCGCCAAGCATACGATTTACCAAGGTCGATTTTCCTACATTAGGCCGGCCTGCAATGGCAATTTTTGTTCCGCCTATTTGATTAGCTAAGTCTTTAACATCTTCTTCAGGCTCTATAAATCTGTCAAGTACAGCCAATAGCATTTTCTTAACGCCGCGCCCCTGAGTAGCAGTAATGGGGAATAACTCCTGCATGCCCAAGCTATAAAACTCAGACAGTGCCTGGTCTTCATCCCTGCCATCGACTTTGTTAACTATCAGAACACTGGGCTTGTCGTTTTTGCGCAGGTAATCGACGATTCGTATGTCATCCGGGGTGACCCCGTCTTTTGCGTCGACCAGTAATAAGCAGATATCAGCTTCTTCTACTGCAAGCAACGACTGTGAAGCCATTTTCGAGTCGATGCCCTCTTCAAACCCAGTGATGCCACCAGTATCGATTGCAATAAAAGTTTTATCTTCAAAACTGCCCTCCCCATATTGTCGGTCACGGGTCAGACCAGGCATATTGGCCACAATCGCGTCTCGGCTGCGGGTTAGCCGATTAAATAAAGTGGATTTACCTACGTTGGGACGACCTACGAGGGCAATAACTGGCCTCATGCGAAAACCTGATTAAGCTGATGCCCACCCATTAAAAGGAGGAGTTGAGTTAAGGCGCAAAACCGAGCAATCGGTTATTGCAATGTTAATGCAGTGAGACTTCCACTGTTGCTGAAAACATAAAGCATTCCGCTATTCACTAGCAGATTCGCACGAATGCCGTCATCGTCTATCTGTGTTCGCCCAACAATGCGGCCATCTATTTGCGATAAAAGGTGCACATAGCCTTCAAAATCCGCAACAGCTACGTAGTTACCAATAGTCGCTGGAGCTGTCAGGCCTCTATAAGACAAATTCTCGTTTTCCCATGCCACATCATCACTGTTGTTTCTTACCGCAACCACGTGTCCTGAGTCATCGCAGTAATAGAGGTTGCCGAAGCCCTGGCCAAGGCCGTGGTAACTGGACGCTTCCCGGCCCCATACAATACGTCCGGTTTGAATATCAAATGCCATTAGATTTCCCTGATAGCTGGATGCAAGTACTACATCACCTGCTACCAGTAAATCACCATCCACATCTATCACGCGGTCAATATCATAACGACCTTCTGGTATAGCCACACGTTCTTCCCATCGAAAAACCCCATTATCTGCGGCTACCGAGACTAAAGTACCATTACTGAATCCCGCTATCACAGAACCAAAATTAGTAATTACGGGTTTACTGGTTCCGCGCAAGGTTAGTGCTGGCAGAGTGGTTTCGTATATCCAGCGCTGCTCGCCACTCTCAATTTCTAGTGCAACCAGTTTGCCATCAATGGTTTGTGCTACGACTAGTTCATCGTTGGTTTGGGGAGGAGACAGAACTTCGCTAGAGACTGAAGCACGCCATAAAATTTCACCATCAGACTGACTAAGCGCAATTATTTCAGCATCCGTGGTGCCTACCATGACCAGACCTTCACCTGCACCAACTCCGCCCGTTATCGCCACTCCTAAGCGACTGCGCCAGATTACATCACCGGTTTCCACCTCTATTGCCAGCACATTACCATTCTCACTGGCCGCAAAGATTGTGGGCCCGTCAATTACAGGTGTTAATTCGTTATAGGTATCGCCTTGCCCGTTTCCAACTCGCACACTCCACTTCCTGAGCATATTAATTTCTGGCTCAATTTGCACCAGCTCAGAGGGTGGGTTTACCTCTTCATCACCAAACCAATTCATCGGATTCATCCGTGTATCGGAGATTCCGCAAGCAGTTAACGTGAGCGACACAACAATAAGCAGTGCACAACGGGCATAGGGGCCGATGCCAGAATACTGTTGGCCGGGGTAGTCAGACAGGACTTCGGTAGTCTGATTGTCGATGCTTATCATGTGCTTCTTCTCAATACGTCCTTATGGGGCAAAACTCTATCATCTTCCTGATACGGCGTTACAAGCCTGCACTAGACAGGTCGTCAAGTTTCATTTGCACTGTCTGGCTGCCCGTTCCAACTTGTTGCGCGGCGGTGTATGCCTCATAGGCATCACCCAACCGATCGAGAGCCATATAAATATCTCCGCGTAATTCCGCATAACCGGACTCAAACGATTGAGGGGCGATTCCGTTGATTAAGTCCAGCGCACGATCCGCCTCTCCTTTTGCGAGAATGACGCGCCCCAAACGAAGATTGGCAGTTAAGATCAAACCTTCTTCAGTCTGATTGAAAAACCCGGTTTGCTGATTATCCAATATCCATTGTAGCTCTTGCTCAGCCTCATCGAGGTCGTTTGCTTGAACGGCTTGTTGTGCCGCAAATAACGCGCCATACAAGGAATACACAGAGCCGGAATAGTCAGACTTGAGAGTGTCGGCAGTTGAGGAAATTTGAGTACTCTCTTCCTCGGTTACCACCACCCCAGGGTCTTTAAGGGCAAGACTGAGGATTTCCTCGTACAAATCAGACGCTGACGTTGCCGAGTTGTTGCTGGCACTTTGCCACAGTGTTACGGCGCCATAGGAGCCGACCACCGCAACGACGATTAGCAATAGCTGCACGCCATTCTCGTCCCACCACTTCTTTAGTGCTTCAATTGTTTCTTCTTCTGCTGCGTCTAAAGCCACCACCCACTCCCATCAAATTCTATTCTGCCTACTGGCAACTAATTCGTATTGTTAATCAAATATCAGACCGCAATTCTACCCGTTTGTTCGCCTGCCCGCGCGGATATTACCTTTATCACCCAACATCTTCATCCAAAAAATCCCCAAGCGCAGTCAAAACTTCACTTATGGGTACTGTTTGTGTTCTGGCAGTGTCGCCCAATGAGCGTAACTTCACCTCTGTAAGCTGCGCACTCTGGGCATCATCACGCTCAAGAATGACTGCAACTTGCGCCCCGCTATTATAAGCTTTCTTGAGCTGGCTATTGTACTTGCCGCCACCACAGTGTGATATAAGGCCTAGCTCAGGAAATTTCCTACGGATGGAATCAGCCAATATCAGTGCCTGGCTTGTCGTCTTTTCACCTACCACCAACAAGTAGACATTAACAGGCGCTTTAGCTCTAGCCGGCACTTTCTTCTCCTGCTCCAGCATTAAGACTAAACGCTCAATACCCATAGCAAAACCCGCCGCTAGAGTTGGTTTACCCCCTAAGGTTTCCACTAGTTTGTCATAACGCCCGCCACCGCCCGCGGCTCCCTGCGAACCCAGTATTTCCGTAGTCCATTCAAAAACACAGTTATTGTAGTAGTCTAACCCTCTGACCAGACGTGGGTTTTCCTCAAACTGAATCCCTGCATCAATTAGCAGTTGCTTGAGTGAAAGAAAATGATTTTGACTTTCCTGATTAACGAAATCTGCTAGCAGCGGGGCATCTTGCAGAACTTCTTGAACTGCTGGATTTTTGCTATCGAGTACGCGCATTGGGTTTGTATGCATACGACGTCTAGCATCGTCATCCAGCAATTCCTGCTTATTTTCAAGATAAGTTGTGAGTGTCTTGGCATAGACATTTCTGTCCTCGGCACTACCAATATTATTAATCTCAAGCACAAGATGCTCTGTCAGACCCAGCTCCTGCCAAAGCGCTGCAGTAAGGCAAATTAATTCGACATCGACATCAGGCCCCGCCATACCGAAGGTTTCTATGCCAAATTGGTGAAACTGCCGGTATCGACCTTTCTGCGGCCTCTCATGGCGGAACATCGGCCCGGTGTACCACAGACGTTGCTGTTGGTTATAAAGCAGCCCGTGTTGATCTGCCGCCCTCACACACCCTGCGGTACCTTCTGGGCGCAGAGTCAGACTGTCGCCATTACGATCCTCAAAGCTGTACATTTCTTTTTCAACAATATCGGTAACTTCCCCGATAGAACGTTTAAACAGCGAGGTTTGCTCCATAATGGGAAACCGAATTTCCTGATAACCATACCTATGCACGATCCGGCGAAAGCATGACTCCAGGTATTGCCAGGTCAACGATTGTTCTGGAAGGATGTCATTCATCCCCCGAATAGCTTGAATTTTTGCCATATATTAATTTCTGTTTTTTGCGGTTGTAAACAGCAGTGGTTTGGCGTAATTAACCGGTCGCGATTATATTGTCTGCGTCAGGGTGGTCGATGTTATCCAAATCCCCGCCGGATTTCTTATCTGCAACCCGTTGTCTAATCATCGTCTCAAGTTCGTCCACAAGGTTTTCATTACTGATTTTATGATCAGGCGCTCCATCAACATAAACCAGATTGCTGGGGCTGGCCCCAGTGAGCCCTATTTCAGAGACCTTGGCTTCTCCCGGACCGTTGACGATACAGCCAATCACGGCCACATCGATGGGAACATTAATATCTTCCAGCCTCTTTTCCAGTTCATTAACCACAGTTATGACATCAAAATTTTGCCGCGAGCAACTCGGACAGGCAACCAGGTTGACTCCTTTATGTCGCAGGCCCAAACTTCTAAGAATGTCGAACCCAACCTTAATCTCTTCAACCGGGTCTGCGGCCAGTGATACCCGGATCGTGTCACCGATCCCGTCCATTAACAGTGCTCCCAAGCCAATGGCCGATTTGACTGTACCGGCTCGCAAGCCACCCGCTTCAGTAATTCCCAAATGAAAAGGTGCGTCGATTTGATTCGCTAGGCCCCGGTACGCTTGCAAAGTCATCGGAATTTCTGAGGCTTTCA
>CAVOCG010000095.1:0-10610 GCA_963694095.1 Gammaproteobacteria bacterium
AGGCAGAGTATGCAATGCCTAGTAATAAATTTAATGAAAAATTCTCTGCCCTCGAATCAATTACCCCCCCTTCAGCTACTATTTTCTGGTTAAGTTCTTCATACAATAAAACCAGCGACAGGCCCATTGGCATCATCATCATGGCTGTTGCAGTATTTGAGAGCCACATGGATAAACCACCCGTTGCCACCATGAACCCAAGCACCAACCGGTGTGGTTGGCCGCCAATTATATTTAAAATGTGCAACGCGATGCGTTTGTGCAGGTTCCATTTTTCAACCGCAATGGCAATTATAAAGCCACCCATGAACAGCAATATAATCCAGCTCATATACTGGCTAGCCACACCGGGGAAAAGAATGTCGAAATCGGAGGATGTCAGGCCATTGCTGATAGATACGGTATCAAAATCGATATTGCTAGCAGCCGAGCTTTCTCTGCCACGCATAATCCCCATAAAGGGAAATAACACAATAGGTAACAAAGCGGTAACCGGCAGAGGAATTGCCTCGGTGATCCACCAGATTGCCATGATGAGGATGACTGCAGCCATACGGGTAACTGTCGGATTTGCCGGGTCTAGGTCGACAAAAACCAACATAAAAACGAACGCTAATGGGCCAAGCCAAAGCCCAATCTTGCTTCGCAGCGGTGTGGTCTTCCCCTCATTCACATTATCGCCAGTAAGCTCGGCCATTAGTCATCCCTTGCTGTCATCTTGTTTACTTCTTATTAAGGTTTTGCGGTTTCAATTAAAACATTTTAGCTAAACAATTGCGCACAGATTGATACACTCTTGTTTCAGTGTTCATTAAATAACTCTGTTCTTGTTTAGTTGTTCTTGTTTAATTGTTATTATTTCAATTCTAGCCTAAACGGGGCATCTAACGCTCTTTTCTGGGCTATCTCCTCCACCATACTCTCCAACGCAAGAAATTTTTCTGCCCCTAGCTGGATGGGTAGAAGTATGCCCAGAAGCAATGTTTGCCGGGCTTTCGATGGCCATGCGTCGCCAAAAGTAAGTCGCACCATCTAGTTCCATTCCTGAATTTGCCAATATATACATCCCCACATAATCGGCTTCCGCTACAATATTCTTGGTATAAGCCTTACCCGTTAGCTCACCAAAGTAGCCATTGGTGTTGCAGCCCTACGTGTGAGCAGCTATATCGAAGGCTGCACCCAACCAATAATTTTGCTACTTCTTTCCAATATGGCCCATGATGTTATGGACTAATGCATGGGCTACTACCAAAGCCAACTCTTTGTCACTCTCGGTAAAACACTGCGGAGGCGTTAGCACCTGACATAAATGGATTATTATTTACTGCGGTAATAATGTCTTTTCTTTTTAGGCCGGCAGTGGCTGCCGGCCCTTCGCTGGCCACAAGGATAACTGTAACTGATGCCCCGATGGATAACTCACGGGCAACGCGCTAAAAGTCTTCCTCTAAATCAAAGCCAGTAGCGACTTCCATACCAACGCTTTTAATCACCTTGGAACGACAAAAATCTGCTGCGCCTTTCAGGAGCGGGAAGCTCACATTCTGAATTCGGTTTTCATCCTACAGGGTCTGCTCAAGCGCGATAGTGCGTTAAATAAACCGCTCTTCTAGAACTGCCCGAGGTTCAACTTCTGTGCGTAGGGTAACTGTCGATGCGTATCCGATTGATAGGAGCAAACCAATTGCCAATAACCGTTTAAACAAGGAGAGCAACCCCATGCACCGAAATTACAGAATGTCCAATACAGATTCGGCAGCACTCACCTTGATTTCACCAGGTGCTTCGATGCCTAATTGTGTCACCTTCCCGCCTTCTACAATCATGCCGAAACGCTGGGCTCTGGTTCCCATACCAAAACCACTGGCATCAAGTTCAAGGCCAATAGCACGGGTAAATTCACCATTACCATCTCCAAGCATCAGAATTTCCTCAGCGTTTTGTGCAGCACCCCAGGCTCCCATCACGAAGGCGTCGTTAACCGACATACAGGCAATTGTGTCTACACCTTTCGCCTTGATGGCGTCAGCGTTTACAACATAACCTGGCAAATGGGTCATGGAACAGCCTGGTGTAAAGGCCCCGGGGACTGCAAAGAAAACCACTTTCTTCCCGGAAAATACCTCATCGGTACTCATGTCCGTTGGACCATCTGCGGTCATCACCTTGAAATTTCCAGCCGGTATTGCGTCTCCTACTTGTATCGTCATACTAGATCCCCCTGAATCTATCAATTTACTAAAGTGCCTCAATATAGCAAGAATCGGCTACACATACTAAGACAACCCGGCAAGCTCCAGACTATTGGATATGCTATCGCGCCGCAGTGTTGAGACGGGTTAGAAAATATTGATTGACTAGATCATCTACAGTATCCCCCCACAGCGTCCTCAATTTGCTGTACACCCTCTTATAGCTTTTCCTCAATATTCTCAGTTAGCTCGCCAATGTCCGGCAAATTAGGGCTGAGTATGGAGTTGCTCAACGCAGCAAGTATTTGACGATTTGCTTCAGGAAAAGAAACCGAATCCCCCTCCTCTCCAATATTTTCTATGTGTACATCAGGTAATTGTATTGGCGCAGTCATCGCAGCGGCCATTACGTTGACCTGTGAGTCGATCATCTGTAAATCCACAATTATAACCCCTAGGCTTGTCCCTTAAGAGGCATTGGCTGCAGCACCGGATTCATTACTATCGCTGGATAAATTATTCAACAGTGCCCAAATATTGCCTGTGGTAATCCGATTTTCATAAGTAACCTGTGGATTAGAAATAATGACACTGTCGATTTAAATCGTTGCAGATAATAGCGAGCTTACATCCAGATCTACCGCTATGGAACCACGTTCAATGGCATATTCCAGGGTAAAACCTTACAGATTTTGAATCTTTAACCCAGTGATACTCCCAGTTCCATTGATGGCTGAGATCGAAACTGAGACAACTGTAACCGTTGCCCCTAACACTTGCGATCCGCCAATTTCAATACCGTTTTTCACCAGTGAATCGAGGTAAAAAAACCGCCACCCACTACCAAAAGTATTAATACTTCGCATGTGAAAATAAGCTTCTTAATCATGTTGATACCTACCGTTCGTCAATTGGTTGATTTATATCCATCAATCCAGTTAATCCGTTCCTACAATGTTTCTTATCCAATCCAGATGGCTGGAGATGCGCTCGTAAACCGCAACTGCACCATATTTACCCTGAGTTTCTTCGCTAAAGCCCGGCGTCACTAACTCGCCCACTGCGACTCCTGCTAGAAAGTAACCAGCGCTAGTTTCGATCAGCGCAGGCCCGCCACTATCGCCTAGGCCGGGCACTCCTTCCAGGTCCAACGCCCGACTATCAGACAAGCGTGGATCTTCAAATTCAAACTGTAACTTGCCAGCAGCTTTGGTGATTTTATTCTGTGCAAGGCGCAACTTGCCATCGTCATACTCTCTTCCAGTGGTTCCCAAACCATAAAATCCCCAGCCCAAAATACTCACAGTTTGGTCTAGTTCATCCTTAGTGGAATGCAACGGGAGAGGTCTTGGGAAGGAAAGTGGTTCGCGAAAATGCAATAAGGCTAAATCCACATCGTCGACAAAATCTTCTCCGTATTCAGGGTGCACCACCAAGCGATCAACTATTTGCACCCTTCCTGCCAATCTCACTTCGAATCGCTTTCCGCTCAGCATGTTTTGAGCGAGTGAAGTCTCCTGCGCGCAGTGGGCTGCGGTGATTGCCCAACTCTCATGAATCAATGTGGCTACGCACACTTTCCGGTTTCCCTGTTTCTCCAAATAGAAAACAGCAGGGTACAAGCTGGGGTTCACCACATATTTTGACACTCCGTTATCGTGGCGGGTGATAATGGCGTGAGAATTTAGTGTCAGCGGCGCGACCACCAATAGCAAACACTTCAGGATAAATTTACCCTTCATTTGTTGCGCTCTCTTGTTCGCCTGAGCGGCCTCAGGTTTGGTTTGTATGCTGGCTTATGCGCCATCTTAAATAATTTGGCCATGCGTAAGAGTAAAACCACGGCGGCTAAAACCACGAAAACCATGATGCTGATCGCCAGCCATTGCTCCGGGCTCTAATTCGATGCATCAATCCAATCCACTAACACGATAGCCTACCTCAACATGCACGCAGCAGCGTTACCTGATTAGTGCCCATTGGCCAAGTCTGCCACCCATTGTTCGATAGTACGTATTCGTTCCCACGGATCATCAAGCTCCAACAATTGCTGTTTCTTATCCGGCGTGATTGGCATCAGCTCACTTAAGCGCCAACCCAGGTCCCATAGGTTGTTGTAATCGATATCCAGATTCATATCCTCAACCAGAGGGTGCTGTTCAAGATTGTGTAGTAAATCTGCCAACTGCTGGAATTGTTCATCCAGTTCAATTTTTTCTTTTCCCAGTTTATCAACCGAGCTGTAATTAACATTTGCCATGAGCAGACCACTATCCACTTGCCAGTAATCATTAACGGTAACTTTTTGTACCCCTTTGACCGTAATGCCCAACAATCTGTTGCCAAGTTGGTCCCAGTCGATGATGTGCACATAGGTGCCAATTCGATGAACGGTCTGTGTCGTGCCAGGTCTAATAGCCTCTTCACCATCCTTTAACAGGCAGATTCCAAATCCGGAATTCATTCGCAACGATTGCTTTACCAGATCAATATAACGCTGCTCAAAAATCTGCAGTTTTAAACGCCCGCCAGGAAACATGACGGATTTAAGCGGGAAAAGCGAAATTTCCTGCCTTTCATTCATGACCAGAAGCACTCGCCAGCGCGTCTAGCAACTTATCATGTATTCCCCCGAAGCCCCCATTACTCATAATTACAATATGATCTCCGGACTTGCTGCTCGCTTTAAGATAGCTCACTATTTCGTCAACTTCTTTAAATAATTTACCTGGCGCCTTGCTGTCATAAACAACCCGATCCAGATCCAATTCAGAATTGCTCGGCCGCAGCCAAAGCGTCATGTCTGCACACTCACACGAACTTGTCAGTTCGGCCTGATGCACGCTCATTTTCATGGTGTTGGACCTGGGCTCGATTACAGCAATTAACCTCGATCCCGGGCTATTTCTCAACTTCGATTGCATGCCTTCCAGAGTCGTAGCGATAGCTGTCGGGTGATGAGCAAAATCATCATAAACACTTACCCCACCAATTTCGCCAAGTAACTCCAGCCGCCGTTTTACACCTCGAAATTCTCCCAACGCAGAACAGGCCGCAGCAACTTCAACACCGGCATGGTGAGCCCCGGCGATTGCAGCCAGTCCATTGCTGACATTGTGTTTGCCAGTTTGCCCCCAACGCACCGTGCTACGACTTAACCCGTCACCGTCCTGTCCACCACCGTACTTAACCACCTCAAACTCACTGCCATCAGGAGTGGTTTGAATGGCATTCCAGTAAGGTTCGCCGCCGGTTGCCAGTTTCTTACAGATTTCCTCGTCTACCCCAATCCCGAATTGCTGACGTGGTGTCCAGCAACCACCGTGCAACATATTCTCAATCTGTGTATCCCCGGCAGGTGAAAGAATTAGCCCGTTGCCTGGGATTGTTCTGACCAAGTGATGAAACTGTCGTTTAATATCATCGAGACTGCAGAAGATATCGGCATGATCAAATTCCAGGTTATTGATAATGGTCGTTCGCGGCGCATAGTGGACAAATTTTGATCGCTTGTCGAAAAAAGCACTGTCGTACTCATCGGCCTCAACCACAAAAAATATCGAATCGCCCACATCTGCAGAACTTTGAAAATTATTGGTGACGCCACCAATGAGATAACCAGGCTTCATCCCTGCGTATTCCAGTATCCAGGTTAACATCGCGCTGGTTGTGGTTTTGCCATGAGTTCCAGCCACACCAAGTACCCATTTGTCCTTCAGCACCCACTGCGCCAACCATTGCGGTCCAGAACAGTAATCAATTCCACTGTTCAGTACATATTCAACCGCAGGGTTACCCCGGGAAAGTGCATTCCCTATTACCACCAGATCAGGATGGGGTTGTAAGTGCTCGAGTTTAAAACCTTCGGCCAGCTCAATTCCCTGCTCTTCAAGCTGGGTACTCATCGGTGGGTAGACATTTGCATCACTTCCACTGACCATATGGCCTAACTGTTTGGCGAGTACCGCCAGACTACCCATGAAGGTGCCACAAATGCCTAGAATATGAATATGCATAACGCGATCCGTCTACATCTTAAAAAAGCCGGCTCCAAGCCACTAATCTACAAAACACCTTAGCGTGTTTATAGCACAAAACTTCCAGCTGATTGGGATTTTCAGGGGGCAATAATTTACAATATTTGGCCCGGCATTCTTCCTAATAACACCTTGCGGTGATATTAGCGAGCAATAGCGAAGTAAAGGCATTGGTTTAAGAGCATCACAAACTGAAAGCTGACCCTTTAGCACAACAGGGTCATCTAGCCTACAAAATCCACGTACTGCGCTCAATTACCAGCGCGCACTAGCCCTGGGTTCCGACCCATTTCGATTGTTACCATTGCCAGCTTTCTTGTTTGAGTTTGGCTTTCAGCGCCGTGAATTGCGCGTCCGCGCCTTACCCGCTGCTTTTACCCGTGTTTTTTGTTCAACGGGCTTATTTTGGGTGGGGCGGGATAAAGTAAATCCTTCATTGCTAACACGCTCAATTGATTGTTTGATAAGACGCTCAATATCTTTCAACTGCTTTCTTTCATCACTGCTGACAAGTGATACGGCCTGACCAATAGCTCCAGCCCGACCTGTACGACCAATACGATGTACATAGTCTTCAGCAACGTGAGGTAGATCGAAATTGATCACTGTCGCTAGTTGCTCGATATCGATGCCGCGAGCGGCGATGTCGGTAGCTACCAAAACCTGAACCTTGTTTTCTTTAAAATCACCCAGAGCACGAGTCCGCTGCGCCTGGGATTTATTGCCGTGAATTGCTACGGAGGAAATATTGTCTCTGTGAAGCTTCTTCACCAAATTATTAGCGCCGTGTTTGGTACGGCTAAAAACCAGGGTCTGACCGGCATTCGATAGCAGGTATTGGCTTAAAAATTCAGCCTTGTTGCTTTTTTCTACCAGATAAAGTTTTTGTGAAATGGCATCAACAGTAGAATTCCTGGGCGCCACATCAATTTCGACAGGGTCGCGACAGATGGTCTTAGCCAGTTTGCGGATTTCGTTGGAGAAGGTTGCGGAAAACATCAGGTTCTGCCGTTGCTTCGGTAACAAAGCCAGAATTCGTCTGATGTCATGGATAAAACCCATGTCCAACATGCGATCAGCTTCATCCAATACCAATATTTCAACTTCGTTGAGTTTGACCGATTTTTGCTGATAGAGGTCCAACAACCTGCCCGGTGTAGCGACCAATACATCGACACCACGCCTAAGAGCCTGCTTTTGCGGATTTATATTTACCCCACCGAATACGACACTGGATGATAAATTCTCGTTGGTTCCATAGGTATGGATGCTATCCTGAACCTGTGCTGCAAGTTCACGCGTTGGTGTTATCACCAATGCTTTCACCTTAGGGTTTTTGCTGCGAGTTTTTTTACTTAGCAATTGGAGTAAGGGTAAAGTAAAACCAGCAGTTTTACCAGTCCCGGTTTGGGCTGCAGCCATTACATCCTTGCCATTTAATATGACAGGAATTGCCTGTTCTTGAATTGCTGTTGGTTTTGTGTAGCCTGATTTGCTCACAGCGCTCAACAATGTTTCGGTTAGACCGAGTGTGTTAAAAGTCATTCTATTTCTCTTTTGCACAATGCGTGCATTTTTACTAATTAAAAAAAACAATGCGCTACCGCTGAGCAACGAGTTATTACTGCGCCGGAGGCACTTTTTATGTTGTGTTGTGATCCCAAATTCTTAGTTTGGTTGCACGGTTGTGCATTCGATAAGTAGCTTTTGAAGACGGACGTTGCTTTAAGCAACGACTAGTTCAGAAGTGAAGGTGAAGACGTGAAGTCTCAAGTGACCACAATATTATTGCAGAGAGATGACCTTGTTACTAAAGATTATGCACGATCAGCTACTATAAAAAGAGTCCTGTAGCTAATCGGGCGGCACTTTAGCACAAAAATACCGAGATTGGTGATTTATTTTCAATATTAATCGCTGTAGGGACCCCAAAACTCAATCCGATACTTAAGCGGGTCCGCCATCACATTCCCGCGTGACCTGGTTATTTCGGCGGCGGTATATTTACTAAAACTTTCAGGCAAGGTGTCTGCATTAAACTCTTCGAGCATCCAGTTCATTACATCCGCCAGTTCGCTGTCCGACAACAGCGCTTGCGACGCACCCGGTATGCGTAGCAAATATTCGCGCATCTGGGGCACACTCAACATGCGCCCCAATTCACCAACCAGGGTTGGCACGTTCGGTGGTGAACCTGCACCAGTGGCACCATGACATCCGGTACAACGCAACAAATAATTCATACGGGGGCTGGCTGCATTTAGACTATTACTACATAACAATAATAAAACTGGCATGAGAATAAAAATAAATTTGGCAAACTTAAAATGCCGCAATGTTTTGATCATTCGCTAGTCGTTCCAAGCACCAGGGAAACAGTACAGTGGTAACTGGTGTTTTCTGTACCGAAACACCACAGCACCGTGCTGCTATTGCTGTTGAAGTACACTGGTTTATCCCGTTCGGTGTTGTGGCAACTACAGCGAGAACAAGATGCCTTACCACAGCAATCGTTATAGGACATCAAATAGTCTCGGCCATCAACCGGATTGTGACAGGTGCCAACCCAGGTGATTGGTGAAGGTTCCGCGCCAGGCGGGCAGGAAGTGTATGAGCCACCGCAGCAGGAACAAAGGGTGCCGCTCATGGCACAATAACGCCAGTAGTCACAGCTCTGTGGGTCGCCCATTTCTTGCACCGAAGATTGGGCAAAGGACCGCGCTACCGGCAGCAGAGGGAACGCTGCCGCACCGGCTAACATCATGCCAATCCGCGACAGGAAATTTCGTCGCGACAGTTTGCGTGCCAGCATCAAGCTGGTTCGACGCGCGCTATCATCAATCCAGTAGTAGGTACGATCTATTATTCTTTCTATATTCATGATGTTTGTTCCACCGCTGCAGTCTCGATTTCTGAATTAGCGTCGTCCGCTTGCGTTCCAACGATATATTCCTGCACAGTAGCAATCCCTGTGTCCATTGACTCAATCAAACTCTCCATGTGCTCCCGGGTGTTAACCAATCCTTTGCTTTTGAGAGTGCCGTCGCCGGCGATCAACACAGCGAAAGGTAATTTGCTTACCTCGAAACTCATGCCAAGCGCCTGCGATAGCACATAGGGATCACTATTTATCTTAAGGTCCTTCATATAGGCCTTATGTTGTTTAAGGTCGTCACCATCGCTGGCGAAAATGAGTTGCATGCGGCCCTTCTCAGAACTGACTAAAGATTTAGCCGTTGGCACAAGCGACTTACACACCGGACATGTAGGTGAGATAAATAATATAAAAGTTGCAAGAGCCGACTCATTAGCACCACCGATAACCAGTGAACTGCCATCGATTGCGGTTAATGCAAGCTCTTCGGTTAGCTCTCCCACCTTTGGTCCTGAGGTTGGCATTAAAGCACCGGCTGGTGCTACCCGTTCATGCAGGATGCCTACCTGACGAGTTAAGGCGAACACCAGAAGTGCCAGAGTGATAACTACAATCCAAAGAATAATATTAGATATTACCAATGATTCAACCATGGGCATCTCCCATTGATTTATTTGTTGGTGCAGAATTCATCCAGGCACCGATGGCATTGTGATTTGCCAGCAATTGATTAAAAGCACCATATAACAAAATTAATGTTGTTAGCGCTGTAACTAGATTCAGATAATCAATAAAACCAAGTGCACGCTGAGTGGGGGGGATTGCGGCAATCATGGCCGCCAAAATCAACAGCCCATTGCGTATCACTAAGCCGCCGGACAATTGCTGAATACCACCTGAGCTTAGCGCCTTACTGCCCGGTTTTGCCAATGAAGAAAACCCACAACCACAATCGATATGGCGGCGACCGCGTAACAGGTTAATCCCAATCGCCATGGTATAGGCTGTTAGCAACATGGCGCTTAACAGAGAAACAAACTCAAATTGAAGCCACAATAACCCAGGAACTAACCAGGCAATTCCCAGGGCCGCCTCAAATACGGGCAAGAAATTCACCACCAGCCCTGCGCTCTTGTCCGGTAAAATTTGATACGCTTGAAGAATGCCCAGAAACTCCAATTTATTATTAAATTTGTGCAATGCGGCAGTAATAAGCAGCAACGCAAAGCCGAATGAGATTATTTGCAAAAGCAACGGGTCAATCATCAAAAATCCTCAAACATCGATGCCCTTGGCGTCTCTATCGTGCGCTCGTAGGCAAGGGTCAGCGCGTCATAAATATGGGTGCCACCCTCATCATCAGAAATAATTAACTTTGGCTCAGTTTCCTGGGTCACCATCAAACTTCTAACCGGCACCTCCAGCTCTAAGCGATGCATCCTCCGATGGGTTTCCACATCCACGACCCAGATCTCTTCACCCGGTTCGTGATGGGTATCAACT
>CAVOCG010000096.1:0-10471 GCA_963694095.1 Gammaproteobacteria bacterium
ACGAACGCCCTGAGGAAAACGTCTTTTTTATACGCATTGAAACTAATGATGGCGAAAAAATCGAAATCCGATTAACACTTGTAGAATGAACAAACTACTAGCAACAATAACTCTGCGAGCTTCCCTTGCCTTGGGTAGCAAATAAGGAGACAGAACAATGAGTGACAGACACTTCTACCTAGCCATTGCCGTGGTGGTAATAGCAACTTGGATGTTGAGATGGGACATAACGCCATCAAGCGGAACAGATAACCTCGCAGTACTTCACTTCAAGGTAGACCGCCTAACCGGCACTAGCTACACGTGCGGTAAAGGTTGGTGCGAGGAGAGTGAAATAAGTGACGCGGCAATGCTTGCAGAGATAGCCAAGAAACTATAAACACAGGGGACAAAATGAAGAAGACTCTACTACTCGCGGCAGCTCTTGCGTGTTCTGGTGTAGTAGCTCAAGAGAAAGAGATTTGGGCTTGTCAGCAAACAGCAGGAACAATGCTCAATTGGGAAAACTCTAGCTGGAGGCAGAGGGCCATAATTCCTGTGCCTCTCCTACTCACTATAGACGGTGAGAATTCCAGTTATAAAGAAGGGGATACTGAGCGTGGACTTGATTGCTCAAAAAAAGACACTCTTACTCTTGGTGGCCGTATAACTAGCTGTCTTGATGACCTATCTAGTACGCATATATTAATGGGTAGAGACACGGGCAGGATGGGAATGTCTGAGCTGTATGGAGTGCTAAGCTCTTCATCTTAGAAGAGGGACTCCGTAGCCGCCATAATTTACAACTGCACCAAGTTCTAACCACAGAGGAGTCTAAATGGCTCTAGATTAGACTCCTATATATTCCACGGTAACTTCTGGCTTGGTAGCTCTGACTATACTGTATGACGTTAGAGTTGCCCTGCCCCTCTGCTTATCTCAATAGCAGGAGTGTCCTATGCGCAGGTTCCGCAAATTGAGCGTGATGCTCTTATCGCTTTATACAATTCAACTGATGGGGCTATTAGCTCCGGCTTGCTTGGTTATCTACCTTATGTCTCTCGATTGATAAGGTCTACAGTATTCTAGCCTGCCTTCATGCTCTACAAACTTACAATGCGCTCCATTTTTGATGCTCGGAAGGGTCTGACAATTAAGGTATAAATGTTTCGTCAAGCAGGAACAATTCAACACCACCAGTAATTCTGTCGTTTTCCATTGCCTCTGCGGTAGCCGGATCGTTAAATATCCTGATAAATTCATCTGGATCATTAGTCTCAAAAACTCCAAGCACTTTGTCTTCGCCTAATGCTCCCATATATGCGAGAGACACGCCCTGACTCTTAAACAAATCATTATGAGTTTTGAATTGCTCCTTCCAGTGATCAACGCTCTCAACTTCTGCTCGTACAGCAATTAACATATAATTTTCTCCTTGATTTGTTTTTAATCCTGATAAAGGCAATTTTAAAGAAATAATTACCTATTAACAATTAAAATGCTCCTGGTCCTAATGCTACTCTATCGTCCAGTAATCGCTTAATTTGCATGCTAGGAGCCTCTCAGTGGGATAGTGCTCTGTATTATAACCCTTGGTGTAAAGTACGCTCGAAGTAGCGGCCTTTTTTCCTAGCAACCGCCCAGCCAGCTCCCCACCCTAGGGGGCACACCCCGATAAGGCAGGATGGTTCCATTGCACCCGTATACATACTATTCTGGACGGACGGTTATTGATGGGAAAAACTCGAACTTGCACAGTCTGTGTGTTTGGCAGGATTAAAATGTGTGATGACTTTATATGATCGAGTTAGTCAAAACACCTGTATTTGCCCTTTACCTCCCCCTTTTAGCCTATTTATGAGACATTTTTCCATCGATCCGCTGTCCTTTTCTTAGGATTATTGACTGTCCTGTTGATACAATGCGGCGGAAAGCACACAAACCCTTTAACTAGAATAATCTTGGAGGTCCCTGTGAAAAAACTGATTAGCTGTGGCTTGGTGTTCGCGGGCATGCTGAGCACGTCGCTCATTGCTCAAACTTATATTTCAGATTTTGTAAACGGACCGATTACTGATCGTCCCGTGCGTATACTTCAGACAAATTCGGCCGGCGATGATGTCTATATATTCGACCCGGCGACCATGGAGCAAGTGGGTTATATTGAAAACCTGCCCCATAACCACGGTGCTACAGTTCATGCCGATGGGACTCACTACTATTTTACCAACGAACACGATAATACGGTCGATGTAGTCGACACTCGCACTTTCGAAGTCACCAAACGTATTCCCTTGGCTAGCGGCCCCCATAATCTTTCTGCCAGCATGACGGCGCGAAAGATTTATGTAGCAATCATCGCAGAGCCTTTGATTCAAGTAATTGACATGGATACCAATGAAATTATTGCCAACATCGAAACTGGTGGTGGCGTTCACAACACCTTCGTCACACCAGACGGCCGGTATGCGGTTGGTGGAATGATCGGTGCAAGCGAGATTATTGCTATAGACACTGAAACTGACGAAGTAGAATGGGAGATGTCTATTCCTTATTCACAAAACCCATTTACCGGTGGCGTGCGACCGCTGACTTTTTCAACCAATGAAGACGGGTCGACCCGCTCTTTGTTGGTGAATGTAGGTGGCTGGCATGGTTTCTGGGAATTTGATTGGGAAACTCAGGAACTGATGAACAAGATCAGTCCACCTGAAGGTTCTTGGGACCGCATGGATCAAACTGCCGATGGAATTCAGAGCGCACCAAGCCACGGCGTCGTAGTGCTGCCCGACCACAGCCAGGTTTGGCATTCCAGCCGCGCAACTTCGCACATTTATGGCTATTCATTCCCGGATTATGAGTACATAGGCAGAGTCTACATCGGTAATCCTGCGTGGATCACCACTACCCCAGACAGCAAATATCTCTGGGTAGGGGTATCCGGTCATAATGAAACTGCGGTAGTTGATATAGAAAAACAGGAAGTCATTAAGCGCTTTCCAGTAGGCCAGGCGCCGAAGCGAATTTTCACAGCAATTATGCCGGTGGATTGGGAAGGGGAAGTGCAATGACCGTTATTAGTTCAATGCGCGCGCTCCTGCTACTGATCGCGGTGACTATTATCGGCTGTAGTGAAGAGTCAGCACCTTCTGCAGTGCAAACTGCGGCAAACACTTCTGCTGGGGATGCAGCAAAAGGCTTGGATTATGATTTCTACAAAGAATCCATCGAGCCGATTTTCATCCGCTATCGTGGTGGCTTTGTCGGCCCCGATACTGCATGTGTCGCCTGCCATACCGTTCAGGCCAATGCCCCTCTTGGGTTGTTACCTTTAACTGAGGAAAATGGCGAAGTATTTTGGACTGAAGAAGAGTCACGACAAAACTTTGAAAACGTGGCCATGCTGGTTAACCCTAGTGATCCGGAAGCGAGTCGCTTACTGCTTGCCCCGTTGGCACCAATTGTTGGCGGTGAAAGTCATTCTGGAGGTATATTCTGGGATTCAGTCAATCACAGCGAATATCGTTTGATTGCTGAATGGATTGCATCCGGTGACCCTACTGCAGCGACGGACCCTCTAGTTGAAGTTGATTTCGACTTCTTCCGTTCCTGCGTGCAGCCCATATTTGTCAATCCAATTGACAATGCTATGCCTTGCACAGAGTGTCACAGCGGTCAGTTTGCAATTCCTCCGGCGGCAAATAGTTATTGGACAGTAGAACAGTCACAGCTAGCTTTCGAAGAGCTGCTCAATTTTGTCGACCCTGGCCGCCCTGATTTCAGCCGCTTTCTGCACAAACCACTTCACCCCAATGCGGGCGGAGACTTAATGCATAATGGCGGTAGACGCTGGTATTCGAAGGATGATCCAGAGCGTCAGGCACTTGAGGCATGGGTGCAGGGAGACTTCACTGGTACTTCCTGCCCTTCAGCCCTGCAATTCGACAATCCGCCAAGGGCATAACTCAGTGCCAACAAGGATGAAGCGAACAGTATTTATTATTGCGTTAATACTGTTCGCAACTTGCTCTGAACAGGTTCCAGAAACTTCAATGGACGGCATCTATACCGCACAGCAAGCCCAGCGCGGCGCTGGTTTGTTCGAAAGTCTCTGCGCGCGTTGTCATAGTGTGCAGGAGTTTTCTGGTCGGTCATTTGATGCGATCTGGGCTGGAGTGCCAGCTGCGGCACTTTATGCGCGTATAGCTAATACCATGCCTTTAGATCAGCCCGGTAGTCTCGGCATTCCACAAGTCTTAGCGCTCATGGCCCATATTTTTAATGAAAATGGAATGCCTGCAAGTAGTAGGCCTCTAGAAGGTGATATGGATTTTATGATGAGTATTACTTTAGCTAGACCTACACAGTAAAAGTAATACTTTTTATATCACAGTAGTACTACGGATAAGATCAAGGCGAAGACCCTCCCAATATCGTATTTTCTCAGCTGTACTTCTAACTACTAGCAATCTGGAGTCTTAGCTTTTAAAGCGATCCACTCCGACACTACCTGCCCTTACCGTATTCCGAAAACAGACACGCGGTAACACTTCTATAGTTGCCTAACCGATATTTATTAGCGATTATAGAAGTACCTCCAAATAGTTTTGTCACCTCACTTTCTTACTAGATATTAACCCCACCCCCTTTTCCCACACACCACCCAGCCAGCACCCACCCTAGGGGCACACCCCGATAAGTCAGGATGGTTCCATTGCACCCGTATACATACTATTCTTGTTCACTCGCATTTTACTTCCTCGGAATAGATGAAATAGCAAATTATTAACTCCAAATTTAAATAAGTCGAGTTCAATTATGATAAGAATTTATTATCTCGCACTTGTCGCTAGCACCCTATTCGTCATCCTTTATCTTGTATTCGCGCTTACAGGCAAGATATTCGTTTATGAATCAGGCGAAGCTATAGGCGCGATTTCTGGTTGGTGCGAAAGAGTCAGTGGAGGTCTCTTTCGAGAACCTGCAAACACCTTAAGTAACATTGGGTTCATGATCTCAGGCCTTTTCATGCTGCGGATACTGACGGCTGAAAATGAATCGAACACCGAGCAGGGCAATGCGTTTACCGGCCTCAATAGAATTAGCGTCTTATATGCCGTCGCAGTCATTTATCTTGGGCCTGGTTCATGGCTGATGCATGGCACGCATACAGCGTGGGGAGGATGGGCGGACAATTTAAGTATGGTTATGTATATTATTTTCCCCTGGCTGTATAACCTTAAGGAGATGGGGCGCTGGAGTGTCAGTCGCTTTCTCTTGACGTATTTTATAATCGTGATTTCCTACTCTTTAGCCAGATGGTTTTTCGGAGGAAGACTAGGCATTGGGCTTGATTTATTTGGTCTGTCGATAGGTTTATGGATTATATCTGAAGTGCTTTTTAAATTTTGGTCTCCAACGTTTCGTTGGATGTCTGGATTTGTCGGCTTTATAGTCGCTGTAGTTTTTGGTATTTCACTGCAAGAAATATTATCAAACCTTGTCGAGTACTGGTGGATTATCTTATTTTGGGTTCCTGCACTTTTCTCAACGAGCCGCCCTGCTTTAACAAGAACCTACACGCCATGGTTTTTCCTAGGTATGTTTTCATACTTAGCCGCTTTTATGATTTGGCTTCAAGGTTATCCTGATACACCTTATTGTCAGCCTGATTCGTGGATTCAGCCTCACGCTATATGGCACTTAATGACGGCATTATCAACGTGGTGTTTCTTCAAATTTTACAGAACAGAACAGAACAGAACAGAACAGAACAGAACAGAACAGAGCGTGAGCGCTAAGCAGCATGCAGTCAGTAACTTCACTGCCTAGTAGGCAGCTTAGAAATCGTGACCGAGTTTGTGGTTGAATGATTTTATCTTCGCTGCCGAGTAGGCAGCTTAGAAACTAAAAAGCCCTAATGTATAGGGCTTTGAGGACATTTATGGAGTTCTCCAGAGTTCACTGGAGTTGTATTTGGTGGAGGCGGGGGGAGTTGAATAGTTAAAATAAGCCATTGTTATATATAATAATTCATATTAATAATAATTAAAGTACCCCCAAAAGTACCCCCAAATAGTTTTGTCACCTGGCTCACTTACTAGATATTAACCCCACCCCCTTTTCCCACAAACCGCCCAGCCAGCAACCCACCCTAGGGGCACACCCCGATAAGTCAGAATGGTTCCATCTCACCCCTATACATACTATTGTGGACGAACGATTCGCTAATCAGACAATAAGAAGAAACCATGCAAGATTTTCACACACCAGAGCAAAGGTAGTACAAGGTATTTCGTGAATATTAGGCCAAATAATTCGCAATCGACTAATAGCAAAAGGATAGCCAGTGTCTGATTTTTCACCATCAGATTTGAAGAGTATTCTACATTCCAAGCGGGCGAATATGTATTACCTTCAACATTGTCGTGTTGTGGTTAAAGGTGGTCGAGTTGAATACATTACTACTGAAGGTAAGCAGTCGCAGTACTGGAACATACCTATCGCAAATACCACTAGTATATTGCTGGGAACTGGTACTTCTGTTACTCAGGCAGCAATGCGGGAATTGGCACGTGCTGGAGTTTTAGTCGGTTTCTGCGGCGGCGGCGGTACACCGCTATTTAGTTGCAATGATGTTGAGCTTGAAGTGGCTTGGTTTAATCCGCAAAGTGAATACCGACCATGCAAGTATTTGCAGCAGTGGTTAAATTTGTGGCCATACGATAGCAAAAGATTGCAGGCGGCTAAGGCAATTCAACAGTTCAGGATTGATTTCACGCTAAAGCACTGGCTCAAGAACAAAACTTTTATCGAAAATAGCTTTGTAGTCGACGAAAGTTTGTTAAATTCAGCGTTGTCTCGCTTCAAACAAGATGTAGATGCCGCTGGTGCCTCCCAGCCACTGATGTTGGCCGAAGCTCGCCTAACTAAATTACTTTATAGAATCGCCTGTAATACCCTTGCGAATGGCGATAGCTTTACACGAGCTAAAGGTGGTAACGGTATTGACCCCGCCCCTCTTCAATTAATCAGCAGGAATAGCCGATTTAACCATTCCGCCACCACTGGAGACTACTGCGCCAAACACATTGCCGGCAGCATCAACTGCGACGCCTTCAGGATTGGAGCCATCTGGATACGCGCCGATTATGCCGCGGATGAAGTACTCTGGAGTGCCTTCGCGCAAGCTACCGACACGTATACCATGCCGCCACCCCGGGTGTTGCAGATTGCCTCTAAATTGAGATTCAGAGTCTGCAACATAGATAGTGTCGTCATCGGCTATATAGATTCCGCTGGGACGACCAAATTCGGAGAACTCCTCTATATAGTTACCCTCCTGATCGAAAATTTGCAGGCGGTTATTGCCTCTGTCACCGACAACTAGACGGCCTCGAGAATCGATATCCAGGGCGTGGGGTGTTCTTAATTGACCACGTCCAGAACCCCAACTTCCCCAGGACTTGATGAGGTTGCCGTCCTTATCGAACTTAACAATTCGAGCCACCGTATCAGGTGTGGCATTCGCACTCTGGCCCGAGTGGCCATCTCCGACAAAAATATCGCCGTTTGCATTGGTAACCACGTCACAGGGTTCGCTTAGCAAGGCTCCCGTGCCATCGCCTTCCACACCAGGGGTCCCTAGGGTCAACAACACCTCACCCTCGGGGCTTAGCTTAATAACCACGTGCCCTTTCCCTTCTCGCAGGGGATCATTGTTACGTGGGCCCTGACCATCTGTTACCCATATATTGCCATCGCGATCCACATGAAGACCGTGGGGAAAGAGGAACAAACCCCCTCCTATGGCAGCCACCACATTGCCCTGGGGGTCTATCTTCAGAATAGAGGGCAGATCAGAGCCTACGCAGCTATTAGAGCCGCATCGATCTATCGCCCACAAGTGCACACCATCGGGGTCGATATCTACACCGGCAGTAGACCCCCAAGTTCTGTTATTGGGAAGTGTGGTCCATTCACCATCACTTCTATAGGGATTATCCAGGGTATTGAAAGGGTTCAGGTCCACTGACGAAACCAGTTGGGCCATAGCCCCGCCGGAAGTAACAAGCGACCCAAATACGGCGGTAGCGGCTAGCGCTATCTTTGTCCGTTTTATTAACGACATTATTATTCTCCTATACATAAATTGATACAGCTTTGATCTGACCCATCAGGCGACCGGATCACTGGTTGTGGTAAAAGCCTTAAGCCCGAATTAACTAAGGGCAGACAGCGTAATCCAGTATATTGGCAAATTCAACCCGGATTTCACTTTGCAGGTCTTCCAGACGGTACTGACAAGATACTTGGACTCCCCTCACTTCCTAAGAAGTGAGCTAATATGTTTGTTCTCACACAAAACATAAAGGAGTCCAAGGGATGAAGAATACAATAGCTGGCGTTGACCTGGCAAAAGAAGTTATCCAGATCTGTACTTGTACCCACAATAAAGTGCATTCTAATATTGAGATGACCCATCACGAATTTCTTATCTGGCTGTTTAAGTCAAAGCCAATCACGATTATTTTCGAAGCCTGCGGCACCTCAAATTACTGGAAACAAAGAGCGATTGACGCAGGTCACGATGCTCGCCTAATTTCAGCTAAGCTGGTGGCGTCTATCAGGCAGAATTGTTGAATTGCACTGAAAACTGACCCTCAGAGTTTGCACCAATAGCTGACCCGGGAAGGTCGAGTATTCTCAAGGTTTTCAGGCATTATTCATGGGTCAAAATTCGATGCAAATATAGAGGGTGCAATTTAACACCGCTATACCACGCTTCGCCACTAAACCCTCGATATCTTGATGACTAAGATTGATTCGGTGGTAGAGTCAGACTGAATATTGAATGATTTCAGGCGGAAATCAGTGTCGTTTGTATATGGATTTTGGTGATTTCATGACATAATTATTGCTTACCGCCAGCTAACTTGTCAGTACCATAAACTCGTATGATTTTGAAAAGTAGGCATGAATATTTATTTAATGAAGGTCTGAGGTTTCAACGTCAGGGGGAATTACAACGAGCATCAGATTATTACTGCCAGTTATTATCCTTAATTCCGGATCATTTTATGGCCATTAACAATATGGCACTGATTGCGCGAGATATGGATAGAACAGACGTCGCTTTGCAGTTGCTAAACGAAGCGCATGAAATCGCTCCGCTTAATATCGAAATCATAAAGAACATTGCTAACATACAGTTACAGTTGGGCGATCCAGGTAGCGCGGAACTGAAACTTCGTCACGCCCTTTCAGCATCACCCAATGCCACCGATGTCAGTTTGCTCTTAGCGCAAGCGCTGTATGAGCAGGAAAAGTTTACAAGCGCCAAAAAGGCATTAAAAAGATTGTTAAAAAAAGATAAATCGAACCCTGATATTTTATTTAAATTGGGTGTAAATTGTTCACGAGAACGCAATTTTGAAAAGTCGGTATATTACTTAAGAAAAGCTCTTGAGGCTGAACCCAACAACACTACTATTTTAGATGAGCTAGCAGAGCAATATATATTCTTGAATATGACGGAAAAAGCAGAGGAATTACTTTCTTTATCGATAAAAACAAACTCTTTTAATACCAGAGCGTTGTCCTTACAAGCAGTTATATTCAATCTTACTCATAACAAAGAATCATTGATTTCGCTGTATCGCTATCACGATTTATTGCGTGTCGAGCAGATTAGTGTAAGTGAACGTTATGAGTCGATTGATGAGTTTAACGGCGAACTGCTTGCTTTTTTAAAGAACAACGTAAAAATGCTGAGTGCGTCTCCGAATAAAGCTACTACGAAGGGAACGCAAAGTAGGTCAATTAACGCCATTCAAGATGCTGTTATGATTGAAATGAACGCGCTGATTGGAAGAGCTTACGAAACCGCTGTTACTGGTTGCCAAAATCTGTCCAACCACGTTTTCTCTCGCGGAATTCCAAAGAATTATAAGATTGAGTCATGGGCAGTTAATTTGAGATCTGGCGGCTTTCAATTGCCCCATGTCCATCCTTCGGGCTGGTTAAGTGGGTGCTACTACCTGAAGCTTCCAGACCGCATGGGACTCGACAGTAATTCACCAGAGGGTTGGTTGGAATTTGGCCGGCCGGAAGAAAAATACGGTATTACAGACCCTTTGGCAACCTATGCTTATCAACCGATCGAAGGGGAGATGGTGACTTTTCCTTCCTATTTCTGGCACAGAACGGTGCCGTTTTTATCCGATGAAAGACGCATAAGTATCGCTTTCGATATTCGTCCTATTTAGTGACTCTCAACCCGATGGGGATGGATAGATTGTTGATGCCCGAATCAATGCCGACCACACCAGAATCGCACTGAAATGACCCATTTCTTTGGCCACCTGGCTTGCTAGCGTTTCCTCATTTCAGTTAATCCAAAACATGCCATTTCTGCTCTTAAGTATTAAGAGTATAAGTAGAATAAAAGCTATCTCCTTTTAAGTCTAGGGCTTAATTGTCAGGTGCTACC
>CAVOCG010000097.1:0-10423 GCA_963694095.1 Gammaproteobacteria bacterium
TCACTAAGTGATTTTTCGCATGCCGCTTGCACGTGTTGCGGACGATGATAAGTATTCCAAAGTTTGGATGTAATCCACAGTTCGCTACGAGAACACAACCCTTTGGCTATCGCAGCAGAAACTCCCACTCCAGCCTCCTTCTCATTACCATAATCCGCTGCGCTATCAAGATGCCGGTAGCCAATCTCAATTGCGCTACACACCACTTCGGCTGTCTGCGGCTTGTCGACCTTCCAAAGCCCCAAGCCAACATCAGGTATTTTCGATTGCACTGATTCCATATTTCCTTTCCTATTTACTGTCCATACCTAGACTTGAACTACTAGTCAGAAGTACCCAGATAATTCTCTAGATTGTTGTGTCTGAGAAATTCTTCTATTTCCACCGCTTGTTTACTCGCCATCGACTTTTGCGCCGCACTCCCTACAATCATTGCCCATAAACCCTGAATTACGGTCGCACTATTAACCACCTCTCCCTCCAAGCGATCCATGAAGGCTAACTGCTCATAAAAAGTAGCGCCATGATGCCCGCTTTGTTCGATTAATCGCGGATAATTTACATCGGCTGTTCGCGAAGCACCCTGCTCCCCTAGTTCCACCGAGAGTTTAAGTTGCGTTGGGCCTTGCTGCTGGAAGTTTGATTTTTCGCTTGCTACTACACGGCCGTTTGCACCGGTAATCACCAATTCTTCGGAAAAATCTGCACAGAACATATTCAGCGTGAAGCTTGCGCGTACTCCATTTTTATAGTCAATAGTTACGAAGGCGTGGTCTTCAATATCCGACTTCCTCTGATCCACTTCGAAATCCAGAAAATTACAAGCCTGGCCCCCGGATGCATACACCCGTATGGGCTTTGATTCTGCTATCAAATTTATTAGATCGAAGTAATGGCAACATTTTTCCACCAAGGTGCCACCAGTAAATTCATTAAATTTATTCCATTGATTAACTTTGTCCAAAAATGGTGGTCGGTATTCACTCATGCTCACCGTTTTCACATTCCCTAGTGATTTACGTAAAAGCACCTCTTGCAATGCTTCGACATACTGCGCCTTATACCGATACTGCAAGCCTATCTGAATAAATGATTTATAAGCTGCATCAATTTCTACAATTTTTGCCGCGTCGACAATTTTTGTTGCCATTGGCTTTTCCAGAAAGATGGGCTTTCCAGATTTGAGCGCTGTTTGCAAAATTTCAAAGTGTGTATAGTTTGGTGTGCAGATCAGCACAGCATCTGCTGCAGGTTCCATACAGGCTGACTCAAGGTCATCGTATCTAGTCAGCGAATCCGATGAAAATTCTTTGAAGTTTTCTTCGGCGGTATCGAGACTGCGGGCATTAAGATCGTAGATTCCATGTATCCGAGCACGGCCTAAAAGAGCCGCCACACGCATATGTTCTTGCCCCATTGTGCCTGTACCTATAACAACTAACTTATGTTGTGGCTGCTTTGGTTTATACAGGTATCGATCTTTTTCAGAAATGTGTTTCTGGCGAGAAGCTGCTTCGTAAGTCCGCAGCCGTGGTTTATTTGAATCAGTCATAGTGCGTTATGTGCTCTCTCATTGTACGTATCAAGCAAAAACTGCGTTTAATCATCAATCATTATTATGGGCACCGAATCTCGCCGGCTTGTCCACCACCACGCCAGGGCATTAATAATTATTAGAACCCAAATCAGTGGCCAGAAACCAGCACTGAGTCCATCTACCAATCCAATCGGTGAAAATAAAAGATATACCGCTATCACCGAAGACATCAATGTCACCGCGCAGGGTATCGCAAAACGCCAGGGACTCATATCCACTTTATTTTGCGCCTGGTAAGTCCAGGCTTGCGCTCTTGGCCGAAAATGCCCGATTACCAGCATAATACCCACTTCTACAAAAAACAAAATCGCGTACAAATGCAAAAAATGGATTGAAATAATATCGCTGAGAACAAATTGAAATAAGCCGTAAGCAATTATGTGGAATACAATCACCACTTTTGGACCCAGCGCCGGCACCTTTCTGGTAAACAAGCCCACCATTACAACTGCAATAACAGGTATATTGTAAAAGCCGGTGAAGATACGTATTATCTGCCAAAGACCATCTGGGGCAAATTGTAGCAACGGTGCAACGACAAAGGAAAACAGCGCAATTACGACACTTGCTATTTTTGCAACCTTCAATAAATGCGCGTCATCCACTTGATGTTTTTTTAGTGGCAGATATACATCTAGACAAAACAGTGTAGCGGCACTATTCAAAAGGGAGTTGAAAGAACTGAATACTGCCCCCAGCAATACAGCAAGAAAAAATCCGGTTGCATAAACTGGCAATACATCACGAATTAGCCTTGGATAGGCAAGATCAATGGAAACCAGACCATCTCCGTAAAGATGGAATGCGATGACCCCGGGGATCATCATCAGGAAAGGTACTATGACTTTGAAGAACCCCGAGAACAGTACTCCCTTCTGCCCCTCTGCCAGATTTTTTGCACCGAGTGTGCGTTGAATAACATATTGGTTGGTACACCAATAGAACAAATTGGCAAAAATCATTCCCGTAAACAAAGTAGCAAATGGTGTGGGGTCATCAACCGAGCCAATCGCATTGAGCTTCTCGGTATTAGTGCTGGTTAGTATCCTCAATCCTTCACTAACACTGCCATCACCAAGAGCCGAAAGACCCAGCAGCGGTACCGCGACTCCGATTATTAACAAACCGATTCCATTTAAAGTATCTGATACGGCAACCGCTTTCAGACCGCCAAAGATAGCGTAGATGGCGCCGATACTGCCTATCCCGATAATAGTAAGCACTAAAGCCTGAGCATAGGGAATTTGCAACAGCCCAGGCACGTCAAATAATTGCAGCACCGCGATCGAGCCCGAATACAATACCGAGGGAATGGTTACTAAGCCATAGCCCACCATAAACAGAACCACAGACATCCTGCGTACGCCATCGTCGAAACGGTCATTTAAAAATTCTGGCAGAGTTGTAAAAGCGCCAGCAAGATAACGCGGCAGAAATATAAAGGCCATGCATATGGTGGCGAAAGCAGCTGTTACTTCCCAGCCCATACTACTCATGTTGAATCCGTAAGAGGATCCGTTCAAACCAATTAGTTGCGAGGCCGAAAGATTTGTCAGCAACATGGAACCAGCGATGAAAACAGCGCTTAAACCACGGCCTGCTAAAAAATAGCCATCCCGGGTGCTGGTCTCGCCCTTGGTCTTTCGATAGGAAATCCAGGCAACCAGTGCCATGAAAAACACGCAGCTAACAATAGTAGAAATAATTTCGCCGGAATTCACTAAACAGTTACCCCTGCCACTTGGCAACCTGCAAACCAAGATAATTTACTGGTCGGATTACAAGGGCAATTACAGTATGATCGATATCATGGCAGACTGGCGATTCACCGTGAATCGCTCGGCGGATTTAGCTCGCGGTAAGACGCTAACTTTGTCCCTGTTCCTGATCAGGCCATGACATACTATCGGCCTGCTCCTTGTCTGCCTGATTTTGCAGGCGTAACAGGCGCTCGAATTGATGTAGGGAGGTCAGGTGGGAATAAATAATCGATATCAGTCCGCGTCCACGAAGCTCCATATAATCCGCATCACTGAGTTTCTCAAGCACATCCTCGTCGATACTGTAAACGCCTTCCACTTCATAGCGCGGTGAGTTCTCGCTGCGCTGTAAGGTAAGGAGACGTGTATGGAATAGATTCTTGTCCACCATGAACTGACAAAGTGCCGCCGCCTGCAAAGATTGCCTGGTAACGGTTACCACATGCTTAATGCGCGTCTGCAGATACTCGGTTAAGTCGCCGTTGGCCTCAAACAGTGGTGCACCGACCGAGTCACTCAGTAACGGGCTCTCTTCATCAATAGCCATGACAAAGTCGTCTTCGCCTGCCCCCAACTCCTTCACGGATAACGGTGCCAAGGTAAAGGCTGTTGGAGTGAAAGCCGCTGGCCAGCTCGGTTTTTGACAGTAAAGGTTTTTGCCCTTGCTCAGGCCCATCATGGCGACAGGCACAAAATCACCAGTCTCACCATTTCTGACGAAAACGATGGGGAATTCTGTCGCCAACGCATAAAGCTCTTGCAAAACTACAGGGACCAGGTGCTGTGATTTGAACTGTGTAAAGTCGCTACTGTCACTAAGACGAAGCTTGCCATGTTTTTCGAAACTGAGAAGGACTGGTTCAGCCATTGTACTAATACCTTGATGTAAATAAATTTATGTCACGCCAGCGGCATCGGAATATTCGTTTTCGCCCCGGCGCAGTTCTGGATCAAGCTGGAAGAAAGAGGCGACAGTCAATCGTCCCATCGTAACGTCCTTCTCCAGTCTGGCTGGTGAAGTCAGCAATGCGCAGTGCAATAAGTTCGCCGGATAAAGTACCAGTCGATTAAACTTCGCCTCTACAGCCAGTTCCTGCTTGTAATATTTCGTATCCCCCGCAAGGTAACCCACATGCTGTTCCGGATCGTCTTGGGCCTGCTGCACCATTTCCGCGACTATATATCGATCACGACTTCGCAGCTTGACTTTATTTCGCGGAAGATAGCGATAGATAGCCGTACCGCCATGGGGTGCGCCGCAAAGGTAATGAACTGCGCCATACTGGTCATCATCGAAAGCATCGACATGAGGTATTTTTTGTGAAGCGCTTAACTGCTGGGGTTCCAGAGTAGTCAGCGACAACATGCTTCGGTGGATGAGCGGATTACTGACGCCATAGACCCGCTCAATCACCTCTCCCTTCAGCCGCTCGTAAGGCCTGGGAAGACGGTCACGGATACCAGGGTACGCGGTTCTATCGTCACCCACATTACCGAAATAAGCTTTGCTTCTCGCATACTCCACCAGCTGTTCAGGGTTGTTCAGGAAATCATCAACTATGTAGACCGATATCTCTGGATCTTGGTGCTTGACCTTTTCGACTTTAGCGGCCGGATTCAGCACATACTCTGACATCTGTCGCGATTCCTGATTATTGATCTGGCAAAGGACTATACCAGATTCTGCGCAAAAAACATCACTCACGCGGCTGACTCAGGCGCGATGTGTTAGTGACTTCCGCTCGAAATATTTATGTCAATCAACGGCCTCGCCTGACGCTAGGCATTTGCGGCACGGCAGCACGATAAAACAATTTTCCCTCGAAAGGCAGTGCAACACCATTTTCCAGGCGCGGGCGGAAATGTAGCACTTGTAGCCGCCGATTGAGATAGACAAGGTCGATTGCCTGGGTGTCTGGCTCACTCAGTACCTCGAATTCCGCCACCACACCAGCCCCGGTTCGGCGAGTCCCATTCACCCAGCGCGAAACCCTATCCAGCGAATTCATGCGAAAAGACAAGTGAATATCAGTGTAATCAGCTGTCAGCGATTGGCTCAACTCAGGAAAAGTGGTTGGGAAAGGGACAAAGGACATGTAGCCGAACCAATCCTGAAAACTCAACGGGTTACCAGTCCCGACACTGGCTACATTCTGCTCTGAAAAATCACTGGATTCCAAAGCTGACAACGCCCTCCCCACCGAGTCGAAGAAAACCGGGATCGGAAGTATTTGTGGCCGGGCAAAAAGTCGGTCAAGTTCATCTGCTTCAATCCAAGCATCAGATAATTTCTGAAACGCCTGTTGGTAGGCAGCTTCGGCCGCGTCGTGATTAAACAGCACATGCCAGTCAGCGCGGTACAGGTCTATCATAGCCAGCGTCTCGGTGGGATTATCACTCCCCGCGGCGACTATCTCGCGCATTTCATTAAACAGTAGCAACCCTTCCTGGTGGAGGTTAGATTGCACAACGCGCTCCTTTAATACCCAGCTTGAACCCGGCACCACTGCGCGCAATTTGTAATTGGTATCGCCACCGCGCTCTATAGCAGATGACTGCAAGTAAAGCTGTTTGATTAGATTGTAATATAAATCAAATCGGCGTGAATCAAACCTACCCCAGAAACTTTCGCTGAGCTTCAGTGCCCGAACAGTCAGCTCTTCAGCCTTTCTATAGTGTCCCGGTTGTTCCTCCACGGCATCGCTGGCCACAGCCCAAAGATGGAACTCACTGAGCTGCAACAGGTTGTCGATAATCGATTCCCCGCTAACGACTTGCTTTTCCACCAGCAACCAATACAGGTAGTTCAGGGAGTTGTTGACCGCAGTCCAATCGCCGATTGTGGCATCGTACCCCGTCAGGGTGAGGTAGAAAGGTACCTGATCGGCGGAAAACAAGCCGAAATTCTCTCGATGAATCTGAATTACACGATCAAATAACGAACTGCTTTCGGAAGTCAGATTAAGCGCGTCGGCAGCGTCAGCAAGTGACACCAGCACCTCGATCAGGGCAGGATCATACTGCCCAAGTGTCTCCTCTAGATTCGAAATATCCTGTTGCAGGCTATCGTACCGATTCCGTTGCTCCGTGGCATCGCGGTTTTGCCCAAAAGACGACGGCGAATGCAGCAAACAGACGCAAGCTGCCAGCAAAGCCAAAAACGGAATGGACACAAGGTTAAACCGGATCACCATAAGCATTCTGCTTTTTCCTGTAGGAGCTCCTCGAGTTAATTTAGCACTTGATTAGCATTCTATCTGTTATTTCACGCTTACTTGCTGAATCTAGTACAGCGAACCAAAGCTGGCGATGCGGCAACTGGAATTGCAGTTGTTTATTAGCCAGTATGAAGTTTTTCTTCAACATAAAAAAGCCAGGGCAAACGAGTTGTCCTGGCTTTTACTCTGGCAAAGCTGAAACTAACCTCAGCTTAGCCAGACGTTAATGGCGTATTAACCGCCAGGGGTCCAATCAAGGGACACGTAGAACTGTCGATAAAAGTTATTGATCAGCCTAGACTCAAATCCTCCTATCTGTCCAGTTAACGTCGGTTTGTAATTCATGAGGTTATTCACTCCAACGCTAGCAGTAATCTGACTGTTAAAGAGATCATCAAACAAATACGTGTAGCGTATATCGATGATTGCATCCTCACTAATTTCACTGGGGGCTACAAACTGACCGTCAAAAGTGTAAAGGTCCACTATCTGAGCGTCATGATCAACAGCGCTGAACCAGGTTATAGATACCGTTGCACTGTGATTATTCATGAACCAGTTGTTATTCCACGCAATTTTAGTTTCCGGAACTGGCGGGGCGATATTGGTCCGTGCATTCTGCTTACCAAGGACATCAATCACTTTACCGTTTTTGTCCGTAAAGAGATAATCCGAATAGACGGTGGCCTGCAAGCGCGAGTTGATTGTTCCCCAATCAGCTGTGTTATAGGTATAAGCTGCCTTGAAGTCCATCAGGCTGACATCAAATGTCGCCACGTTAGCAGACTGGACCAACACGAGCTCTACATTACCAGCAGGACCACGGAAGATGTTTCCGGCCGGACCACCAACGCCCTGTGTCGCCAGCCAACTATTGGCCGCTGTTCTGGATGGTGTCCCGGGAGTGGAATCATATCCAGCTTCCGACTGCCCTGTTGCTAGGAGCATGGACGTAAACTGATTCCTCGTCACGTCATCCTCGCTCAGAGACCGGATCCGGTCTGTGTACTCAATTTCCTGATAGTCCATGGAGAGCTCTAAGCCTTCAAGCCTGCCAGATGGCTGCCAAGTGAGTCCAACATTCATAATATCCGCCTGTTCAGGGCCCAGACCTGGGTTACCTGATGCACACTTTAAGCCGCCGAGCAGCAAGGTGCCGGTGAGATCATCTGCGCCGCTGTACATATCTTGACAGTTTTCGTTTGCAACAGCCTGCCGGGTCTGGAACGAAGTGGGTGCCAGAAAGCTTTCGCCAAAGGACGCCCGGATTGCCAGATCAGGAATTATCTCGTAGCGTGCGGAAATCTTGGGTGTCGTAGTCGCCAGGCCCTGATCGGTGAATACCTCACGTCGTATAGCTCCCTTGACAGCCAAATTATCCAGAATAGGTACTTCTATCTCGGCAAACAAGGATCTGACTGCAGAGGCATACGATTCATCACCAGGTACGGGTTCGCCCACTTGCCCCCAGATGAAGTTTTCTCCTGAAACTTCGAATGGCTCCGAAAACGTGTTCTCCCCCAGGTCGCGCCATTGAAAGCCAAAAGCTACTTGCACAGGACCGGCCGGTACATCAAATGCCTCGCCTGTAAGTAAGGTTTCAAAAACATCCAGCGAATTTCGCCTAGTTTCTTGGTTTGGATTGAAGTACGACAACCAGTTATTCAATTCTCGAGTGTTTTCAAATCCTGGCTGATAGTATGGAGAACGCGTATCTTGAGAGCCGAACGGGTTAAACCACTGATTGCCTTCAACGCCACCTTCACCACGCAAAGCCAACTGCAGGCGTGTTAAATATACACCCCCACGGTCATACATCAATTTGTCTTCCTGTTTGCTGTAGTAGGTATAGCCGGACCAAGAGGTGTTCCCGAGATCATATTCTGCATTTAACTTGACGCGGTTGAGCGCGTAAATCATTCGGTAATCGCGGGAGGAATCATCATTAATATGTTTAGGTAAGGTGTGTGTCTCGGGATGGGTATACATCCGCCACAAATCGGGAGCCACGTCAAAACCAAATGGGTTAGCGGGGTGCTCCTCAGGGACCACCAGCGCCCTCCGGTTATTATTAGGGTTTGGCGAGGCAAAGGTGCCACGGTCGTCATTGTGACGAATGTGATTATTCATCATAAAGCCAAATCGCAACCAGTCTGTCGCTTCCCATTGTAGGTTGTTATACAGGTTGTATTCCTGCTGATGCTCCGCTACCTCGGCCTGTGCACTGTACTCAAAGGTGCAGAAAGGTCCGGAAGATCTCGAACGATTAACGCTACCTGATGGCAAGGGGTTGGGACCATAGCCATGAGTAGGCGAGTTTTGGTTAAACGTTCCACATGACGGGTCCAACAAGCGATCACCAATCAGCGTAGCACCACTCGCTACACCTGTGGGTATTGTTGTGACGTCGTCAGGAATACCCGTAATCTGCTTGAATGTTCCTGGATTGCCGGAACTGGAAGTACCACGAGATACATTGTGCTCACGGCCGCGCTCGTACCACATCAGAGGTGTACGCAAATAGGTTTCGAAGGAGCCTACATAATTAAGGCCATTATCGAAGGATTTGCCCCAAAGCGCTGACAAACGCATTTCTTCAAATTTCCCATCCTCTGGGGTTTGATAAAAACTACGAAATCGGAGTCCATCGTATTCCTTTATAGGAATCAGGTTCACTACCCCTGCTACCGCGTCAGCCCCGTAGAGCGCTGAACCACCGTCCAACACCAGTTCCATGCGTTCCATGGCGATGTCCGGGAAGGCTGTATTCAATCGTGAACTCAGTGTACGTACGCCATCTACCAAAGTGAGGGTGGAATTTTCACCCAGTCCGCGAAGATTAAAGCTGGCGCCATTACCACCTTGAGTACCGTCCTGGCCGCCCAGCACAACATTGATAACATCAACATTCTGCACGTAGGTCAGGTCGCGTATGTACTCTGACATGTTAGGCGCACCTGAATTTAGTATATCTTCACCCGTTACAGTGTCGGCTGCGGTATCTTGCGCGAAAGCACTGTTTCTAAGGTAAGAACCGGTAACAACAACCTCCTCAATGTCATCATCATTTTGAGCTTGAGCGACTGTGGGCGCTACAGCTACAAATGAGGACACCAAGGCGGCGTGGATAAAATATGCAAGCTTTTTGCGATGAAAATTGTGGGTCATGATCAGGAGATCTCCTTGACAGCCGCCCTACCAGCCGAAAATCGACATCTGCAGGCGACGCATTGTTTTTTTAGGGTTAAAGCCATTTAGCGGAGTTAGGCACCCTCCCTTTACAACAACTTTTCAGTCGTCTCTACACGGCAGCGCAGAATACTAGCATATGAGTTGTAAACAATGAAGAGCAAAACAAGACTTAAAACTGTTACTGCGGGGCAGAGATACGCGCAAAAAAAATGGCTTTAGAAACCCTGTTGGTAGGTCTGGCCCGTTCAACACCAGTCATCCGGCGGAGCTCCGTCAATTGGCCTCCATTGGCTCTGCGGCAGCAGCTGCGCAGTGCTCACGGATAAAGTCTTCATGCAGGGGCATGGATGTTGCACAGCGCTGAATGACTTCGCGGGTATCGCGGAGGATGCCGTCTAATTTTTCCACTGGAAAGGTGTCAACCAGAGGGCTGTAACCTCTGGCATGCACGTGCTGGCCATCGAGCACCGCAAGCCAACTAGCCTCGCCAAACAGCTCTCTGCTATCACGAGCAAGCCACGACCCGCTGCGATACAGATCGAGTTTTTCCAGTAGCGAGTCGGGAATTTCCATGTTGCGACAGTAATTCCAGAACTCACTGTCATCCCGTTCCGTCGCCTTATAGTGCAGTATAAGAAAATCTCTGACACTACGAA
>CAVOCG010000098.1:0-10363 GCA_963694095.1 Gammaproteobacteria bacterium
CATTAGCGGCAAACTCCACATCCAGAGCCTCCTCGTTCAACATCAAAGAAGATATAATATTATTAATCGAGTCATTATTGTAGATAATTTGAAACAAACCATTCGCCAGGGGCATGTAAACGCCGAGCTCATCTGCTTTATCTTTTACCAGCTTGACAGTATTCACGCCTTCCACTACTTGACCGATTTCTGCCAGCGCCTCCTCAAGGCTTTTCCCCTTCCCCAATGCAAACCCCATTCTATAATTCCGGCTTAGCGGCGTGGAGCAGGTGACGATCAGATCACCAACCCCTGCCAATCCCAAAAACGTCATGGGATCTGCACCCAGTTCGCGCCCGAACCTAGCCATTTCAGTAAGGCTTCGCGTAACTAACATACTGTTGGTGTTATGGCCCATTCCTATGGCGGCGGCTATCCCTGCAATAATCGCATAAATATTCTTTAACGAGCCGCCCAGCTCCACACCAAACATATCGTCATTGGTATAGACTCGAAAGTACTTAGAGCTGAGCACACTCTTAACGGCCTCTCTGACCTTTTCATCATTACTCGCAATCACAGTTCCTGTGAGTTGTTTCTTGGTAATTTCCTTCGCCAGATTGGGGCCACTGAGAACCCCAACTCTAGCCTCGGGGGCCTCTTCGGTCAGGATCTGACTCATCAGCATGAAAGTACCCGCTTCAACCCCTTTTGTCGTGCTGACTAATGTCACCTGCGGCGCAGCATACTGAACAAGCTGTTTGACGACTGATCTAAATGATGTGCTTGGGACAGCCACAAAAATCAATTCACTGTGTTCTACAGCAGCCTTCATATCATTGGTGGCTACTACAGCAGTACTTAATGCATAACCAGGTAGGTATTGAGTATTCTCATGGTATTGGTTAACGTCGGCAACTAGGTCATCACTGCGCATCCAGAAATTAACTTCACAGCCACTCTCCGCAGCAATATTAGCAATTACGGTTCCGAAACTACCACCGCCAATTAGCGAGATTTTTCTAGCTGCCATTTTTAATCCCCAAGTTCTGTTCAAACAAGCTCATCATAGTCCCATTGGAATTTAATACCAAGGGCACCTCTGTTTGATGGCATATGAATTCTACCTGCCCTGAAAAATGATCTTTAACTGACACAGCACCCTTGGTCATGAGCCAGATTTTTTTAGATTGAAAAACACCAGTGCATTATAACTTCGGCAGCTTGTGCTTGCACACATAGCCAAATATTACTCAGTAACTTATTAGATAAAAATCGAAATGGACTGGATCAAGGACATAACCGGCGCAGGATAAATACCCAGCAGTAGTAATAAGAAAAGCAGTAATAATAATATACCAAAGGAACCGGCACTCTCGGACCCGCGGTGCCTTAACCCAGTTGATTCCGCCGCAGGCATTAGCATGCGATAAACGATTCGCAGGTAGTAATAAAGACCAATACCACTCCCTGCAACAAGCACCGCCAGCAAAACCCACAAACCCGACTCAACACCAGCGGCTAACAAGTAAAATTTACCAATGAAACCAACAGTTAAAGGGATTCCGGCGAGGGATAGCAACATACCTGTAAAAATTACTGCTAACCAAGGATTACTCCAGAACAAACCCGTATAGTCCTCAACAGCATCTGATTCCTTCGCACTGGAGGAGACCACAGAAACAACACCGAAGGCCCCGAGTGACATAATCACATAAGCAAGTAGGTAAAATGTAATGGCCTCAACGCTAATAGTTCCATCGATAAAATTGGTAGCAATTAATGCAATAAGCAAATACCCCATGTGGGCTATAGAAGAATAGGCCAGGATCCGTTTTACACTATTCTGCAAGAGCGCTAATAAGTTTCCTGCCAGTATGGATAAAACCGCAATCAGAGAAAATACACTTACTACCGATTCATAACTTAATGCATCGGCCGCGACAAAATACCGCAGCAGTAATACAAACATAGCCGCCTTACCGATAGTGGCAAGAAAAGCTGTAGCCGGCAACGGCGCACCCTCATAAACATCCGGTGTCCAGATATGAAAAGGCGCCAGGGATAATTTAAAAGCCATACCAGCTGAGAGCAACATCAATGCAACAACATAAAAGCTTTCATTCACTCCGCTGAGTGAGCCCGTACCAGCTGCGCTTACTTCTGCCAAACCGCTAAATTCAAGGCTGCCGGTCTGCGCATAAATCAATGCCATACCAAACAGTAGCGCACCCGATGACACTGCCGAAAGCACCAGGTATTTAACAGAAGCTTCCAGTGGGTATTTCGCAGCATTTTTGCTGTGGATGGGATAGGCAATCATCCCATATAGCGACATACTCAATGTCTCAATACCAAGTATGGCGCTGATAAAATGATTGCTGCTCACCATCACTATCGCGCCTATGGTGGCAAGTGCTAAAAGTAAATAGAACTCTTCCGCGTGATCATCCAGTTGCAAAAGATAGGGATAGCTCATCACCGATATAAACAGTGCGGCCACACAGGTCACTAGAGTAAAAAAGAGACTGTACTGATCGACTATCAGCAAAGGAGTTACCTGTTGGTTCGCACCAGGCAGTAAGACCATTGCAGCAATGGCTGCTACCAATAAGCCAAGGACTGTCACAGAACAGGTAATAAAATGGCTACGTTTGATCGCAATCACTAACATAAGAACAACCACAGTAGCCGTTACCAGTAACAGTGGCAGTAGAGGCAGCAGGTCAGAAAAAGTTAGATTCATAGCTGCACCTGCGTAACTGTGACCGCCACTTGCGCAGTAGCTTCAAGCATGCCATTCAATGCGGGGCTGGAAAGATTCAAAAATGACTGCGGGTACATACCCATCCAAACAAGACCTAATATCATAGCGGCATAAAAAACCAATTCACGGCGGCCTAAATCACTCAACAGTGATTCATCAAAATTATTAGCTTTGACTTCTCCATGAAACACTTTTTGTATTACCCACAGTGAGTAAACTGAGGCGAGAATTAGACCCAGCGCAGCCAGGGCTGTTAACGGGATACTTGCCTGGAACGCGCCAAGTAATGCCAGAAATTCACCGACAAAATTACCTAAGCCTGGCATACCCAAAGCAGCGATTGAGAAGAATAATGCCACGGCAGACATGCGGGGAACCCGTGCCCAGAAGCCTCCCATGTCATTCATATCTCGAGTATGAATTCGGCTTTGCAACCCGCCGGCGAGCATAAACAGTGCAGCTGCGCTCAAGCCATGAGCAAGCATTGTCATTACGGCGCCCTGCAGTGCCTGAATATTCCAGGCATAGATACCAAGCATGACAAAACCCATATGACTGACACTGGTGTAAGCAATGAGGCGTTTTATATCAGTCTGTGCAAAGGCGACCTTGGCACAGTACAAAATACTAATCACCGCCAGGGTCATGGCGATTGGTGCAAAATTCATGGAGGCTTCGGGAAATAGAGGGACAGCAAAACGTATCAATCCGTAGGCGCCAGTTTTCAGTAATACACCTGCCAGAATCACACTACCGGCAGTTGGTGCCTGACTGTGGGCATCGGGCAACCAGGAATGAAAAGGCACACTTGGTAACTTCGTAGAAAAGGCAATAAAAAATCCTAGCATTGCCAACATTTCGAGTTTACCGCCAACATTTACATTCAACAAATCGAAATAATCAAAGCTAAAAGCGCCAAACTGAATAAAATGGAAATAGGCCAGAATCAGAATGGATACTAGCATCAGCATGCCGGTCACCTGGGTAAAAAGGAAAAACTTCATCGCAGCGTAATTCTTATTTTCATGCCCCCAGATCGCGATGATTAAATACATGGGAATAAGCATGACTTCCCAAAAGAAGAAAAACAGAAACAAATCCAGCGCAGTGAAGACACCAATCACTCCAGCGAGAGTCCACAGCAGGTTAAAATAAAAGAAACCTGTGCGTTCTTTTATCTCATCCCAGGCTGACCCGCAGGCAATCATTCCAAGGAATGCCGTTAACAGCAACAGCAGCACAGTCAAACCGTCCGCGCCAAGCTGGAAGGATATTCCGAACCTTGGCATCCATTCGGCTTTGAGTAGCACCAGCCAGGAACCATCACCACTATCACCTGCATTAAGCAGAGTGAGCATCAGCAAGAAGTCTATCAGCAGAGCAACTAAGGCAATTACTCGTGGCAGTTTATCGTCAATGCGTTCAGCAACCCAGGCCAGCACACCGCCAATAAATAAAACAGCTATCAGTAACACCAGAATCACAATAGAACTCCCAGTGTCACTATCAACACGAGCCCTGCCGCAACACTAAGTGCATACCAGCGCAAATTTCCTGTTTGGGTCTGGGTAATCATCCCGTTAGCAACTCGGGTCAGAGTTACCAGTAAGGCATAAAACTTATCCACCAGATCAGCCCGATTAATGCGCGCCAAAAACAAGAATGGATTTACCAGTAATCGTTGGTAGAGCCCATCCATACCCCATCCACTGAACCAGAAACGATGCAGAAATTTAGCAGTATTTGATGCCATGAGTTTTTCAGTGGAGAAGGTTTTTGATACGTAAAACAAATAACTAATAGCAATCCCCATCATCGGCACAGCCATCATGATGGCATGCATTAGAAAACTCACATGATGTTCTCCGTGTGCTTCCCCATGACTAAACACTGAATCTACCGGAACCTGGATAAGACCACCCAATAATGAAAATACCATCAAGACAACTAGGGGCGCTGCCATACTGAAACCGGCAACCTCCTTGGCATCATCATGGCCATTGCTCTCTCCGAAGAAGACAACAAATACTAATCTAAAACTATAAAGGCCAGTTAGAAATGCACCAGCAACTCCACCCATCCAAAGCCATATTCCAGGCCCCTCTACTGCAAGGGCTGCCAGTAAAATTTCATCTTTACTGAAGTAACCGGAGGTGAATGGAAAAGCCGCTAAGGCTAGACTACCAATCAGGAAAGAGGCGAATGCAATAGGCAGCTTTTTCCACTTCCCTCCCATTTTGAAAATGTCATGTTCGTGATGCAGGCTAAGTATCACGGTACCTGCTCCTAGGAATAGCAGCGCCTTAAAGAATGCATGGGTCATCAGATGAAAAACTGCCGCCGACCAAGCACCGACCCCCAAGCCTAGAAACATATACCCAATTTGGCTGATCGTTGAATAGGCCAGAATGCGTTTTATATCGCGTTGGGTTAGCGCCGTAAATCCTGCCATCAACAAAGTCGCCAAGCCAATAAATGCAACCAGCAACTGCACTGTGGGCGCTAGTTCGAACAATACGTGGGTGCGCGCAATCAGGTAGACACCGGCGGTTACCATGGTTGCGGCGTGAATGAGTGCACTGATAGGTGTTGGGCCTGCCATGGCATCCGGCAGCCAGGTTTGCAAAGGTAACTGTGCAGATTTGCCGACAGCGCCGCCAAGCAGCAACAAGGCGGCCGCAACTGCTAGCCCCGAACCAGTAACCCACTGTTCTTCGGCGTTGTGCAGTAACTCCTGGATATTCAAGGTGCCCAGTTGAGAAAACAACAGAAACAGGCCAATTGCCATCGAGGTATCGCCCACGCGAGTTACCACGAATGCCTTTCTCGCTGCATAGCCATTGTCTGGATTTGTATACCAAAACCCAATTAACAAATAGCTGCAAAGGCCTACCCCTTCCCAACCCAGATAGAGCAGCACCAGATTGTCCGCCAGCACCAACATCAACATAGAGGCAACAAACAGATTCATGTAAGAGAAGAAACGGCTATAGCTAGGATCATCCACCATGAATCCGGTTGAATACAGGTGAATCAAAAAGCCCACCCCAGTGATAATCAACATCATTACCAGTGAAAGGCCATCTAAATAAAAGGAAAAACCGGGAGTAAAATCACCTACTGCCATCCATGTCCATACATGCCGGACGACAAATTCCTCACCCGAGCCGAGAAACTGGATAGCAATAATTGCCGCGACAAGGAAAGACAGACCAATTGATCCAGCTCCAATTATGGCGGTGGCCTTTTTCGGCATGTTACCACCAGTCAATACCAGGCTCAGAAAGCCAAGTAAGGGAAAAGTTGGTAGTAGCCAAATAAAATCAATCACAATCACTATGTCCTTAACTAATGTTCCTAGCCTTTCATTCCGCTTAACAGGCTGATATCGACAGTGTGGTATCGACGATACATTTGAATAATCAAACCTAACCCAATAGCTACTTCCGCGGCAGCCAATGTCAATATCATGATAAACATAACTTGACCTTCAGCATGTCCCCATCGAGACGAAGCCACGATAAAAGCTAGCCCAGTGGCATTGAGCATAATTTCCAGTGACATAAGAACGAAAATCACATTACGTCGCGTCAACACACCGATCAAGCCAATTGCAAACAGTATGCTAGCTAATATTAATCCATGTTCGATTGGAATAGTTTGCATAGTATTCTCTTATTTCTTTGCCAGGTGGTAGGCACTGATAAGGCCTGCAAGTAATAAAATAGAAGCCAGTTCTACCGCCAGCACATAAGGCCCGAATAGTAAGGCACTTACCTCCATCACTCCCACCTCAACTGGCACAAGATCATATTCATAACCACCGAGCACATACAGTAACTGAGCCAGTAGGATGGCCGCCATAACACTGGGCGCAATCCAGCCCTTAGCAGTCATCCAGCTGCGCTCCTGATCCGTACTTCGTTGTCCTAGGTTAAGCATCATGATCACGAACAAAAACAACACCATGATCGCCCCGGCATAGACTATAGCCTCGAGCATTGCCGCAAACGGCGCGCCTAACACATAGAAAATGACAGCAACAGCGAGCAGGGAGAGAATCAAATAAATTAGTGCATGGACAATATTGCTCTGCACTATTACACAAAGCGTGGAAATCACAGCGATGATTGCCGCCAGGTAAAACAGTATAATCATGGTAGTAAACTCCTGACATCTACAGGCGGCGCTTCATTAATACCCTCACCTTTATCCTTACCTCCAATAGCCTTACCGGCTACTTTATAAAAATTGTAGTCGTGGTATTTTCCTGTGCCATTTATAAGCAAGTGTTCTTTCTCCCACACCATGTCTTGCCTGACATATTCTGCCATTTCGAAATCCGGCGTTAATTGGATTGCATTGGTAGGGCAGGCCTCCTCGCAGAAACCGCACATGATGCAACGGGAAAAATTGATCCGGAAAAATTCAGGGTACCATCGCCCCTCTTCATCTTCGGTTTTTTGCAAAGCAATGCAATCGACCGGACAAGCCACCGCGCATAAATTACAAGCGACACATCGCTCATCACCATCAGGGTCACGAGTCAGAATAATCCTCCCACGCCAGCGCGAAAACATTTCCGGCTGCTCCTCGGGATATTGCACCGTATCCGCTTTAACAAAAGTATGGAGAAATACTTTCCAGAGCGTAACCGCCTGACTGACCAAGGTATCTTTAATCAGCGTAAACATTATTTTCTCCCGCACTTAATCATTTATTGCGTACTCAAAATTATAAAAGCAGTTACTAGCAAATTTATCAGCGATAACGGCAGTAAAAATAACCAGCCATAGGACATTAACTGGTCATACCGGGGGCGCGGTATGGCCGCCCGCAACAAGATAAAAAAGCAAATAAAAATAAAGGCCTTGACTGAAAACCAGATAATCGGAGGAAGAAATGCTGGTCCTAGCCAGCCGCCGAAAAACAACACCGTAATGAGCGACGAAACCAGTACCAAACCAAGATATTCGCCAACAAAAAACATGCCAAATTTCATGCCCGAGTATTCCGTGTGATAGCCGGCAACAATTTCCTGATCAGCCTCGGGTATATCGAACGGAAGACGATGACTTTCTGCAATACCAGCAATTAGAAAAATTACAAATCCAATGAACTGCGGAATGACATACCAGCCATCACTCTGGGACAGCACGATTTCACGCAGATCGAAGCTTCCGGCAAGTGCCACCACACCCAGTATAGAGATACCCATGAACACTTCATAACTAATCATTTGGGCGGCAGCACGCAGACTGCCGAGCAGAGCGTATTTGTTGTCTGATGACAAGCCCGCCAACATCACGCTGTAAGCGCCCAACGATGCCATCGCCAGCACGAAGAGTATGCCAATATTGGAATCAGTTACTCCAACTCCCGGAGCGAAAGGTACAACAGCGAAACTCAGGAGAATAACCGTCATGATGATCGCCGGTGCCAGTACGAAAACAAATCTGTCTGAAAACGGAGGCACCCAGTCTTCTTTGGTAAAAATCTTTATCATATCGGCAACTACCTGCAGCAAGCCGAACCAACCAACCCGGTTTGGGCCTAAACGATCCTGCCATAGACCCAGTAATCGCCGCTCAAACCAGATCAGCATCGCAGCAAGACCAATCACTACTGCCAAAATACTGCCGATGCTTAGAATTGAGCCTACTTCCCATGTCATTGTCGTGTATCCTCGGCATACAAGTCACTCACGATTAACCCCGCCAGGGAACCCACGTCGCTGTTGTTATCTGATTTACTTAATTTAACCCTTGAACCCAAATCGTATCTGTTGATTTCGTTGTTACCACAATACACAGCTACCGTACCGGATTTCATTTTCGACCGGATACAAACTGTTAGCTCAGCGCTAAGTGTCTGACCTTCCAGGTTGATTAAATCGCCCTGTTTCAGGTTAAGCTGCTGCGCATCCTGCAGTGAAATAGCCCCGTAGGCAGCTGTCATTCTTTGCTGAACTGGCTTTGATCGTGCGCTTAATTCTTCACTGCCGAATATTTGAAAGGCTGGCAACACATCAAAACCATCCACTTTGCTCGTATTCACTGTATCTACAGTAAAATACTCACCGGCCTTACTATCTTTATCAAACAAACAAATTCCGGGATTACCTTGTTTTAGCTCGCCATTTACTTCTTCCTGGAACTTGCTTATCGACTGATTGGAATTCCACTGCGGCGCCCAGGAGGAAGCCAGTACTGTGGCATCTCTTTGCAACGATACACCTTCCATTGAGAAGGCCATAATCGACTCGTCATCAGTCGCTTGTTTCGGTTCATGCACATTTAAATTTGCCTTCATGGCTGTGCGCCCGCTATACCGATGTGATTGACGTGGCACCTTCACACCCTCTGCAGAAATTGCCAGGTGAGGTAGCAGAGCTTTCAGTCCAGCCAGATTGGTAGCGGAGTCCGCACACTGGTTTAACACATCTTCAACACACTGTTCCCTACCAGCACTTAACCAACGCCAGGATGGTTTAGCCTCCGAATTACACCGGTGCACTTGAAAGCTGAGTTGTGCGCGGCCCTCATAATTTACATAGGTGGCCTCGTGCTCAGAAAATGCTGTACTGGGCAGAACAATGTTGGCCTTTCTGGTGGTGGCTGTATCCAGCTGATCCAAGACCACAACTGAGGTAGCAGCATTCAGTGCGGAATTAACCGATTCCACCCCTGCGCGCCGAAATAAATCATTCTCAAGAATTACTGCATTTTTACTACTGCCCTTTTGCAGGCTACCCAGTGCTGCACCAAGTGTATTGGAGCTGGAGCAGAGCATGCCCAGGCCAATAGAATTCACCTCTGGCACCAGGATTGCTAGATCGATTGGAAATTCGTTAGAGCGTGCCTGTTTCAGAGCGCGCGCTACATTCGCTGCCGCTTTGACCAGGGCTACATTCTCGTTGCTCGACCCAGAGATTATCAGCGGCCTTTTTGCACCAAGCAATTGCCTGGCAATCTTCACTATCAAGGCCTCATCATCCGCAGTCAGTTTTTCACTTGCCGGCGCCCCATCCGATATTTTATGGGCAATGGCATTCCCAAGTTTGACTAGGTTCTCCAAAGAATCTATATGGCTGTCTTCTGCAATGTCATCCAGTCGTGTCGCGTAACCACTTAAAATACTCAGTGGACTCAACTCAGCTTGGGCCCGCTCTCTGACAGCAGCATCTTGCCATAATGGAATACGAGTAGACTCAGCCAGTTCCTTGGCTTTATTGCGTACACTTTGCCGTAGAGATAACGCCATTCGTGGCGCGATGTTTGTCACATCTTCACCGAGAATCAATACCGCATCCGCCGCTTCAACCTCCCTGATACTCGGACAATGAAAAGCTTCATCCTGAAGTAAACTGATGGTCAAGCAGACAAGTTCACCCTCGCTATCAGAATAACCGGCATAAAAGTTTTCTTCACCCACAAACGTACGCAAGGCATAGTTGGATTCGTTGCTGGCGCGCGGGGAACCTATCCCTATAACGCCTTCCTGTTGCATCTCAGACAATTTCTGTGAGACCTCAGAGTCCTCCAAAGCACTCTGCGAATCGCCAGCGTTTGCATAAGGCTCGGTGATTCTCTCGTCAGAATTCACATAGCCATAGCC
>CAVOCG010000099.1:0-10185 GCA_963694095.1 Gammaproteobacteria bacterium
CTATCAATTCATCAGTTATTGGAACTTTATACGCAGTGCCAAAGCGATGCTGATTCGGCGCAGGTGCTTATAGCATATCTCGATCGCAACCATACTGATTGGCGAGATGTGCCGGGCGAACAGACAGGACAATCCTCGGCAGCACCGCAACTTGATGATTCGCAATTGACTCGGCCGCTAGCTCTGGAGATATTGGGTTTGACAGACCCTGTCGATGCTAAAAAAATTGCTGATGCCCATCGACAACTAATGCAGAAATTACATCCGGATAGAGGCGGTTCTGATTATCTGGCAAAGAAAATAAATTCGGCAAGGGATTTTCTCTTAGACAGCTAGACACAACTGAAATGGCTCTTTATGCTAATTTCTACATAGTCTCTGCTGTTGATCATTTAAAAGCTGAGTTCGAATTTAATGAAGCAATTACCAAAAATTTTTATTCAAAACTGCCGCTAGGGCAGGGGTCGTTATCTTCGTGGCGAGAACATGACGCGAATTGAAACTTTTGTTGGCGCTGCATTGTCATTGACCTTGCTGGTTACCAGTATCGATGGGATACCCATTAACACGGTGGAATTGCTGGAACTGTCAAAAGATATTCCCGTTTTTCTTGCAAGCACCATAGTGATTGTAGCAATCTGGGTTTCCCACGGCGGGTGGTGCAGAATTTTTGACCTGCATGGCAACAGGACAGTCTGTTTGAGCCTTGCTTTAGTTATGTTGGTTCTGATTTTTATCTATCCGATTAAACTGGTTTTCATGGCGATATTCAACTATTCGACCTTTGGTTATCTGTCACCGAATTTTGGCGCAAGTGGTGGTTGGCCCGAAGTGTCCAATATGTTCATCTATTTGGCGATTGGCATTATGTGCTTGTCCTTGCTTGTGATTTCCTTATATCAGAATACTCTGCGATATAAAGACGAGTTGCACTTGGTGGACTACGAAGTGTTTTTTTTGCAAGCGTAGAAGTATTGACTGGGTGGTGGTATTCGCAACGGCACTGACCTCTTATATTTGGGCGATAGTTACAACAGGTCCACTTCTTGCCTGGGCAGGATTTCTCTTCGGTTCGCTATTTATAACTTTACCCCTAACTAATCGATACTATACCCAGTTTAGCCCAGCCATTGACGTATCGGATAACTAAGCGCTTTTCAATAGCCGGCAACTTATTAACGAGGCGCGAAACTTGCAAACATTCGGCACAAAGCAGAGTATTGGCGCTGTGTTTTGATGCTGCGTTATTGTTCAAATAAAGTCAGCATAAGTTTTCGTTGAAAGTATAGGTGCGAAATGGATACGAAAAATAAACTTATTGGCTGGATGAAAGCTGCAACCTTAATTGAGGCCCGTGAACAGCGTTCGGTGCTGCTGTCATTTCTGATGATCTTCATCCTCATGGCGGCCTATTACATGTTGAGGCCTGTGCGTGATGCTATGGCGAGCGACTGGTCAAACACAGAAATCAGCGTGCTATGGAATATTCAGTTTTTTCTGAGTCTGGCAGTAGTGGCGTTTTACGGTGTGGCGGTAGCAAAGTTTAAATTCAAATACCTGGTTCCATCGGTTTACGGATTTTTCGCCTTCAGTTTTGTTTGTTTTCATTTTGGCAGTTCGTTTGTAGACAATCCCGTATTGATTGATAAGGGGTTCTATCTTTGGGTGAGCCTGTTCAGTTTGTTTCATGTTTCGGTGTTCTGGAGCATGATGGCCGATTTGTTTGATTCGGAACAGTCTGGCCGTCTGTTTGGGTTTATCGCAGTGGGTGCGAGTGCGGGCGCTATTTTTGGCCCCCTCATTGCGACCATTATTGTGCAACTGATCGGTTCCAGTGCGCTGATGCTATCCGCATCTCTGCTGCTGTTGGTTCCTGTGCCCTTGATTTTTTATCTCCAGCGCTTGAAAAAAACCGAGTTGGTTAATGATGACGTAGCGATTGATCTGGAATCGGCGAAAATCGGTGGGAACCCATTGGCAGGATTTAAACAATTTGTGTCCAGTCCTTATTTAATCGCCATCGCTGCATTCATCTTGTTATATACCGCTATAGGCTCTTTCGCCTATTTTGAGCAGACTAATTTGTTGCGGGAATTCGACAGAGATCAGCGTACAGGAATACTCGCATTACTCGCGTTGGTGGTTAACATTCTAACGTTCGTACTGGGCTTTTTTGCCACCAGTCGTCTGACAACCCGTTGGGGAATGCCAGCAACCTTGGCGATAGTTCCAGTCTTTATGGGAGCCGCATTACTGGTATTGGCCTTTGCTCCAATTCTGACTGTGTTGCTGGCGCTGCAAGTTGCCAGGCAAGCCGGGAACTATGGTATTACACGTCCTGCTAGGGAAATGCTATTTACCAAGGTGAGCCGTGAGAGTCGATTCAAGGCAAAGCCAGTGGTGGATATTGCTATCTATCGTGGTGGCGATGCGGTATGGGGCTCGGCTTTTGCCGTACTAACCGATGGAGTTGGCTTTGGAATTGCGGCTATGGCTGCAATTGGCGCGGGTATCGCCGCGGTTTGGGCTTGTGTTGGTGTGTACCTAGGGTCAGTCTTTAACAAACGGGATGCGGCCGTTGCCACATCGGTAACCGATGCTGACGATTCGACCTTGGATATTGCCACGACATAAGCGCTACCTATCCATAGATGCCAAGCCCGGATACAGTATTGAAATTTCTAAAATCACTTTACTGAAAGTGTTAGAATAGGCCTTTAGACCGCATGCAGTTCGAGAGGCTAATTCGCAATGACACTAATTCGCAATGACCATTTAATCCAAAGCGTTGCCGATGCGCTACAGTACATCTCCTATTACCATCCACTGGACTTCATCCAAGCGGTACATGCTGCTTACGAAAAAGAGGAGTCTGCTGCGGCGAAGGATGCCATGGCTCAGATTCTTATTAACTCCCGTCTATGCGCGGAGGGTAAGCGCCCCATTTGTCAGGATACAGGTATCGTTTCTGTCTTCTTGAAGATTGGCATGAAGGTGCAATGGGAAGGGGACATGTCGGTTGCGGACATGGTTAACGAGGGGGTTCGAAGGGCATATATGCTGCCGGATAATATATTACGGGCATCCATACTCTCAGACCCGGCTGGCTCCAGGAAGAACACCGGTGATAACACGCCGGCTGTAATTTATACCGAACTTGTTCACGGGGCTGAAATTGAAGTGAGGTTGGCGGCCAAGGGCGGCGGTTCTGAAAATAAAGCCAAGCTAGTAATGCTAAACCCCAGTGATAGTGTCGCCGACTGGATTGAAAAAACCCTGCCTACAATGGGTGCAGGATGGTGTCCACCTGGGGTGCTTGGGATAGGCATTGGGGGTACGGCAGAGAAAGCGACACTGCTGGCGAAAGAGTCCTTAATGAGTCCAATCGATATTCATGAATTACGCGAGCGGGGACCTGCCAATCGAGTTGAGGAGCTACGTCTCGAAATAATGGAGCGTGCCAATGCGCTTGGCATAGGTGCGCAGGGGCTTGGCGGTTTAACCACAGTACTGGATGTTAAAATTTTGGACTATCCAACCCATGCCGCGTCTTTACCCGTGGCTATGATCCCTAATTGTGCTGCTACGCGGCATGCACATTTTACGCTGGATGGAAGAGGCGTTGCTGAACTGATTCCGCCGAGTTTGGATGAGTGGCCGCAGATTAGCTGGGACATCGGCCCAAGAGCAAAAAAAGTGAATCTGGATACTGTTACACGGGAAGAGATTGCAAGCTGGGAGCCAGGTGACGCTTTATTATTATCCGGCAAAATGTTGACCGGCCGGGATGCGGCCCATAAGCGCCTTCTAGCCTTGTTGGAGAAAGGTGAGCCGCTTCCGAAAGGGGTCGATTTGAAGGATAGGTTTATTTATTACGTCGGCCCGGTAGACCCTGTTAGGGACGAGATCATAGGGCCGGCTGGCCCGACTACAGCCACACGCATGGATAAATTTACCGAACCTTTACTGGCACAGACTGGTTTGATGGGCATGATAGGAAAAGCAGAACGGGGTCAGCTAGGAATCGATGCGATTAAGAAACACCGTGCCGTCTATTTAACGGCGGTCGGTGGAGCTGCTTATCTGGTTTCCAAGGCCATTCGCAAATCGAGAATTGTTGCCTTTGAAGATCTGGGTATGGAAGCTATCCATGAGTTTGTAGTTGAAGATATGCCAGTGAGCGTTGCTGTAGATGTCAATGGATCTTCTGTGCATCAAACCGGGCCGGCAATTTGGAAACAGCGCATAGCTGAAGAACATGAGCTGAAAATGAGAGTATAAGACGAACAGAGGTTATGCCAATTGGGGCACTCACACCCTCATTTGGCGAAAATTATGGTCCTGCTAACACAGTAAACCTCCACGATATTGTCTGATTGTAGCGGTTTACCTTAATTTCTCCTTAGGTTTCTACAACGTGGTTTTAGTTGTTTCTTTAATATTTGGATAAAAAGCTGAATATTTTTCATAAATAGGCTGTTTCTTCAAAGTTAAAACTGATAAAGTCAAATGTGTCAGAGTTATACAGTGTGTTACTTAGACCGAAATACTGGTCCAGTACTCCTGTTTTTACTACAATTATTAGAATTTAGTTAGAAAAGGTTAAATACGAATCAATGGAGAAATCAAGATGATGAAACTTACTAAGCGTGGGCGTTTGCGCCATTTAATACATGCTTGCCTTGTCACTTCAGTAGCCATGCCCTTCGCTGCGCTAGGGCAGGACGATCCTGATGTCGAAGAGGTGGTGGTAACGGGTTCTTACATAAGAAATTCAGCTTTTACTCAGGATTCTAATGTAGACACTGTTTCTCAGGAAGATCTGTTTGAGTCCGGTGCCCCGTCCATGACGAATTACATACGCGAGCTGACATATGTACAAAATGTCAACGCGGTTTCCAATGTATTGGGAAGTTCAGACGGTACTCAATCCTCGGTTGGCGGTAGTTTCAACCTGCGGGGTCTGGGTGAAAACTCAACACTGCAGCTGGTTGACGGTATCCGTACCATCGATCAATCACTCAATAATATGCTGCCTGACCTGGCTATTGAGCGCCTAGAAGTGGTATTGGACGGGGGTTCAGCATTGTACGGTTCTGATGCCGTGGCCGGTGTTGTCAACCTGGTGCCCATCAAGGATTTTGAAGGCTTTCGTAGTCGTACCTATTATCAAGTAGATGACCGAAGTAGTTTTGAAGACTTGAGAGCTTCCCTCTTATGGGGTAAATCATTCGACAATGGCATCAGATATGTCGGTGCCTTTGATGCCAAGACAACAACCCCACTGATGCAACATGAACGCACTAGAGAGTGGACCAAGGACAATGGCTCATCTTCTTCTGGCAATCCGGGCGCATGGCGCAAGATGCTCAATGCTGACCCAGAATTGACTACTTACGGTTTCCACAACGGCAAAAGCACTGGTAAAAATATAATAGATCCATCGTGCGGAACCTTTAACGATAACGCCCCTGGTCACGGCCAAGGTAAATTCAACACACCATCCGGTGTGCTAACTAATAATGGAAATATCTGCCGTTTCGAATATACGAAGCAGTTCCAGTACAATAGGGAAAGTACAGACTACCTGTTCTATAACACGTTTACCTATGACCCGACAGATTGGTTACAGCTGAACTTTACCCACAACTACTCCTACCGGATAACTGATGGTAGGACCACATCCACTACCGCCACCTCGAGCAATAACCGTAAAGCGCTGTTGATGCGGGCAGACCACCCGGCAAACCCTTGGGGCTTTGATGTGTCGCCCTGGAACTACCGTCTGGTTACTGAAATGTACACTAATCGTCCAAGCCACGTGAATGACTCAACAGGCTCTCGACCTTATGAAGCTCACACCATGAATAACAGAGCCACATTCCGGGCAGATTTTGATCTGCAAGGCAGTTGGACCGGTTATGCCTACTACATGGATTCTGAGCGCAAGGACATGAACGACGACCATGCGATTCATATGGGTAAGTTGCAATTAGCTTTTGACGGTCAAGGTGGCAATAGTGGTGACCAGTACTGGAACCCTATAGGTTCAGCCGACCCGCGCTCTCCGCACTTTGTGGATGGTGTTACCAGTAACTCACAGGAAATTACTGATTGGTTGTTTGCTCACGACTACAACGCGCTAAATTCACGTGATTATCTGGATATTTTCGAAATGGGTGTGCAGGGTGAAGTATTTGATCTGCCTGCAGGTACTGTTCAAATGGCTGTCGGTTTTCAGAACCGTAATAGGACAGAGGCTGACTTCGCAGATAAATTAGATCTGCTAGGTCATGACTACAACACGGCTCTTGGCTCTCCTTTACCTAACGATACTGAATTCTATTCGGAAGTTAATGCGATATACCTGGAAATTGAAGTCCCAATTCTTGAAACAGTGGACATGCAGTTTGCATTACGCCACGAGGAATTCAAAGACTTTGGTTTGGATGCCACTACACCTAAGGTAGCATTACGTTGGGAAGTAATGCCAAATCTGGCTGTACGTGCCTCTTGGGGAGAAAGCTTTCTGGCACCTACCCCAACTCAAGCTAGGCCATTCTTGAAGAGTGAATACTGCTTGGAGTCATACTCCGGTACTGATGACTTTACTGGCCTAACAATGACGGGCACTACGCGTTGCAGTTCCGGTAATCCGAACCTGAACCCGGAAACTTCGGAAATTGTAAACTTCGGTTTTACATGGCAGGGTACTGGCATGCTGGATGGTCTTGAGGTCAGCTCAGACTATCAGCAGATCTCGTACACTGACCGTATTCGAACTCTAACTGAGCAGGATACTGTGGCATTTGAATTCTCGAAAATGCTGGCCGCTACTGGCATTTCTGAAAGTGGCTATGACCCAACTCCAGGCTCAGCGACACGTGGCCAGGCAGAAGCCTGGTATGCAATTGCCTCGCAGAAAGCGGGTAATCCGGTAGACCGGTTCGCTGATTTCGAGTTGGATCGGACCTACCGCCAAGCGGCTAATATCAGTTCTGTGTGGATAGATCTGTTCGATGTCAAAGTCAGCTATGACTACGACACTCAGAACTGGGGCAGCTTTCGTACCTCCCTGCAGACCACGAAGTTCGATAAATATGAATATGAAGGTCTGGCCGGCGGCGTAGTAAACGCCCTGGGTATGCAGAATGACGGGTCGGGTATTGTGCCTCCGCTACCTGAGTATAAGTCTGCCCTGCGGGTTAACTGGTTCATGGGTAATCACAGCGGATCGATGTCAGCCAACTACTGGAGTGATGTTACATGGGATGGCCGTGTGTACGATAACTACAGCGACGGCTGGACTGCGCCTCCGGGGAACATTATCGAATCGGAAACTCGCGTGAACGTACGTTATGCCTACGTATTCACGGATTTTTTCAACAGCGAGGTAACTGCCAGTGCTGGTGTTAGCAACCTGTTCGATCGTGTACCTCAACGTCTACCAATGATTGGTGGCTTTGAGTCAAGACTGTCCACTCCTTGGGGTCGTCAGTTCTGGCTATCTCTAGATTGGACGCCTGGCGGCTAGCTTTTTAAGCCTGGCTTAGAAGGAATATACTTTTACTGGTTTTAGATGTAAGCAAATCAGTTTAAGTTAGAACAAAAAGGGGAAGAGCTTCGGCACTTCCCCTTTTTTTTGTCTATCCAGCGGGTACTACTTAGTCTCTGGTATACAGTCTGAATAACTGTTTGTCACAGCAAGGTTCACTGCTGGCGAGATACCATGTATTTTCAATTGCTGTTGGTTAAGATCCACAGCTTCAGCATCTAGTACATTGTTGTCAAATTTATAGATTATGGTGTTGCGACCGGCGATTGTCTCTTGGTCATAAGTGCTCGCCTTTTCCTGTATAGCTTCGTTACGTTTCCAGTACTCAGCCAGGCGCTTTGATCCGTGTCGCTTGGCAAGCATTTTTTCCACGATATGGGGGGCGAGGACTGATGCAGTGGCATTGTTACCGCCAAAGCCCTTCGAGTTGAGCAATACTGCATCCATGCCCTGCGCACCGACTTCTTTGTGTTGTAATAAAAAATCGAGGTTGTCAGTGTGCACATCGTCTGCAATTTCATCCACTGTGGGAATGCCAGGAATTATTCCGTGATGCCAGACTCCCAGGCTGGTTACCAGCTGGTCCCCTGCAGAGGAGGCCAACGAGTGGCCTACATAAGACTTAATGGCAGCAACCGGCCAGCTCTGAATATTGAAGGTTTGAGCAATATCGTTAAGAATATGCGATTCAGTCAGCCTGTTCTGTAATGTTCCAGTTCCGTGTGCTTGTACATAGGTTCGCTTTTGCAAACCCTCTTCACCGATGATATTTTGTGTGGCGGACACTGCTTTTGCCACGGATATATAATTTCCCAGGCCGGGGCTGGCGATAGATTTCTTGAAGCCATCGGCATTGATAAATACCTCATTTACCGCACCATAAATTGTGGCACCCAGTTCCAGTGCTAGCCCATCGTCAAACAACACGACGCACTGTGCAGATTCGGCTAGTGTGAATCCGGCATTGTAACCAAATGGGCGACAGGCCCGACGATAATCCGGTGACTCGCCAGCAGGGACACTATCGAGCTTTCTCAGTGTGTCGTCATCTGCTAGGGCGCCCATGGCGGTAAACCCTTCAAAGATCTCAGGCACTAGAGGCGCCTCACTGGTGCCGACAATAACTACCCGGTGTGTGCCGGTCTGGATATCCCGTATTCCCTGCCTGAGGTTGTACAAAAATGTAGCGCATGCAGCGACATTGGTACCAGTTGTGCCTAAATTACCTAATATGTAGGCATTGATAAAATCGGCTGGCATTTCTGCATAGCCTAGCGGTAACTGCTTTGAAGTTACTTTTTTACCCAGTAGCCTTGCCTGCAACATACCGCCATAGCCATTGTAGTCAAGCTGGCTCATGCCGCTGCCGTTATAGACACTAATCTTGTCAGGCGAAACCGTCTGTTTGATAACTTCCCAATCGATTCCTAATGAATTAATAGCGTCAGAGGCACTGTATACGGTGAGCTGCAACCCGCGAGGATGATTGCGTGAAGCGTAAAGCGATGAGGGATCGAATCCACTGGGCAATTGACCCGCGCTATTGACTGGGGCTTCCCTATAGCACTTTAATAGCACATCAAAACTGTCGCTTGCGCTGATTCCGACTCGGTCAGTTGGGTCACTTGAATTGGATGTAATAGTCCATCCAGGGGGTAATTGGTCGGGCAACTGCTTTCTTTTCAGTGAAAACTCAAAAGGTTTTTCGCCACTCGCTGCCAGGTTTGCTCGTTTATGAAATAACAATTGCGCAGGGTCAAAAAGATTTCTTTCCAGTTGGCGGATAAGGGTGTTTTTTTTCAGTGTGTCCGCTTGCTGCAGCAGATACTTATTAAGGTCGACTGCTTGCTTGCTGGCATCCAGCCAGATACCGTTCTCACAGCTTAATTGTCCGGTTAGTGAGGCAAGGCTGGCCAGTGTCTGGTTTGCAGAATCCAGGGGCAACTGGTCCAATACCATGCGGCGATAGGCATGATTTCCTGAGCTGCGCCCAGCCGCGTTAATGCCTCCAAACCCTACAATGACCGGTAAGTTTGCCATAGCTGTTGTCCAGTACCGTAAGCCTTAAGTTGCTATGACTATAGACAACCATAGCATTCTTTGAACAGGGCATATTAGACAATATATAAGGCAAATAGGCCATTTGTTACTAAACTAAAATTCAGGTGATATGCTTGCATAAAATCAGTACCCCACATAGCATGTTCACAATTACTAAAACAGTTTAAAGCTAGGAGGCGCAATGAGAATAACAAAATGGTCTGGATTCATGGTTTTGCTTGGCGGGTTAACTCTGTCTTTACCCACCTACGCACAGAATGACCGATTCGCAAATGTAACTATCGAAACGGTTCCTGTGGCTGGCGGTATCTCCATGTTGATCGGTTCCGGTGGCAATATAGGGGTGTCGGCGGGTTCTGACGGACTACTCATCATAGATGACCAGTATGCACCTTTGGCGGACCGGATTAAGGCAGCATTGGCAGCGCTAGGGTCAGATGCGCCCAAATTTTTACTCAATACCCACTTTCATGGAGACCACACCGGTGGCAATGCAGATTTCGGCATCAATAGCATCATCGTGGCCCATGAGAATGTTCGTGGGCGTATGGTAGGAAGTTCGCCTGCTG
>CAVOCG010000100.1:0-10093 GCA_963694095.1 Gammaproteobacteria bacterium
TGCGCTGGCTGAACCGTTTCGGGGAGTAGCAACTTCAGCGGGAATTCGGGAAGGGTTATTTCCAGTTCGAACAACAGGTGTATCGACTGAGTCGATCAGGGTGGCCGCAGAGAGTTTCCTTGCTACCTTGTCAGCCGCTGAGTTGAGCCGTACCCATTATGCGGTAGATGATCCTGAGTGGCGTAATTGGTCGAATGTGGATGTTGGGATATTCACCCGGCATGGTATCTCGCTGGAGGAAATGTCCCAACAGCAAAAGGATGCTGCATTTGGTTTGCTTCGTGCTTCCCTTAGTGCCAAAGGCCTGAAAACAGCCGAGGGAATCATGAGAACGGAGCAGACACTGCTAGAACTGAACGGCGAGGCAATTCGGTATGGCGAAGAAAAATATTACTTTACCATGATGGGAATCCCTTCTTCAGGTGAGCCCTGGGGGTGGCAATTGGATGGCCACCATTTGGTGATTAATTACTTTGTGCTTGGCGATCAGATTGTGATGGCCCCAACATTTCTTGGTGGTGAACCGACGGTTACCACAACTGGAGTTTACGCAGGTCATAGCATCTTACAGGCAGAGCAGAATCAAGGTTTGGCATTCATGCAGTCGTTGGATGCCCAACAGCGTAGCCGAGCAACGGTGAACCCTGACAAGACGCGCAATAACAGTGTGCTGGCAGCCAATCAGGATAATTTGACTCTGGATTATGAAGGCTTGCCCGGGTCCGAGCTCACTGGCGCTCAGAAGCAGCAATTTCTGCAGCTAATCCGCGTGTATATCGGTAATATGCGGGATGATCAGGCTCGAGTGCATATGGAAGAAGTCGCTCAGCATCTCGATGAAACCTATTTCTCGTGGGTTGGCAATTCAGACCCAGATGCGGTGTTCTATTATCGAATTCACAGCCCGGTCGTATTAATTGAATTCGACCATGAGAACCCGGTTGGTACTCCTATGCTTAACCAACGGGGCGTTCCCAATCGCCAACATATTCATATTGTTATCAGAACACCTAATGGCAATGATTATGGAAAAGATTTATTGCGTCAACATTTGATTACACACCCTCATTAGGAACTGAGATGATCTCATAAGTATGCCAAGTGTCGTAAAATCGGTACCAGGTGGTCGTGTCTATAAGGATGCATCTGGCACTATTTAGTTACAGCTTGCGTAAGTTGCGCTGCCTTGAAACTGATAACAATGTTGTTAGTCAACAATTTTCTTTCAACAACTGAAGAAATTTTGATTGTTTTAATTGGCTGCGGGGGAAACTTACTGAATTTATCGAATCAACTGCACTGAAATTCGTTAGTGCGGCGGGCCTTCATTGAATGCCTGATTATTTATTTTGGAGCCCTTCCCAGATCCGCCCGGATGGTTTTGGAACACTGGTAATAGTGAAAAGCACACCAGATATTTACTAATACAGTAACCGACATAGCATAGCGCAGGGCGAAATCACCGTATTGGGGAGTTAGCAGGTCGCTCATGACGCCGGTAAGCCAGGGGCCAAGGCCGAGGCCAATAAGGTTAAGCACAAAAAGCAGGACGGCAGATCCCATTGCGCGCATCCGTAATCCAACCAGGCCATGGGTCATAGCAAAACATGGTCCAAGATACAGCCCACCGCAAAATACCGGAATGAACCAGGAGAGGGTCGCGGACATGGCGGAATCCATGATCAGAAACGTGTTCAGTGCGAATGGAATAGCGGCAATGGTTGATATAAACGGTACCCAGATATACCAACGTTGATCTCCTGTTTTATTTGCCATTCGATCCGATAGCCAGCCACCTACCAAGGTACCCGCAAGTCCGCCAATTCCTGCTGTTAGGCCATAATACCACCCAATATCAAGGATCGGCATATTATGTGCTCGGCCCAGAAACAGCGGCATGAAATTCCCCACGCCATAGGTAACGAAGGCATGAAGTGCGCAAGCAAAAGATAGATGTCTGAATGATTTGCGTGCCCAGAGAAACGCCAGAACGCCGCTAAATGTGGGTGGGCTTACATCTTTCCGTGCTTCAGCCAGGCCCCTTGGTGGTTCCTTGATGACGAATCTAACCACCAAGCTAAGCAAGAGACCGGGCAATCCAACCACAATAAAGGCTACGCGCCAATTAAACCACTGCACCAGGTAAGCGCCACCGACAGTGCCGACCAGGATGCCACCGTAGACTCCCATGGAATAGATTGAGAGGGCTGTCGCTCTCTTTTCGGGCGGGAAAATATCAGAAACAATGGAGTGAGAGGGTGGGCTTCCGCCTGCCTCACCTACTCCAACACCAAACCGTGCCAGAAATAATTGTGTAAAATTTTGTGCGGCGCCGCAAAGCGCGGTCATTATACTCCAGATTGCAATTGACAGGGCCACAACATTGCGTCGGTTGCCAACGTCAGCCCAGCGGGCAATAGGAATACCCAAGGTGACATAGATTAGTGCAAAAGCAAATCCGGACAGCATTCCAAACTGACCATCACTGATATCTAAGTCAGCAATAATATACTCGGCAAGAATATTAATAACCTGTCGGTCAACAAAATTTGAGACATAGACAGTTGTGAGGATGCCAAGTACCAGATAACGGTAGAATTTATTCTGGTAAGCGGCGCGGGCAGTAATTGTTGATGGGCTCGATGTAAGCTGGTTAATGTCGGTCGAGTGTTCGTTATCGATAGAGTCTGACACTATTATTGCGCCGGTTTTGGAGTAATTACGATTTGATTGAGCCAATCTATGTCGGCAATCAACTCATCGCGTCCGGCGGGGAAGCTATTTACCTGCATGATGTAACTCACCACATCCAGATAATTTTGCTCGGAAAGGCTGCCAGGGCGATCAGTTGGCATCTCTGATTGAATTTTTTCAAACAGGGTGCCAAGTGGTCTGGTTTCCCACAGGAACATGAAGCTCATTCCAATCAGGCTTGGCGCGTTGCTATTGCCCCGTAGATCTTCGGAATGACAAGAGGTGCAATAGGCCCGGTATACTTCCTGGCCGCGGTTTGCCTGTGCTTCAGTGTACAGACCATTCCAGATACTAGGAGGAGGTTGAGCGCTACTGAATGTGGGGAGAATTAGCAGGGCTAATACGGTAGCAAGCACGCCGGTTGCCATCTTCTTGTCAGTGAATAATTTTAACAAGCGAGTAGTTTCCTTGATCAGTCCGGTAACGCAAATACGTGAATGGAATTGCCGTTTAATGGACGAGTCAGCTCTGGAGTGAGATCTCTTGGTAACGATGAGGACCAGCTTGCACCACCTACACCGACAGGCATTGCAATGTATTGCTTTCCTTCAATCATGTAACTAATCGGGAATCCCTGCAATGAAGTAGGTAGGCGTGCCTGCCACAGCTTTTCCCCGCTCTCTGCATCGAAAGCCAGCGCGAATCGGTTCCAGTCGCCAATAAACACAAGCCCTCCAGCCGTAGTTAAGGTTGCTGTATTAAATGGCGCACGTGATCGATAGCGCCATTTTACTTCACCGCTAGGAACATTCAACACCAATAGTTCACCCGTATTGCCGTCAGATTCCGGATGGTGGTAGTTGATTCTGCGCACAGGTCCGGTGCCCCCGCCACCCAATACGCGTTCGGTGGGTCCAAAGGTTGCCAATTCACAATTAAGTGTAATTGGGATATACAGCGCACTAGTATCGGGGTGATATGACATAGAGCGCCAGCTTTTAAAGCCTGAGGTACTGGGGCACATATCCACTTCTTCACCAATTCGTGGGATAAGCCCATCGCGATAGGTTACTTCGCCAGTTACCGGGTCTAGCCGGACGATGTTCTGATAACCGATGTCAGTGGCTTTGATGAATTCGCCGGTGGTTCGGTCCAGTTGCCAGAGGATACCAAGTTTGCCCATTTTGAAGAGTGACTTGCGCCCGTCAACATCGATGAGAATACTCTCGAAAGTTTCATCCATGTCATGGGTTTCTCCCGGAAGATGCTGGTAGTACCAGACCATTTCTCCGGTATCAGGGTTTAGCGCCAGTGTGGAGTTGGTATAAAGCGCTGCGCCATCGGTGCCGCGTACAGCCCTGGCCCAGGGCTTTGCCTGAGCTGTTCCCCAATACACCAGATTGGTTTCAGGGTCGTAGCTTCCGGCCATCCAGGCATCACTGCCGGCTCTGAATTGCAGGGGTAAATCCCCCCAAGTATCTCCACCGGGTGCATCTGGGCGGGCGACTGTGTCAGTGCGCCATAATTCTTCCCCGGTAAGGGGGTCATGGCCGGTGATAAAACACACGTCCTCTTTGTAGCGCTGACAGCCTGTTATGCCGGTAACAAGTGTGCCATTGGCTACAATCGGGCCGGCTGTGTAATGGTAGCCCATGGCTGGGTCGGCTACTGGTTTTTCCCAAACTAACAAGCCAGTTCTTGCGTCGAGGGCAACAATGCTGGCATTTTCCGTCGCCGCATAAATCATGTCGCCGAATATCGCTATGTTTTTCTGCACACCACGACCCACCCCTGCAAATGCCGTAGGAGACATGGCGGCACTCCCGAGATCTTCTGCCCTTATTGCTGTGTCGGTGGAGCCACTAATTGCGGGTGTAATGCCGGGTCGGTATTCCCAGATTAAATCGCCTGTGGCTGCGTCCAGCGCCTGGACCACACCACGGGGTATGGGAATAAACATGACGCCATCGTGAATCAGGGGAGCAGCCTGCACGGCACCGGTATCATCCAGAGCCCATGACCAGACTAGCTGTAATTGACCCACATTTTCAGTTGTGATTTGGTCAAGCTGGCTATAGCCCCAGGAGTTGTCAGTCCCTCGCCAATTCAGCCACTCGCCGGGGCTGGGGTTGTGCAGCATATCCTCGGTGACCGCGGAGTAGTTTTCCACTTGAGCCGCACTGCCAAAACCGATTAATAGTGAAGCAATAGCTATAGCATTTCTTACTTTCATGGCACGTGCCCCAGTTTTTCTCATTTTAGTTATAGAGCGAGAGTCAGCATAAACACTCTTAATGCATGCGTCCACCTTAGCCTTATTCAGTGTGTCCCTATTGCAGCATTGTGCGCATGGTAAACAAACGAATGGCCTCTGTAGTCGATTCCATTGTGCATTGGCTCGAGAAATAGTATTTTGACTCCTGTTATCAAGGGATCCATTAACAATAATTACAGGAAACCCGTTATGAAAGCCCGTCGGTTGAATTATTTAAGAGCACCCTCCAAAACCCTCTTCACTTGTGCGTTTGTTGCCGTGCTGTTTTGCGCTGAAACGAGTTTTGGTCAGTCTTCAAACCCCTTTGGTATACCCAGTGCAGATACTCCAAATCCCTCTGCAACTATTGCTGCGGTGCCAGGGTCGCGGGCCCAAGGTTGGTTGCAGCAAGGCCGTTCAGAGGTCATCGCCCGTCATGGAATTGTTGCAACCAGTGATCCGTTAGCTGCGCAGGCAGGGCTGGAAATATTGCGCCAGGGAGGCAATGCCATTGACGCAGCAGTTGCTGGGGGTGCGGTACTCGATGTCACTTCACAGAATGATACGGGTATTGGCGGCGATCTGTTCGCTCTGATTTGGGTGGCACAGGAGAAGAAGCTGTACGGACTTAACTCCGCCGGATGGGCACCTACCGGCTGGACTCCGGAATTTTTCACCGAGCAACTAGGGGTACAAAGTGTGCCGGGAAGGGGAGTAAACGCAGCGACCGTCCCCGGAGCAGTGTCCGGTTATGATGCCATGCTAAATCGATTTGGCACTATGGGCTTTGAGCAAACGTTTGAACGTGCCGCTCAGCTAGCCGAAGAGGGGTGGGGGCAATCCGAGCGGCGGCACAACGATATTGTGAGCCAGCAGGAAAAACTGCGATCAGATGCAGATTCCAACCGTGTTTTCTTGAATGATGGTGAGGTGCCAGATCTGTACAGCATTATCCAGAATCCCGACCTTGCTGTTGCCTTGCGGATGATTCAGCGTCAGGGTCGCAAAGCGTTCTATGAGGGGGACATCGCTGATGCTATCGTGGCGAAGATTCAGAGTGAAGGCGGGGTGATGACAAAGGCCGACCTGGCGGAATTTAAATCAGAATGGGTCGAACCGATTTCCACCAACTACCACGGCTACGATGTGTTTCAGTTACCACCTCCCGGACAGGGCTTTGCGGCACTGGAAATGTTGAATATTCTTGAAGTTTGTGTGCCAGTTCACGGCGTGAATTTGGCCGAACTAGGACCGTCCAATCCAGACTATTGGCACTTAATGGTAGAAGCGAAAAAGCTGGCTTATTCTGACTTGCAGGCCTATAACGCCGATCCTAAATTTGTCAAAGTCCCTCTTGATGAGCTGCTGTCCAAGTCCTATGCTAGGTCTTTGTGTGACAGAATCAGTATGAACTCTGCGGCCGAACCATCGGTAAAGGGCGGTTTGGATGGTGGCACAATTTATCTCACTACCGCTGATCGCTGGGGCAACATGGTCTCGCTAATTCACAGTGTTTTCTCCGTCTACGGCAGTGGCGCGACTATTGCCCCTTATGGAATTATGTTGCATAACCGGGGCGTCGCATTCTCCCTAGATGCAGACAGTCCGAATATTGTGGCACCACGCAAACGACCGTTTCATTCCATCATCGCGGGTTTCGTGATGCAGGGTGGTGAGCCTCTGATGACGTTCGGCAATATGGGTGGGGCTGTGCAGCCGGAGACCCATGTTCAGCATATGGTGAATATGATAGATTTGGGTATGAATGTTCAGATGACTACTGATGCCGCTAGATTTACTCATAGCCAGAATCAAAATGTACTGGCGCTCGAGTCTAATCTTTACAATCTTGTCGGACCAGCATTACAAGCAAAAGGACACCGGGTGAACGGAGTAAATGGTGGGAGAGTAGGAGGTTATCAGGGAATTTTATTTACCCGTGACCCACTCTTGCCAGAGCCGGTTTTTACACAGCAAAGCATTGCCGAGGATCATGCGGTAAATGGTATTTATCGGGCTGGTTCGGATCACCGAAAGGATGGTCAGGCAGTCGGTTGGTAATTTATTGGTGTATATCTCATTAGATTTTTATCTATCGCAAAACCATAGCGTTATCAGCTTCTGTTCCTATAGTCTGGGCCTGGAGTAAATTCGAATTATTGCCTGTGAAGGCTAGTGAGGAAAAAAGCATGTGTGATGAAGATACTGTAAGAGAAAATGAAGAATATTTGAGCGGCGAAATGACACGACGCAAATTCGCTAGGCTGTCCGCAGCAGTGGGTCTTGCTATGGTGTTGCCACCGGTGGCTAATGCGCAGTCTGTGATGGAAACGGATGTAGAAATAACTACCCCTGACGGTACGGCAGATTGCTATTTCGTACATCCGTCCACTGGTGCGCATGCTGCAGTAATTATTTGGCCAGACATCTTGGGTTTGCGTCCAGCCTTTAGAGCGATGGGTAAGCGCCTGGCTGAGTCAGGCTACTCGGTGCTGGTGGTCAATCCCTTCTATCGAAGTTCAAGGTCACCTGTGGTTGAAGTGGGTGATGTTTTTGGTGACCCTGATATTCGAGCTCGGGTCTTGCCAATGGCGGGCGCTTTAAATGCTGACACACATTTTACTGATGCGAGAGCCTTTGTAAGCTTTCTGGATCGGCAATCGGCTGTGGATACGAGTCGTAAAATTGGAACTACCGGTTATTGCATGGGTGGTCCTATGGTGGTGCGAACTACAGCAGCAGTACCCGATCGAATCGGGGCAGGTGCCACTTTCCATGGTGGTGGATTGGTTTCCGATTCTGATAATAGTCCCCATCTGCTAATCGCCGATACGAATGCTCAGGTTCTGCATTGTGTCGCCGCAAACGATGATGAGCGTACTCCGGAGGCAAAGAATGTGCTGCGTGAGACCTATGCCGCCGCCGGGCTAGCTGCCGAGATTGAGGTATACGAAGGCACCATGCACGGGTGGTGCCCGCCAGATTCAGCCGTATACAGCGAGCCTCAGGCCGAGCGCGCATGGGCACGTTTGTTAGCTCTGTTCGAAACAGCCCTCGCCTAAAGAAGACTAAACTTCTATTCTCTCGCAGGGGTCGGTAACAAATGAGAATCATTAGCAAATATGAACGCGTATCATTTGTCACCGACTCCTGGGTGATGGTGCTTCTGGCGATGGGCTTGTCTACTGCTTCCGTAGCAGCTGACCTGACAGTGCTCGATCTTGATCAGCCTATTCGACCCAATTTTTCCGGATCCTGGGAGAAAGACTTTCGCCGAAGCGATGACTGGGAGATCGAACTCAACCGCACCATCCAGCAGATACAACGGGAAGCACAGTTGTTGGCGAGTCAATCTTCCGGACGGCGTTTTCAAAGTTCAAGGGGCAATGGGGGGAATCGGCGTGGCAGATCAAATGTTGTGGATCTTGCCCGCCTAGCTGAATTCATAAGCCGTCAGCCCACTATAACAATAACCCAAAACAATGATGAGGTACGTGTCGAAAGAGAGGGTGATGCGGCTTTGATCTGTGGTATAGAAGAAGGGGTAATGGAGAGCTTTTCCAGCAAACATGGGAGAGAGGTATGTACTTGGGAAAAGCGACAATTAATATTCGAAATTTCTCTGACGAACAGCGCGAAGATCCTGCATCGCTTTACCGTTTCCTCAGATAATCAAATGCTCAATATGGTTACTAGCATTTCAAGCGGAAACTCAACTCCGTTCAATTTGATTCAAGTATTTCAGCGTTACGATGCGCCACCAGACGAATTTAATTGTGAGCAAACTCTCAGTAGGGGGATTGTGTGCAGCCAAATCAGACCACGTTAATGAGAATTTCCTCTTGCGAAAAATAGCTAAAGCAATTTCCCGGGTCAGCTTTCATGCAATTTTCTTGTTGCTATTGGCAAGCTGCGCACAAACCTCGGTTAGAACAGTTTTGCCACCCATAGAGCCCGTTGGCGATGTTGTATTGGTGGAATCAAGTGAAGTGCCAACTGAAAATCTGCAGCTTGAGGTAGGTGTGTTGGTTTTTGATGCAAACCCATTAAATGAAGATGATTCTCTGATCGGTGACTGGATTTTTGAGGAGATAGTGCAAAATGAAACCCAGTATTTGCCCTACGTTCTGCGGAATACATTGGTGGAATCCAATCAGTGGGGCGCGGTAAGAGTTTTACCCCAGGAAGACCCATCCGTGGATATTCTGGTGAGTGGCACCCTGGTTAAATCTGATGGAGTTACGCTTGACTTACAAATTCAGGCGGTTGACAGCACTGGACGTGAGTGGCTGAACAAAACTTATTCAGACGTAGCAGGTGATCTGGATTATCCTGATTTTGTCTTGTCCACACATAACAATCTCATTCCGCCAAATTCTGAAGATCCCTTTAAAGATATATATGAACAAATTGCCAATGACCTATTGAGTATTAGGGCACGGCTGACAGAAGAAGAGTTGGTCAATATTTCACGTGTTTCGCAGATGCTGTATGCCAAAGATTTATCACCGGAAACGTTTGCGGATTTTTTACAACAGGATCCAGACGGAACATTACGGGTGTCGCGTTTACTTGCTAGCAACGACCCTATGCTCAGTCGAGTATCTGAAATGCGATTTCGGCATCACCTGTTTATTGACACGGTTGATGGTTATTATTCAGCTCTGTATGAAGAGATGAAATCGATTTATGATCTCTGGCGATTGTATTCTTATGAAGAGTTGCTAGAGGTCCAGATTGGTGCGCAGGCAATCAATCCAAGCGATGACTATGGTGGGTCGGGTAATTTCTTGTCCCTGACTCAAAGCTACAATCGCTACAAATGGAGTAAGATCTATGAGCAGGAATTTAATGCACTAGCAGTTGGCTTTAGTAGGGAATTGGCGCCAGCAATTCTTGAACTAAATAGCCGCGTGCATGGACTGACAGGCACCATGGACGAACAATATGACCAATGGCGTATAATTCTTCGTGATCTATTTGCCCTAGAAACCGCAGGTCAAGAAGATCTCTTATAATCCCACCTTATTAACCCTTGTTTACTTGAACAGGGCTAAATCGCGACTAGGTCTGGCCTCTGATCTAGGTGGTTCGTCAGTTCTTCATAGGCCAGGGCAAATTCCAATACCTTTTGATCTTCACCGA
>CAVOCG010000101.1:0-10000 GCA_963694095.1 Gammaproteobacteria bacterium
ACGAGGCGACCAGCGCGCTGGATGCAGAGAGTGAGCGCAAGGTGCAGATGGCACTGGATACATTGATGGTTAATCGAACCTCGCTGATCATTGCACACCGGCTGGCTACTGTTATGAACGTAGATAGCATTATTGTTTTGGAGGCTGGTAAATTAATCGCACAAGGAACCCACCGAGAGCTGATGGATGAAAACCCATTGTACGCTCGTCTAGCTAATTTGCAGTTTACAGAACCGAATGCACATCGACTGTCCGACGAAGTTACAGGTGAGGTAAACGAGAGGAAGCCGATGCAAAATTTGAACTAGTGTTGCTAAGCAATTTCAAACTTAGTTAAAGATAGTTTTAACTAGAATAACTGCTCCTAAATTATGATAATTAGAATAAATAAATGGATTATTTTAAAAACATAAGGCCCTATCAAGGTGAAGAAATTCGCTCGGTAATCGATTCGCTACTGAAAAATTCTGAATTGGTACACAGTGTTGCCAGTTTTTATTACCCGCGATTGACAGGATTTTTGCCTCGATTGATGTGCTCATTGGTAAGCAAGCGGCTTAAAACCCAACTCAAGGATGTTAAGGATGTTGCAAGTATGCAGGATGTAATCGCTGTGTACATGGATAAAATGATTGAAGACACTACCACTGGTTTAACAAATTCGGGTATGGAAAATATTGGAGGTAATAAAAGTTATCTATTTATTAGTAACCACCGAGACATCGCCATGGATCCGGCGTTTGTAAATTACATGCTCTATCATGCTGGGTTTGAGACATTGCAAATCGCGATTGGCGACAATCTGCTAAAGAAACCTTTCGTTACTGACCTGATGCGCCTCAATAAGAGCTTTATTGTGATGAGGTCACTCAAAGGACGCGAGCTATTAAAGTCTTTAACAGTACTTTCTGAATATATACATCATTGCATAAAAACTAAACAGAATGTGTGGATTGCGCAAAGAGAAGGCCGGGCGAAAGATGGGATCGATAAAACTGATCCGACGCTGTTGAAAATGCTGGCAATGGCACATCGGAAAATGCCATTAAGTGAGACTCTGGCCAAGTTACATATCGTACCCATTGCAATTTCTTACGAATACGATCCCTGCGATAAGCTTAAGGCGGAGGAGCTTTACGAAATTGAGAAAACAGGCAGTTTTTCCAAAACGGACGAGAGTGACATAGACAGCATTGTTATGGGTATGATTGGCTACAAAGGCCATGTTCACGTTGCCTTCGGCAATGAACTTGTTTACAACAGCGATGAGCCCGAACAAATTGCTGAACTAATAAATGTGCAGATTGCCGAAAATTATCAACTTAGAGACAGTAATTATGTGGCGCTTGAAAAATTAAGGGAACTGGGAACAGTTGAAATTCCCAAGCTTAGCACCGAAGTTCAAGCTCATCAAATTAGAGAATCATCACGGGTAGAGTTTGAAGAACGATTGGCTAAGATTGACACCCGATTGCATACGCATTATCTAAGTAACTATGCGAATGCGATCATCACTCGGTTTTCCCTTAGAGGTTAAATCAGAGGTGCGCTAGATTAGTTTATTTATTGCCTTGGATATTCTGTCATAAAGCGGTTTTTGAGCATCAGCTGTAATGGGGCCAAGGCAAAGGCTTTTAAGTTCAGCATCGAACGCGTATTTAACATTTTCCTCTCGGCTTGGTTTGGACTGACCGAAGCCATTTTTCAATTGATCCAGTTGTATCTGCATACGATGAGATTGGTCTTCTTTTGGAGATTCAATATTGGCGCGAATTTCCAGTTCGATACACAGCGCTTTTAGTTTGCTTTCAGAGTCTTTTACAATAGTTTTCAGCGTTTGCAATGATTTGGCTTTAGAGACTTCTTGTACTCTTTCCTCCATCACTTTTTCATATGCAATATTGCCGCTGGTTTCCAGCCCCTTCCATGCCTCTTTGTCAAACTGAGCACTGACCTGGTTAAGATTTTCGTCATTTTTACTGCTCAGTAGCTTTGATTCCAATGCTGAGCAAAAATTAGCTTTGGCTAATATTAGATTCTTTAATTTTAGATGCTTCTTATCCGGCAGTGCTTTAAAGCGCTGCTCTATGTTTCGCTTTACACCATTAAATTGATCTAGCCAACGGCTGCGTTGTTTCTTTATCCTGGGGTCAAGAGAGGCTGCAAATTCTTGCACTAAGCTATTAAAATCTTTTCGAGCTTCTCTAAACTCCTCGTCTTTCAGTTCCAGCGTATTCCCTAGTGACTTTAGAATGCCTTCAAGGTTTTTCTCAGCTGACTTTATGTCATCTTGAATTTTGGCAGATTGCTGAGTACGTTTCTCAAATATCTTGTCGCAAGCTGCTCGAAAATTGTCCCAGTATTTTTTATCTTCTTTATAAGATGTGGGGCCATGTTTTTTCCACTCCTGCTGCAAACGCTTGGCTTCTTCCATGGCTTTTTTATTATCTTCGAGATTAGTTAGATCCTGAGCTTGATTAATTAAATCCTGTTTTTCCTTGCCATTTTGTTTGAGAGAATTGCGACGTAATCGGCGCAATTTATTTACCGCACCGTAGTAGTTTTTTTGTAGCGCCTTTATTTTTGATTGATCAACTGGAGAGTATATTTTCCATTCTTTTTCCGACTGGCTTAACAATTTGTTAATGTTTGAAATATTAACATTTTCCTTCGCGATAATCTCCAGATCGGCCTCCAATCTGGTGCAGATCTCTCGTCGCTTTTTCAGGTTTTCGGCCATATCCTGTTTGCGTTGCTTGAAGTATGCTTTGCAGGGTTCGTAGGCGTGATCTGAAATCTTTTTGAATTTTCGCCAAAGCTCTTCATTTTGGTTGGACCTGCCGAGTGCTTTCCATTTGTGATGCAGATCGCCAATGTGCTTGGATCTGTCACCGGCATGCATTTTGGAATCCAGTAAATGCTGCATTTGAGTAATGAGCTCTTTCTTCTTCTCAGTGGCAGCAAAAGACTTCCAGTCCCTGAGCTCATCTAGCTTCGCTTTGTAGACATTAGTTAGCGCGAGCAGAGTGGAGCGAAGTTTACCCTGCGTATTACTAATATTTCCCTGAATCTTGTCCCAGGCGGGCAAGGCGTCGTGCGATTGCCCGTTGTCTAAAGCCTGTTTCAATGTTTCCAGAAGTGCCAGAGTGTTTTCTTCAAGTTGTTTTTGATGATTAAGATTCCTATCCAGCTTTACCTGAAGATCCTTTTGCAGTGTTTGAACTTTTCCCTGGAGTGTCTTTAACTCAGATTCCTCCAACTGGCTCAACCTGTTTATTGAGATCTTGAGGGCATGCAACTTGTCTGTATTCTTGGGACTAAGCTTGTTGAGTTCAGCCGTGAGTTTCAGCAATTCCTGTTCGGGGTTTTTGATCTTTGCAGGACCCCTAGTATTTACTTTCTTGATTTTGGGTTGGGCTACACTTTCACTGGTTTTCTTCTGCTTGACTTCAGCTTTCGTATCAGCTAATTTTTTTACCGAGGCAACATTTGGCTTGGAAGGCTCTTGGAGTAGTTTTTCTAAAATTTTATGAACGGTCTTGTCTTTTCCCTCAATTTTTAGTGCTATTTCCTTGATCAATGTGTGATCGGTTAACTTCAATGCGGCATTTTTCCTGACATGCACGCTGGCAGCAAATAAACAAAGGTCGGCAATGTCTGCAGGTTCTTCGATCGCCAATAAGGCTTCGCTTCCTGCTGCCTTGCATTTCGACAGCAGAGCTATTTGCTTCAAGGCCGCAGCATCTAATTGTTTAATTATTGTTAGGCGCTCTGCCTCAGTAGCGTTTGAATTAAAACTGCCGGATAATACCCGATAGAATTGATGAACGAACGCACCCTGCAAGAACCCGGGCTCGGCTCGCATTGATTGTAGAGTGGATAACTGGCTTATAAACTCTACTGCCCGACTCCTCACCCCCAGTTCTTCATCATTTTGTGCAATGTACAGGAGAGCTTCCTGACCCCCATCGCCATCCTGGCCCAACTTTTGTACAAAGCGCAGGCGTTTGGTTGAACTCTGGTTTTGCCAGCTGATGTCAGGAAATGCTGCTAATAAATTTTCTGGGAGTGTTGCCATTGACTACAAATCAGTTTTGCCTAGTTATGATAGACAAGTTTAGCAGAAGTTCTTTCCATTCCAGTAGCAAAGTTTTACTGAAGCTAGGGAAATTGGCCATGACAGCGTAGACAATTTCCGCGTATTCGGATTTTTTCTCCTGCTTTCGGGGGGTTTCTCCATTCCTGGTGCTATAATTTCAATGCAGTTTCACGTATAGATTTGCGGCATCGCGCCCTTCTAAGCACCACAATTAACGGATAACTGGATGCTCGCACCAGAAGTAAAAGAGAAGGTACAGGCAGCCTACCGGCAGCTACTAGAAAACAGAAACTTGATTTCTCGGCACGGTCAGAGGCAGATGATTGCTGAAATCGCGAAATGTCTGGCCGACATCAATGACGGCGAAGTCGCAGAACCCCCTATCTGCGTGGTGGAGGCCGGCACTGGCACAGGAAAGACCCTAGCTTACATCCTGGCGGTTCTGCCGCTGGCCAAAGCGCTGAATTGTAAAGTCGTGATAGCCACTGCTACTGTCGCCTTGCAGGAGCAGGTTATTCTCAAAGATATACCTGATATTTTGAGTAGCTGTGATCTGGACTTCAGCTTTTCTCTGGCCAAAGGGCGGGGACGGTACATTTGCCTATCCAAGCTGGACATGCTCATGCGCGGAAGCGACAGCATGCAGGCAATGGCCGACTTGTATGGAGAGGAACTAGGTGCATCCTTTGGAGGTGATCAGGCGCTATACGAGAAGATGCTTATTGAATTAAGTGCTGGTGATTGGGAAGGTGACCGGGATGACTGGAAAGAACCGATTGCAGATGACAACTGGAGATCGGTTACTGTTGATAATACCCAGTGCATGGGCTCCAAGTGTAGCCACTTTCGTAATTGTTGCTTCTATAAAGCCAGAGAGTCCGTGGATAAGGCCGATTGCATTGTCGCCAATCATGACTTGGTATTATCTGATCTTGCATTGGGTGGAGGCGCAATCTTACCTGACCCGGAGAATTGTATTTACATTTTCGATGAAGCCCATCATCTGCCATTGAAGAGCAACAACCATTTTTCATCTTTTACTCGAATTAAGGGCAGTATCACTTGGTTGGAGCGTAGCGAAAATATTTTGCTCAGGCTTGGTAAAGACAAATTTCTGGAAAGAAAACAAGCGGAGATATTGCAGTCGCTCGTTAAACAAACTATAGCGAGTTTGGAAGAGATCTGGCAGTTGTTGGAGCAAACATTGGGATCAGTGAACTCGGTTGATAGCTATCTTGACCGAGTGCAGCATGCTTTTAGCCTCGGTGTAGTGCCAATTGAGATTCAGTCCGCGGCAGCCAATCTGGGGAAGCAGTTTATGCGGCTTTGTATCGGTTTTCAGGATATAGCCGACACGCTCAAGGACGCCATGGAAGATGACATTGAGCTGAAACTGCGCCAACTCGCAGAACAGTGGTTTCCCATAATCGGTAGTTTCAACAAGCGCGCCGGGGCCAGTCTTGAATTGTGGTTGAGTTATGCCCGCGCAGATTCTGAGCAGGACGCGCCCTATGCGCGGTGGCTGACATTTTCCGAAAACGATACGCAGTCAGATATTAGCCTGGCTTCCAGTCCGGTGCTTGCCGCCGGCAATTTACAGGAAAAACTCTGGCAAAAATGTGCTGGCGCCGTACTTACTTCGGCCACTCTATCAGCGCTTGGCAGGTTTGATATGCTGAAAATGCGAGCAGGGTTACCTGATCATAGCTACTATCTAAATATACCCAGCCCATTCGATTTTTCTAGTTCTGCCAAGTTGGTCATCCCACGGCTCAACTGTGAGCCATCTGATAATGAAAGGCACACGATGCTGATCGTGAAAGCATTGCCGGAAATGCTTGCCCTAAACGATGCCGCCTTAATGCTGTTCTCCAGCCGTAGACAAATGCAAGACGTGTTGGCGGGTCTGCCTGATGAGTGGCGCGATCTGGTGCTATGTCAGGACGACTATCAGAAATCTCAATTGCTCAAATATCATCGTAAGCGGATTGATGAGGGCAAGGGGAGTCTCATTTTTGGTCTGTCCAGCTTCGCAGAAGGAGTGGACTTGCCAGGTAAATACTGTACCCATGTTTTAATCGCCAAGATACCTTTTGCCGTACCCAACGATCCAATTGAGGCGACGCTCTCTGAGTGGATAGAGAAGCAGGGTATGAATGCCTTTATGACGTTGGCAGTACCCGATGCCGCCTTTCGGCTGGTTCAGGCTAGTGGTCGGCTACTGCGTAGTGAAACCGACACGGGTCGAATAACGCTGTTTGATGAACGCATAGTGAATAAGCGCTATGGAAAGGCGATACTTGAATCTCTGCCCCCGTACACCCGCGAAATTTTTCAAAACGATCTCTCAGGGCTTGCCTAAAAGATTGGTTAGCCTGATTTTCAAGGCACTCCAATTCTTTGATGAACTATCTGAATGAGTGTTTACGATTGCGTTTTTTCTGGTGGGCGAAATAATATCCGGCGGCGGCTCCGCTGATCATGCCCACAATTGCAGTAATAGAAACATTGCCGAATACAGGACCTAAGCCAATACCAAAAACTAGTCCGGCGGTAATACACATTGCATAGATACCTCTAGAGTCAGTTTTTTTATTTTTTGACATAACGAATTCTCTGGTTCCACCAGCTACAACATTAATTTATTTGGCGTATCGAATAGATTACGGTGCTTAGGCTGGAATAGCGGGCAGCATCTATGGCGGTCTCACCAATGATATCTGCTACCTCCATGCCTTCTACCACTTTTCCAATTACCGTGTATTTTCCTGTGAGCCAATTGGCATCGACGAGGCTGATAAAAAATTCAGGCCCATTGCTGTTGGGCCCCGTATTCGTCAACGCGATTATACCGCGATTGACCGAGTGAGAGGCTAAGCGATTACTGTATTCATAGCCCTGATTTTCATAAGCAGCTTTCACTGTCAGTTTCTGTAGCGCTTCTAGTATTTCGTATTGCCGCTCCTGCACTTGGGTATTAGATAGAATACCCATCTTTTCATAAAGAGGCTTGAGTATGCGGGACTCATAATCAGCTTTACCCTCAATATTCAGGTATTCGTGAAATGAGCCGTCTGGATTTAACACCAGCATCTGGTCAAGACCCAGGACATTGGCGTTGATCTCATCTGAAAGCACTTCGTCTGGGGCACCCAATATGTGATAGGAGGGGCTAGCAGCCTGGATTATAAATTCCGGAATCACTCGATGAAAGCGTACACCATCGAAATGCTGTGGACTTCGGCTGGATTGCAGCAAAGGCTCTTCACTGTCATTTTCACTTGCACCTTCGGCCAGAGCAATAAAATTTGCCACGTTATTCGGCGCCTCGGCTGGAAACAGTTCCAAATAGATATCACCCTTCGAAGAACTAAGCAGCAACAGTGGGTTTGCTGAATTCTCCATAGCTACTTGAGCGCTATTTGCATCTGCTACTATTTCAATAGACTGCAGCACTAACAGAGTGGTCAGGAGAAGCTTATATAATGGGAGAACCGCTTTTGTCATGCAGGTGCTTTTTATTTTATTGAAACTGATGGTCATATCATTGTAATAAATGGTGATCTGAGGGTAGGTTCTTTGAAATCCAGATAGCTAGTTTGTGTCGTATGTTTTTGACGTTTTCATCCTTGGTGGCGAGAGGTTGAATGATTTGGTCTTTAGCGAGCAGCAAATAGATAGCACGTACTTTGATATCGATATGGTCATTTGATTCGAATTTACCGGCCCCGCGTGCTTCGAAATAGCGCGTACCCACTCTGATGGCTTCTTTTAGTAATTCGCTCTCGTGCTTTATCTTTTTCATACTCTCAATATGCCTAATGCCAATAATCAGAGGTGCCCATGACAAAGATTGTATTGCTAAAGTGTTGTGCTATGCAATAAGAGGACGAGCTTACATTTTTAGTCGATATTTCTTTGCTTCTGAATGTTACAGCAATGCCAATATGCAGGTATTTTTAGTTTTTAGTTTTTAGTTAGTAGTTAGTAGTCGAAAATTTGCGGGCTAGTTGTGCCAGATCTTCCTGAGTATCAATGTCATAAAGAATAGCAGGGTCATCCACCGGCACACGAATTACGTTTTTAGCGTGTTTCTCCATTAGGGTGCGACCACCTTGATTGCCGCTGAGCGCGCTGAGTTCAGGTAAAAAGTTGACACCAAACCCTACCGGGTTACCCGGCTTGTCATCAAAGGTCGGGATGATGATATTGTCACGTCGCAGCTTGCCGGCGAGGTGGGCGTAAGTCCTTGGTTCAATAAAGGGCATATCTGCTAGACAAACAAGGCAGCCATCAAATCCTTTAAAATACTGTATCCCATAGGCCAATGTGGAGCCCATGCCTTTCTCAGCATCGTTAAATACACGGATATTCGTTGCAAAGTCTTCGATTAGTGGCGCGACTTCTTTTCGGGTTGCGATTTCAATGTGGGGTATGGCAGCGGAAAGGCGATTGACTGTCTGCTGAAAAATAGTCTCACCATTTTCTAGTTGAGCACACAACTTGACGCTGCCAAAGCGATTGCTGAAACCAGCGGCTAATACAAGCGCACCAATTTTCATTGTGCCGTATCACCCGTGACGTGTTCGATGGTGAACCCCGGGTCAAATATTGGGGGATTATATCCGTCAGTACAGCTCAGCATTGTATGGTTGAAATTCGAAGAACTGCATATTGAAGTGAAGCATAACGGAGTGAAGAACGAAAACCTGTTTCTCAGTTGAGAACAGGGCGGTGCCGCGGAGAAAAAATAACGGGCATCAATGCAAGATTTTGCTGCTCTTTTTAACAGGTTCTATCTCCGGTTGAGTAATTTCCACAACAAAACTTTCCTGCTCAGACTCTTGTTTCGAGCGGCTATCCTCAGACTGAGGGTGTGTGAGCAGCTTATTATCTGCAATATTTTCAGCGCCTAAGCCGGGGCTTGTCTTCTCTATGCCTTGTGCCTGGAGCTGCTCACTCAAGTGTTTGCGTAGGCGATTGACAACATTGGTCATGACCTCGATAGTCTGGCTTAATTGCTCTAGTGTTATTAAAGTGCGTTCTGGATCGTTCTGGGTATGCTTGTTATTACTCATGCCTTAACCCCCCCCCAGCGCCGGGTGTTCCTTTTTATTCCCAGGATAAAGCACCTCCAGTTTGATATTCGATTACCCGTGTTTCAAAAAAGTTTTTCTCTTTACGCAGATCCATGATTTCTGACATCCAGGGGAAAGGGTTTTCCACTTCTCGAAATTGCTCCGGTAATCCAATCTGTACCAGTCTGCGATTGGCAATGAATTTAAGGTATTCCTCCATCATTACCGCATTCATACCTAAAACGCCGCGTGGCATAGTATCGCGGGCGTATTCGATTTCCAGCTGAATCGCCTGCAAGATCATCTGCGTTGCCTGCTCCTTCATTTCATCATTCCAGAGCTGCGGATTTTCCAGTTTGATCTGGTTGATCATGTCGATGCCAAAGTTTAAATGCATGGACTCATCGCGAAGGATGTATTGGAATTGCTCGGAGGTGCCGGTCATCTTATTGCGCCGACCCATTGAAAGAATTTGGGTGAAGCCGCAGTAGAAAAATATGCCTTCCAGGCAGCAGTAGAATGCAATGAGATTTTTTAGCAAATCCCGATCAGCTTCCAACGTGCCTGTATTAAAGTTAGGATCACTCAGAGCTTTGGTGTATTTCAATCCCCATGCAGCTTTCTTTGCTACGGAGGGAACCTCATGATACATATTGAATATCTCCCCTTCGTCCATGGCTAGCGATTCAATGCAATCCTGATAGGCATGTGTATGAATCGCTTCCTCGAAGGCCTGGCGTAGTATGTATTGGCGGCACTCCGGGTTGGTGATAAGTCGATAGACCGCTAGCACCAGATTGTTGGCCACTAGCGAATCTGCCGT
>CAVOCG010000102.1:0-9926 GCA_963694095.1 Gammaproteobacteria bacterium
AAGTAATTTATCTCAGTTTTATTTTGATTCTGGCTATTTTTCTAGGCTTTGAACTGATTTCCAAGGTGCCTTCTACTCTTCACACACCACTAATGTCTGGAGCCAATGCAATTTCTGGCATCACCGTTGTTGGTGCGCTGGTAGCCGCTGGATCAGATCAGGAAACTATGGCGACTGTTTTGGGAACTGCGGCGGTAACCCTCGCTACAATCAACGTGGTTGGTGGCTACATGGTAACAGACCGTATGTTGGCCATGTTCAAGAAAAAACACTAGGAGTTAAAAAGTGTCCGGACAATTAATAATAAATTTTGTTTACATCCTGTCTGCCGGGCTATTTATATATGGCCTGAAAATGTTGACTTCGCCGGCAACGGCGCGGCAGGGCAACAAACTTTCAGCTACAGGTATGCTGATAGCCGTCGTCATAACGCTCTTCGATCAGGGCATTGTTGATTACACTTGGATTATATTCGGCGTGGCCGTAGGTGGTGCAATTGGTGCGTATGCGGCGCGTAAGGTAGAAATGACAGGTATGCCAGAGCTGGTTGCGCTATTTAATGGCTTCGGTGGGCTGGCAAGCGTCACGGTAGCTGGCGCTGCACTGTTTGATAGTGGTGTGACCACTGGAACGGCGGCGACCATCATACTTTCTATTTTAATTGGTAGCGTCACGTTTACTGGTAGTCTGGTCGCTTATGGCAAGTTAAGCGAAATCATCCCCAGCCAGGCAGTAGTGTTCTCAGGCCAAAGGGTTGTGAACGGTGCCATTTTAGCGGGCATTCTTATCGCCGCCGTGATATTCAGCCAGAATCCGGAATCTGCAGCCGACTCAAATGCTTTCTGGGTGGTGCTAGGCCTGTCCATGCTATTAGGTGTTATGGTGGTTATTCCCATCGGTGGCGCCGATATGCCTGTGGTTATTGCGTTGTTGAATTCCTATTCAGGGCTGGCTGCCTGTGCGGCAGGTTTTGTCTTGAATAATAATATATTGATTGTGGCTGGCTCACTAGTCGGCGCCAGTGGCATGATTCTTACCAACATCATGTGTAAAGCCATGAATCGTTCATTGGGCAATGTGCTGTTTAGTGGGTTTGGCGTGGTGTCTCAGCAGGCTGAGGCGATAGAAGGTGAGGTAAAACCGGTGGTGGCGTCAGATGCCTATCTGATTCTGGAGGCCGCTTCGAGTGTAGCTATCGTGCCAGGTTACGGCATGGCTGTTGCTCAGGCCCAACATGCAGTGCAAGAACTGGCAGTGCTATTAGAGGAAAATGGCTGCGAAGTAAAATTTGCCGTTCACCCAGTTGCCGGGCGGATGCCTGGTCATATGAATGTACTACTCGCTGAAGCCAATGTGCCCTACGATCAGCTAGTAGAAATGGATGATATTAATCCGCAAATGGGCGGTATTGATGTGACCGTAGTGATTGGTGCCAACGATGTGGTTAATCCGGCGGCGCTAGACCAGGAGTCCAGCCCTATATATGGGATGCCCATTATTCACGTCCATGAATCGGGTACTGTCATTGTCTTGAAGCGCTCTATGGCTACAGGGTTTGCGGGGCTGGATAATGCCTTATTTTATGGTGATAACACCCGAATGTTATTTGGCGATGCCAAAGAGAGCGTAATGGCAATGGTCGCGGAGTTTAAGAACTGATCTGTGAATCATTAGCTCACTTTTCTGCAAAGCCTGAGCGTGAAATATACAAATAATGTGTTGGCCCTGAACCATTCAGATGAACCGCAGATCTGGTAAACCCACGGCTGTTAGACAGCTGCCATAAATTACTTGCAATCAGGCTCCTTTTCCCTATTATGTCTGCGCTGTTCATGTGCTAACCAGTGGCTCAATCCATTAAAATCAGATTGCATTTGAGGTATTTCAGTTAATGAAACCTACTAATATCAAGGATCCCGATTACTTTCACAAAGTAGTCGATTGTCAATGGGCATGTCCTGCGCATACTCCAGTCCCAGAATATATTCGGCTAATTGCCGATAAGCGCTATACCGATGCTTATATGGTTAATTGGCATTCTAATGTATTCCCCGGAATCTTAGGGCGCACGTGTGATCGCCCCTGTGAGCCGGCCTGTCGGCGCGTAAGAGTAGAAGATGAGGCGGTAGCAATTTGCCGATTAAAGCGGGTGGCAGCGGACTATAAATCTGATATTAGCGGCCGCCTGCCAAGTGTGCCCAGCAAGAAAAACGGTAAACATATTGCCCTGGTTGGGGCTGGACCGGCTTCTCTCACAGTTGCCAGAGATTTGTTGCCCCTTGGCTATGAAATCACTTTATTCGAACGAGATGCGCTGAGTGGCGGCGCCATGCGCACTCAGATACCAAAATTCAGGCTACCTGTTGAAGTGCTGGATGAAGAACTGCAATATATTCTTGATATGGGAATAAATACCCGCTTCGGTGAAGAAATTACCAGCATGAAAGCGTTATTGAAAGAAGGTTTTGATGCGATTTTCGTTGGAAGCGGGGCACCCTTAGGCAAGAATCTAGATTTACCTGGTCGTGCAGAAACGAAACAAAATTTCCATATTGGCATAGAGTGGTTAGCCAATGTTGCGTTTGAGCACGTTTCTTCGATTGGGGAAAAGGTGATAGTCCTAGGTGGCGGAAATACAGCGATGGACTGTTGCCGAACTTCGAAGCGCATTGGCGGTAAAGAAGTGACTGTAGTAGTTCGCAGCGGCTTCGATGAGATGAAGGCATCGCCATGGGAAATCAAGGATGCGATGAATGAAGACATCCCTATACTTAACTTCCATGTACCGAAACGCCTGATTGTTGAGAATGGCAAATTGACAGGTATGGAATTTGAGAAAGTGCGCAAGGAATATGATAATAACGGTAGGCGGCTACTCATTCCAACTGGCGAAGACCCGGTAATACTGCCCTGCGATGACGTCTTGTGTGCTGTGGGTCAGGAAAACAGTTTTCCCTGGATCGAACGTGATACTGGTATTGAGTTTGATGAGTGGGAGGTGCCAATTCTTGATAAAACTACTTTTCAGTCCACTCATGAAAAGGTTTTTTTTGGTGGCGATGCTGCACTTGGGCCTGAAAACATAATCACTGCGGTGGCGCATGGTCATGATGCTGCTGTTTCCATTCATTTGCAGTGTGAAGAGAAGAGTATACATAATCGACCACCGCCGATGACTAATTTGTCAAGCCAGAAAATGGGTATCCATCAGTGGTCATACGACAACGATATTAGTAATGATGTTCGCTATGCGGTGCCGCACGCCAATAAAGAAAAGTCCCTGCGTGACATAACCATAGAAGTCGAACTAGGCTTTGATGAAGAACTTGCATTAAACGAAACCCAACGCTGCCTCAATTGCGATATACAAACTGTATTTACCGATAAACTGTGCATCGAATGCGATGCTTGTGTAGATATTTGCCCCACCGACTGTATTAGCTTCAATAAGAATGCTGATGAAAAAGAACTGCGGACAACACTGCTTGCACCTGCGAATAACGAGGAGCAGGATATTTACGTATCTGGTGAATTAACAACAGGTCGAATTATGGCCAAGAATGAAGATTTGTGTCTTCATTGTGGGCTATGCTCAGAACGTTGCCCCACTAATGCCTGGGATATGCAAAAATATCTTTTCAATACTGCCAAGGCAGAAAATGCATGTCCGCGTTGATTAAATCAAGCAATAAGCGAGGTGATATCAAGGTCAATGATTTTGTCGTCAAGTTTGCTAATGTCAATGGATCCGGATCGGCCAGTGCTAATAATCTATTTGCCAAGGCAGTATTTCGCATGGGTATATTGGTCAGTCCACACAATATTTTTCCATCAAATATTCAAGGGTTGCCAACTTGGTATGAAGTCCGCATAAATGAAGCAGGTTACCTGGGTCGTCGGGAAGGCGTAGACCTTATGGTGGCAATGAATGAACAAACCATTAAGAAAGATATTGAATCTGTGATGGCTGGTGGTTACGTGCTCTATGACTCCTCAAAACCATTGGCAATTGAATTGATCCGCGATGATATTGAATACCTTCCTATTCCGTTGAAAGATATTTGCCTCGCTGAATTTGAAAGCCCGACTCAACGTCAACTATTTAAAAATATAGTGTATGTTGGTGCTTTGTCTGCGCTCTTAAAAATTGAATTTAGTGTATTAACTAAATTAGTAGGTGAACAATTCCGAGGTAAAGAGAAGCTAATTTTACCTAATATCCATGCGCTGGAATTGGGACACCATTATGCGAATGATAATTTTAACTGCCCATTACATATACAACTTAAGAAAAGTAAGAAAGCTGCCGGTAAAATTTTGATGGATGGGAATACCGCGATTGGATTGGGGTGTGTTTATGGTGGTGCCACAGTCGCATCCTGGTATCCGCTAACCCCCTCTACTTCTGCTGTGGACAGTTTTGGTAAGTACTGCAAGCGACTTCGCATTGATTCTGATACTGGCAAGAAAAAATTTGCTATTGTCCAAGCCGAGGACGAACTAGCTGCCATTGGCATGGCAATCGGTGCCAGTTGGAATGGCGCGCGGGCCTTTACTGCTACCAGCGGTCCTGGCATATCATTGATGCAGGAATTTCTTGGCCTCGCTTATTTCTCTGAAGTACCAGTGGTATTGTTTAATATTCAGCGGGCAGGTCCCTCTACGGGAATGCCAACACGCACTCAACAGGGTGACTTGATGTGTTGTGCATACGCCTCACACGGTGATACCAAACATATACTGTTGTTCCCATCGACGCCAAAAGAGTGTTTTGAATTTGCTGCCGATGCTTTCGATATTTCTGATCGCGTGCAGACACCTGTTATCGTTATGAGTGACTTGGATCTGGGTATGAATGAACACGTCTGCGATCCACTGGTCTGGAATGATCAAAGGGAATATGACAGGGGTAAAGTATTGAACGCCGATCAATTGGAAGACATTGAAAAGTATGGTCGCTACCTCGACACCGATGGTGATGGCATACCATACCGTACCTACCCGGGCACTCATCCTAACAAAGGCAGTTACTTCACGCGCGGCAGTTCTCATGACGCTTATGCCAATTATACCGAAGATGGTGACGTCTACGCGGGAGTGATGGATAGGCTTGCTTTAAAACTGGAGACTGCAGTCAATTATCTACCTAAACCCGAAATTTCTGAGTCCGGCAAGAATGCACTGGGCATGATCTACCTGGGGACAACCGCTTCTGCCATTCAGGAGGTTTTAGATAACCTGAATAAGAAGGGTGTGCACATTGACACTCTTCGGTTGAAGGCGTTTCCTTTTGATGGGAGTGTTGCCGAATTTATTGACAGGCACAGTCTGGTTTATGTCATTGAGCAGAATCGGGACGCGCAACTGAAAAGCCTGCTAAAAATCGAATGTAATATCAATGAAGATAAAATGCATTCAATTCTTAGCTACAATGGCGCACTTATTACTGCTGGAAGTATCGAACAGGCTATTCTCGAATCAATGCCGGTTTTTGCAAGCGATAAAGAAAAATCGGCCTGACGAATAAACTCCAGAGAGCAACAACCATGTCTTACATATCGAAGCCAAAATTCGCCAATCCATTTTTACAAACTAATGATCTTGGTTTGACTCGTCGGGATTACGAAGGCTCATTGACGACACTCTGTGCTGGGTGTGGTCATGACTCCATAAGTGCTGCAATTATTCAAGCAGCTTCGGAAATGTCCCTGGAACCTCATCAAGTAGCAAAAATATCGGGTATTGGCTGTTCTTCAAAAATACCTTCCTATTTTCTAAGCAAATCCCATGGATTCAATTCGGTTCACGGCCGGATGCCATCTGTTGCAACCGGAGCCAATCTGGCCAATAAAGATTTGTATTATGTAGGTATTTCCGGAGACGGCGATACTGCATCAATTGGAATGGGTCAGTTTTGCCACATCGTAAGACGTAGCATTAACATGCTTTATGTGGTGGCCAATAATGGAACCTATGGACTCACCAAGGGGCAGTTGTCTGCGACCGCTGACTTAGGATCAAAAAATAAATCTGGCGAGGAAAGCGTTTTCGACAATATCGACCTCGCTAACTTGGCGATAGAATTGGGCGCCAGTTTTGTCGCTCGAAGTTTTTCCGGTGACAAAAAGCAATTGGTCCCGTTGCTACAGGCAGCAATGACCCACAAGGGATTTGCATTCATCGATGTGATTTCGCCTTGCGTAACATTTAACAACACCGATGCCTCAGCTCATGGTTACAAGAACACTTGGGAGAAACATGCCTCGCTGAGTGAGATTGACTTCGTGCCAATGCGGGAAGAAATCACCGCCAGTTATGCGCCGGGTAAGGAGAAAGAAATTACTCTACACGATGGATCGGTTATCCACTTGCACAAGACTGGTGCCAATTACGACCCCTATAATAAAGAAAGTGCTTTACACCACATTAGTGAATACAAGAAGAAGGGTAAAATCGCCACGGGGTTGTTGTACATAAACCAGTCAACGGCCGATTTTCATGACTTACATGATACTGTGGACAAGCCGCTCAATGGCCTGAGCAACCATGATTTATGCCCTGGCAATGAAACGCTTGTCGATATAAGCAGTACTTTTCGTTAGAAGATCTTAAAGACCAATATTTGAAGTAATCCTGTTTCGGGTTACCGTCAGAAACATTTGGTTACTGTTTACTTCTTGAAGAATCCCTAAAACCAGCGTAGTTTTAGCTGACTGACTTATTGAAAGCCCTGATGAATATAGAAAAATTTGGAGGTTCAAATGAATAGCAGCGTTCTTACCAAGCTTAATCTGGCACTAGCCAGCATGTTGGTTGCTCCCCTAATTGCGGCACAATCTGACGATTTTCCCCGCACCGAGTATGGCCAACCTGATCTGCAGGGTACCTATACTTTTCGAACGCTGACGCCGCTGAATAGACCTCGAGAACTGGAAAGCTTTGAAGTTCTCACTGCTGAACAAGCAACTGAATGGGAGAATTATGAGAACCGGCGCCAGAATCGAGATCTGATTATTGACTCGGTAGGTGGTGCAGGATATCCACCGGGTGTTATTTCATATAACAACTTCTGGTATGAGCGGGGAGTGCAAACTATTGCTGATCGGCGAACATCACTGATCTATGATCCGCCCAATGGCAGAACGCCTCCAAACAACGAAGTCGGTCGAGAGCGTCGTGAAGCCTATGGCCAGATGGTATTTGAGAGTGCCGGGCCCGAAGGTAGGACCGTTGTAGACCGATGTCTCCTTGGATTCAATGCTGGCCCGCCCATGATTCCCGGTGCCTACAATAATAATATGCAATTGGTGCAAACCAAAGACCACATAATGATTCTGAATGAAATGGTACACACTGCACGAATAATCAGGCTGGACAGTGAACACCACACCAAGCAGCTCAAATGGGAAGGGGATTCCATCGCTTACTGGGAAGATGAAACGCTGGTTGTTCACACACAGAATTACTATCATGACTATAATTTCAGAGGAATGTCTGACCAGGCTCAGATAACGGAACGCTTCAGTAGAATCGATGCGGATACGCTGAACTATGATTTCACTGTAGAAGATCCGTTGTCTTGGGATGTAACCTGGTCTGGTAAACTACCAATGCGTCGAGCGGCAGACCCTCTGTATGAATACGCCTGTCACGAAGGTAACCACGGTCTGGTCGGGATCCTGGCTGGCTGGAGGCGCTACGAATCCATGGGGATGAATGGCGACGGTACACCTAAATCGGAAACCGGAGTGGTTGACACCGAGGAGAACTAAATAGCAGCAAACAATTTTCTGGAGTATAAATACAGCCAGAGTGGGAGTAAAATCCCAGTCTGGCTTTTTTATTTTAGCCTTTTACTCCCAATTGGTGAATCGTCAGGAATTCTTGTCGCACTAGCGGGGTTCGTCTACTTAGTTCGCTCTGGTATCGACGCGCCTGAGTTCGGTGGTTGCATTGATGACTCTGGCCGGGAACTCTTGGGCGATATATACATTGATAGGACGTAATTCTTCCAATCCAGTTGTAGAAACGGCTTTCAATTTTTTCCGCATATTAACTCTAGTTATCTTGTTGCGATTGGTTTCTATTCAACACATGGAGCTGAATGCCAGAGGGGTTATGTTGGCCATATTATCCGGGGGCTGGCATCGGGTGTGGGTTACACCATATGGTACTCCGCCCTTAAAGGTCTGGCTACGACGCAGGAACAAGTATTGCAATTGGGCGTTCCAATTATTGCAGCAATAGGAGGTGTTATCATCGCTTCTGAACCGATGACTTTTAGGTTTTTAGTTTCTGCGCTGATAGTCATGAGGGGAATATTGCTGGTAACATTTGGTAAGAATACCAAACAAGAGATTGATGAGGGTTCTGATGATCAACCCAGCTCAAGCTGGTGAATATATAACGAAGAGTTAAAAACGCTATACCAGGTCAGATCAGGGGATCTTTCCTCGGGTGCTCAATTCAATTTTATAAAGCCCGGTTCGGGCAGTCATATATAGCGTGCTGCCATCACCGCCCCAAGCTACGTTGGCAGGTACTTCATCGGGCTTGATGGTGCCGAGATGTTTGCCGCTGGAATCGAAGACCCATACCCCGCCGGGGCCGGTTGCGAAAACATTGCCATTTACATCCACCTTCATACCATCGGCAGCGCCGGTTTCAGTTTGGTCATTAACATCAAAGAATATCCGGCCCTCGCCAAGGGTGCCGTCATTCAGTACGTCATATGCCATCCAGACTTTGTTCTCGGCATCGGAGTTTGCCACATACAAGGTTCTCTCATCGGGGGAGAAGGCTATGCCATTGGGTCTGGTCTGGTTGCTTTCCAACAATTCCAGTTCACCTTCGGGACTAAGCCGATAGATGCCATTGAAATCTAGCTCCCGCGCCGGGTCGTCTTCTAGTCCAGGCAGACCATAGGGAGGGTCGGTAAAATACAGCCAGCCATCTGATTTATAGGCAGAATCATTGGGGCTGTTCAGACGTCGCCCCTGATAGTTATCCGATAGTACGGTTATGCTGCCATCCCGTTCGCGTCGAGAGATGCGACGGTTGCCGTGCTCGCAAAGGATGAGCAGACCTGCCGGGCTGATGTTAAGACCGTTGGAGCCCACCGAAGTGGTTTCGCTCTCACCTTCGAATACTGGCTGCATAAATGTACTCAGCCCGTCTTCGGGATCCCAAATGTGAATCGTATTACTACGCAAATCACTGAACATCAAATGACCGGGCCCACTATGCCAGACTGGACCTTCAGTAAAAGCAAAGTCCCCTGCAAGTTTCTCAATCTGATAATTTGAAGGCACTAGGGCATCCAAAGCATCGTCCATCTTGATCACAGTGCCTGCACCTGAAGTCTGTGCCAGTAAATTGTTTGAAGTAAAAGCCAGCAGCGCAGCGATCAGCAATGATTTTGTGTAGCTCGAAGACTTCATGATGGGCTAATCCTTTTTTGTTTATAGCGGCAACCGGCCGGTGGAATCCCCAAGTGCTTGGATGGGTACGCCTATACGATCCAGCAGGCTTAGGTGCAGGTTAGTCAGTGGTGTGCCCTCGGGGTACTTTATGTGACTCCCCGCCATACCTGCTGCACCTCCTGTAAGGAGAATAGGTAGCTCGCCGGAGTAATGTGTATTACTGTCGGCCATGCCGGCGCCGTATACAATCATCGAATTATCCAGCAGTGAGCCGTCAACATCGGGAGTAGAGCGTAGCCGCTCAAGGAATTTGGCGAAGAAGGTCATGTGGTACTGATTGATCTTCAGGAGTTTCTCCAGTTTCACCGGGTCTCGCTGGTGATGGGATATTGGATGGTGGGCATCGGCTACCCCGATCTCGGCGTAGGTGCGGCCAGTAATTTCCCGCCCCATCATAAAGGTTGATACGCGGGTCATATCGGTCTCAAACGCCAGAGCCATGAG
>CAVOCG010000103.1:0-9677 GCA_963694095.1 Gammaproteobacteria bacterium
GTAATTTGGAGTTCAAGGTGAGTCTAACATGGCAGTTAGGTCAAGTGATGTGATGCTGAGGTCAAACTGAGTACCGGTTTTTTTATCCCATTTCCCGATAGTTAATTAGTTAGTAACCAGCTGTTCTGGAACCATGATATTTTGCTCCTGATAATAACGTAGCGCACCAGCGTGCAATGGCACGGTAATCCCTTTGAAGGCTTCCTCAATTAGCATACCCTTGGTCGCACTATGAATTTCTTGCAGAGTTGCCAGGTTACTCCATAGAAGTTTTGTTAGCTCGTAAACAATTGCTTCATCCACATCTTCACGCACCACCAGGATATTTGGGCTGGAGGCCGTTGTAACTACTTCGTCCTGATAGGGGTAAGTCCCCGGCGCCAGATCATAAAAATCCCATAAGGGATACTGCTGGTTAATTGCTAGCAATTCTGCTTCGGAGAAATTAAGAATAGTCAGGCGCTCCCCCAATTGTGCATAAGCCTGCGTGACCGCGGTAACTGGGGCACCCGCAGTGATATTCATTCCTACAATATTACCGTCCTGGATAGCACTTGCTGTGGCACCATAGCCCATATACGCCAGATTGAATTTACTGGCGTAGTCGATACCGAGGCTATCTAATATAAAGATGCCAGTTTGTTCCGCTCCCGAGTTACGCATACCCAAAACAAAGCGTTCGCCATCTAGCGAATCTAGGTCACTCATCGTGCCGGATTTCACTATGCTGGTAAGTAGAATGAAATGCTCCACACTTGGCCACATGCCGCTGATGCTTCTAAGGTGTGATTGAGGGTTCTTGATCGGACCTGCACCGTCCCATGCCCAGGCCCCGAAAATGCCAAGAATCAGGCCAAACTGAGCCTGGTTATCACGCAGCAGTTTTATATTTTCCATGGAACCCGCCGAACTAATCGCGGTGAGGGAGAATTCCGCTGTTTCATTGGCCGTAACCAAGGTGGATAGGGCAACGCCCACCGGGTAAAAGGTGCCGCCAGTTGTTCCGGTGGTAAGCACATAGGTTCTGCGACTCAAGTCATCGGAACAGGCCAATATCAGAGTCAGGACAATTGGTAGTAGTAGGCCGTGCAGTAATGTCTTCATTTGTGGACTTTTGTGTCAATAGTGATGCTGGATTGATCAACGAAAGAGTTGCTGATCTTCAGACTCAAGTTGCCGCTGGTATCAATTAGGCTATGGGTGGGGCTGCAAATACTGCAGGCTGCTTCGATGGTGCCGGACAATACCACTTCTTCGATTGCGAAAGGTTGACCGAGTAGCAGTGATAACAAAAATAGACTGATTGTAACTAATAATTTATTCACTCCATTCTCTTTTTTGTTGGCGAATTCAGGTAGGTGGGTGATTACTAACAAAACCTGGTGGGAAGTAATCACATTTCAACGTATTGTATAGCGTAGGAATCAACTAACAACCAGGCAATGTCACATAGGGTGCTTCTATCTGGGACCAAAGTCGCCACTTAAACCCGATGGTGGTATTCTCAGGGGTATAATAATTCGCCTCGCTTGGAATAATATTAAACAACACAGGAAAGGGTTTTGAGAAAATATAATAAATTGCTGCAAAAAGCCTCAATTAAACTCTCTCTAATGGTGCTCGGAATAGTCGCAGGGTCTAGTGTTAATCAAACAAGCATGGCCCAGATAGTTAACCCCTACGAGTCTAATGCGAGTGCCATTCGGGCAGGCGGGGTTCTATTCAGGGCACGCTGCGCTACCTGCCATGGGGCGGATGCCAAGGGTATCGAAGCGCCAGACCTGACTTTGCTGTGGGCATTAAATGTAACCAATGATGCATTGGTGTTCCAGACCATCAGAGAGGGCGTTAGTGGCAGTATCATGCCATCAACTTCTGCCCCCGATACCGAGATATGGACTATTGTCGCCTACTTGAAGAGCATAAGTACGGTGGCAGTGTCTGATAATGCATCGGGTGATTCGGTGCGCGGGCAGCAACTGTTTGAGTCCAATTGCAGCTCTTGTCACCGAGTTAATGGCAAAGGGGGAAGCCTTGGGCCAGACCTTTCCAGAATCGGCGCAATCCGCGACAGGGGTATGCTGACCACTTCGGTGCGCACTCCCTCGGCATCAATCGGCTCGAGTTACCGGCCGGTTACACTGATTGACGGCAGCGGCCAACGAATTATAGGTTTAAAGAAGAGCGAGGATGCTTTTTCCATACAGGTCATGGATTCTAGTCAGCGTTTGCGCGCTTTTAATAAGCAGGACTTGCAACAGCTTTCAGAAGAGTCGATTTCGCTGATGCCCGAGTGGGGGCCTGAGGAAATAAGTGATCGTGATCTTGACGACTTGTTACGCTATCTCGGCACATTACGCGGTGCCAATTCAGATTAATTAGAAGGAAGAATTTCTCATGAACCTTAGACGTTTAGTCGGTGTTATTGTTCTCACAATAGGGGCATTTTTGACCCCGAATTTCTTGTTGGCACAAACCGGAGTGAGCTATGAAGACATCCTGCAAGGCTTGTCTGATCCGACTCGCTGGTTGACCTATTCAGGCGATTACAGCAGTCAGCGTCACAGCCCGCTAACCCAAATCACACCGGATAATGTTAAGCGTCTGGTACCCACCTGGACCTTCCAAACTGGCACTACTACCCGTGGTCGCGGATTTGAAACCAGTCCGCTGGTTGACGACGGTGTACTCTATGTGACGGGTTCAAACAATTACGCCTGGGCCATTGATGCGGCTACCGGCCGCAGTTTCTGGCAGTACCGGCGCAATCTTCCGAACGACCTGACCTATGGCTCCAGTGCCCCGGTGAATCGAGGTTTCGGCATGTTGGGGGATCGTCTGTTTATGGTGACACTCGATGCCCACTTACTTTCGCTGGATAGCAAAACCGGGAATGTATTGTGGGACATCGAATTAGCAGACTACCGAGTTGGCTATGCAGCAACGCTGGCCCCCTTAGTGATCGACGGCAAAGTCATCGTGGGAATTTCAGGTGGTGATTATGCCACGCGTGGGTTTATCGATGCCTATAATCCGGAAACAGGTGAACGCATCTGGCGATTCAATACCATTCCCGGTCCAGGGGAGCCTGGTAGCGAAACCTGGCCAGATGACCCTGACATTCTGGCACGCGGTGGGGGTGGCACCTGGATGAATGGCAGTTATGATCCCGAGCTCGATTTGATTTACTGGGGAGTAGGTAATCCCAACCCCGATTATTATGGTGACGATCGGCCAGGAGACAATCTCTACTCGAACTCCATCGTTGCGCTGGATGCCCAGACCGGCTCTCTACGCTGGCATTATCAATTTACACCTCACGACTTGAACGATTGGGATTCCAATCAAATACCCGTGTTGGCAGACATTGACTGGCGAGGCGAGCCAAGAAAGGTGGTTATGCTGGCTAATCGAAACGGGTTTTTCTATGTGATGGATCGTGCAACCGGAGAACTACTGTTAGGTAAGCCGTTTACAGCAACTACCTGGGCTCGGGAACTGGATGAGAATGATAGGCCGATCGTGCTAAACGATGGCAGCCAAGGCTGCGTGCCTGATCCTTGGGGAAGTACAAATTTTATGCCGCCTTCCTTTTATCAAGAGTTAGGCCTATTTATTTTAACCGCGCGCGAGACCTGTTCTACCTACGTACCAGAAGAGCCCCAATTTACCCTGGGGCAGCCTTCATTCGGTGGCGTGGTTTTTACTGACAGGGACAACCAGTATGGTGCGCTCAGAGCATTAGATGTACAAACAGGTGATCTAGTTTGGGAATTCCGTTACCCATCACCCACTTTTGGCGGCGTGTTAACAACAGCCTCTGGGTTGGTCTTTGCCGGTGACCACGAGGGTAATTTTATGGCCTTCGATGCGGCCAATGGTGAAAACCTTTGGCACTATCAAACCGGTTCCCGTATCTGGGGCGCAGCAGCGATGACCCATGAGCTGGATGGACGCCAGCATGTACTAATTGCAGCAGGGACTACGCTAACAGCGTTTGCGCTGATTGAAGATTAACGGAGCAGTGCTTGCAGGGGGCTTGTGGGGGTCAGTGCCAAATGATAATCATTCGCATTTGGGGGTGTTGGAAAATCTGCTGTACTCTGTCGCAATTTAATTGCCGGCCGATAGTGAGTCAATCTAGGTTGAAAGGCCTGAATTCGTCAAAGAATGTAACAAATCATCAGTAGACTTCCGGGCAATAAAAGGTATATTTGTGGTTAGTCGCATGAATTAGCATGGGGGGGTATTAAGCAGTATTTTCCACTGTCATTGCAGTAAACCAATACGCATGCGGGTCCAGATTAATAGGGGGTCCGGGGGGTTGGATTTAATGTCGAAATTTGCCCCCAAAAACTTAGTTTTTTTCAATAACTTGAAAATAAAATAAAGAGGAATACGAGATGACTGTTAAACACTTTCTTACCGTGTCAGCCTTGGCTGTCTTGGCTTTTCCAGTAATTGCCAGTGCACAGGCTCATGACGCCAGTGTCGCGAATCATCAGCTGCACTATTATGATGCGACGGATTTCGGCATCGATCCTAATAGTCTAACGTTTACCAAAGACATAGAGCCAATTCTGCAAAGAAGCTGCCAGAATTGCCACAACCCTGATGGTGGTGCACCGATGTCACTGATCAGCTATGACCAGGTACAGCCCTGGGCACCAGTGATCAAGTACCGCACAGCCATCCGTGATCGAATGGGCGCCATGCCTCCATTTTTTGCGGAAAAGGACATTGGTATTACCCGCTTTGTAGGTGATTATTCCCTCTCTGATGAAGAGCTGGCTGTTATTCAGGCCTGGGCTGACAATGGGGCGCCTCAGGGCAACCCGGCAGATTCGCCTGTCCCGCTTGACCTTACCGTGTCCACTGAATGGACAGTTGGTCAGCCTGATCTGGTCCTGCGTTCAGCGGATGCCACTAGACCCGCAGTCGGTCCCGACTGGTGGGGTGATATTGGGCTGGTGCCCACTGGTCTTACTGAAGATCGTTACGTCAAATCTATCGAAGTTCGAGAGCGAAATGATGTACCAACAGATGGCAATGTTTCTACAGTAGGTGGCCGCTACATATTTCATCATATGACTTACAGCAGTGGTGTATACGATGAAAATGGCAATTATTCAGAAGGCGTAAATAGAACCAGTTGGCCAATACATGAAGTAGGGCGCAACGCGGATATTTTCCCAGAGCAAGCGGGACGTCTATTACGGGCAAATTCAGCTCTGCATTTAGGCGCTGGCCATTTGCATTCCAATGGGCGTGAAACCACAGCCCATCTAGAATTCGGAATTACTTTCTTTCCTGTGGGCTATAAGCCGGAATATACCAATCGAGGGCCACGCACTGGCAATGGCATTGATATCGATGTTGCGCCCAACAAGGCAAATCAGGAATTTCATAATTACGTGGTATTAAAGGAGCACACCAAGATTATTGCTTTTGAACCTCATCTTCACGCCCCGGGTGTGAGAATGTGTATGGAAGCGATCTGGGGCCACAATCAGTTCACCTTGAGTTGTGTGGGCTATGATCACAACTGGGTGAAGCAATATGTGTTTGAAGATGATGCTGCACCACTTCTGCCAAAGGGAACCATCCTCCACTCAATCGGTTTTCTGGATACGACTTCAGCCAATTCCAATTTAGCTGATGCGCGCAACTGGGCTGGTGGTGGTCGTCGCTCTGTTTCCAATATGTTCATCGATCTTGGTTATTCGGTCACGCTCACAGAAGAACAGTTTCAGGCCGAGATGGCTGTTCGGCGAGCAACCATGACAGACAGGAACGATTATGATGTCGGCTGTCCGCTGTGTTGGGCCCCCGAAATTGCCAGTCAGGATTTGGCGCTAGGGGATCAATAGTGAAAGGTAGCAGTGACAGGGCGTTAAATTTGAGAAGCCGATTAACACTCTTAGTCTCGGTGTCCGTGCTTCTGTTTTCTCAACTTGCCACTGCCCAGGTTACCTGGATGCATTTGAAAGACCAGGTTACCTCACCGGCATTTGAAGGCTGGTGGCCCAATGAAGATGGATCATACAAGTTGTTTTTTGGCTATATGAATACCAACTGGGAGCAGGAGTACGATATAGATGTTGGTCCGGAAAATTATTTCAATGTAGTTGCTGCGGGTGAACTGGATAATCTGGAAATTGAGGCATTCGATTTTGCAGAAGCTGATCAGGGCCAACCTACCCATTTTTATCCGCGGCGAAACCCGTTTCTTTTTACCGTTGATGTGCCCGCCGATTTCGGCGAAACAGAAATGGTTTGGACGCTGATTACTCGTGGTCAGACTATTCGTGCCTTTGGTTCGCTTGCACCTGACTACCGTATAAATCCACAGGTGATTTCAACCGAAGTAGGCGGCGCTTATGGCAGTTTGAACGATGCGCTGCGTACCAATATTCCGCCGGAGCTGCGTGTTGAGGGCGAAAATTTTCGCTCAGTGAGAGCCGGTCAGCCGCTGAGCCTTGCGGTTCGGGCTAATGACCCTGATAACCTTCCCGAAGCTCAAAATCGAGGGATTCCAACGACTCTAGATGCGTTGTATCAACCACCTTCTTCAAGGACAGCTCAGAGTGTTCCTGGCTTGCGTTTCTCTTGGATTGTTTATCGAGGCCCTGCCAAAAGCGCGGTTTTTGAGCCGATTCAAATGAAAACGTATCAGGATACGCGTATGTACGCGAATTCTCCCTGGGCACCTCCTTGGAATTTGCCCGCACCACCGGCAGATAATCGCTGGGTGTCTGAAGTGGTTTTTGAGGATCCGGGTGAGTATGTCTTGCGTGGAGTTGCCAGTGATGGTTCGCTGTTTACCTACCAAAATTTAAACGTCACAGTGACACCTTGAACTTTTAGATGGTTTCAAGGAAGCGCTGTTAGTAAATAATTAGAAACTAAATAGACTTGTCCGTTTTGTTTTTAATTTTACCGTAGAGCCTGATTAAATCAGGAAGGTTGATTGACATGATTTCTACTGAACAAATAATTACGCGAGTACTTCTGATTTTGGGGGCATGCTGCATTGGCACTAGCGCGCTAGGGCAACTGGAACCGATTAACCAGCGGCCAAATCCTTTTAGTAGCGTGGATGGTTGGGCTAGCCTGCCAGGGGACCGTGAATGGGGTTCAACAGCAGGAGTTGATATCGACCCTGACGGAGTTCATCTTTGGGCCATTGACCGCTGTGGCTCCAATAGCTGTGTTGGCTCTAACCTTGATTCCATTGTAAAAATTGACCCGAACGGTAATGTAGTCGCATCGATCGGCGGTGGTTTGACCTTATTCCCTCATGGTTTGCATGTAGATCGGGATGGCAATATTTGGGTCACTGACGCTAGGGGGCCCGATCCAGATGACCCCACGACGAATGGTAAGGGGCATGCTGTTTATAAATTGAGCCCGTCTGGGGAAGTGCTATTAACCCTTGGGACACCAGGAATCGCTGGTGATGGCACTGATGCAAGGCTGAACACACCCTGTGATATTGTCACCGATGCAGATGGCAACATTTATGTAGGTGATGGTCACGACGGTCAAAATGTAAATGCGACACCAGATACCGTAGCCCGCATCGTAAAATTCGATAGAAACGGTAATATGGTTAAATACTGGGGGGGCTGGGGATCAGGTCCGGGTAAGGTGAAAACACCTCATGCTCTGGATATAGATTCCAGGAACCGGCTGATAGTTGGCGACCGCGGTAACAATCGCTTACAAATCTTTGATCTAAGTGGCAACTACATGGGGGAATTTAAAACCTTTTCCCGTCCCAGTGGTATTTATATCACCGATGATGACACGATTTATGTTGCCGATTCAGAGTCCGAATTCGATGAAGTTCGCAACCCTGGCTGGACCGCAGGGATTCGTGTCGGTAGTTTGCTCGATGGCATAGTGGACTACTTCATTGATGGGACAGTAGCAGCTTATCCTGAAGGGTCCAACCCTGAAGGTGTTGCGGTTGATGCAGCAGGTAATGTTTATGGCGCCGTTGTATCTGACGGCGGGGCAATGGTGAAGTCGTCACGACGTTAACTTGCAGGTAAGCCCAGATTTTCTAAGTGGCTGTTTGATTTTTTCGTCGCATCCAATTGGTGCGCGCTCGGGAGATAGAGAATGAAGAAGTATTTGGGAAACAGTAGATTGTCCACATTAATTGTTTGCTTACTTGCAACCACAGCGGGTGCACAAACAAATGATTCCTGGGAACTTCCCCGAACTGCAGATGGGCATGCCGATCTGCAGGGTGTTTGGTCAAACAATACCCTTACCCCAGTTGAGCGGCCCGAGGTGTTTGGTGATAAACAAATTCTCACTGAAGAAGATATGGTATTTCTACGGCAGCGGATCAGAGAAATTGCGGATGAAGACGGGGATGCTCTGTTTGGCGATGGTGTGTTAGCGGCGGCTTTCTCAGGGGAAACAAATTCGTATGACCCCACTACTGGCAATTACGACCAGGCCTGGTTGGCAGACAGATCGGTACATAACCGAACATCTCAAATCATCGATCCGCCCAACGGTAAATATCCGCCCAGAACCGAAGAAGCTATTGCTATGGGCAATGTGGCCCGTGAACGACGGGAAGATCATCCAGCTGATTCCTGGCTGGATCGCCCGTTGAGCGAACGTTGTGTGTCATATGGTGCCCCCTATCTGGGGTCCGGCTACAACAGTTATTGGCAGATTGTTCAGGCTAAAGACCATGTTGTGATTGTGCAGGAAATGATCCACGACGTGCGTGTTATCCCTCTGGTAGCGATGCCACATGCGAATGAAAATATTAAGTTATGGCATGGCGATTCCAGAGGCTACTGGGATGGAGATACCCTAGTGATAGAAACTACTAACTACTCTGACAAGAGTGGCTATGGTCCGAATTCGTCTGCGAAGGTTAATGTAGAACGCATCTCCCGTTTGGATGAGACCACGCTACGTTATGAGATAACCTCCAATGACCCAGGGACTTATACTATCCCTTACACAAGAGAGATTCTGTTTGATAACAGCCCAGACCCCATATTCGAATATGCTTGCCATGAGGGGAACTATGGCATGCAATATATACTCTCCGGTCATCGTGCAGAGGAACGCTTCGCTAGGGAAGCAGCTGCGGCGACTAACTAAAGTATAAGGTTCGGCATAGTAATTTGCCGGCGGCTATGAAGTTAACTAAAGGCTTTAAAGAACTGGTCGCCGAGGCGCAAAATGAGGTCAGTTCACTATCTCCTGCCGAGGTTAGTGACCGTTTGCAACGACCAGGTTTCCTGCTGGTTGATCTGCGTGATATTCGAGAATTAAAGCGTGAAGGTAAAATAGCCGGTTCATTTCATGTGCCCCGCGGTATGCTTGAATTCTGGATCGATCCAGACAGTCCCTATTACCAACCCCGTTTCGATGAAGTTAGCGAGCTTGTGCTTTACTGCAACAAGGGTTGGCGATCAGCCTTGGCCGCAAAAACGCTTCAGGAAATGGGTATTGATAAGGTCTCACATTTGCTGGGTGGTATGGAGCAGTGGTTAATCGATATTGGCTCGGTTGAAAACAAGCTGTGAAAGGTACATTCGATAGCTGTATCAACCAGACAGGCATATAGCAACCGCCCGCAAGTTTCGGCATTCAGTTCTTTTGACCCAATCAATATAAATTGGGTAAATACCTGCTTC
>CAVOCG010000104.1:0-9632 GCA_963694095.1 Gammaproteobacteria bacterium
CGGTAGCGGTTGCAAAGCTACTATCGCCCTCGTTGTCACCATCATCTCCGGAGTTTTTATGCCCCATCAGCTCCACATTCGCACCTAATTCTAATTGATATTTTTTGAATTACTCATAACCAGGACACACAAATACATCTTTATCAGCTTTACAATCCACTCTATGGAGCGACTTGCCTATCCATCCGTCAGTGCTATCCCTAAGGTTAGATTATACACTTTTTGGGGCTTAATTTTTGCTTTTCAAGGGTAATCTGAAACTGACGGTTTTTGACTTTACTATAGTGATAGTGTATAGATTTTCTAGTAATAGCTGTTACAGACTGTAGAACTATAATAAGAACTGCGGAGTAATATCCATGAATACTGGGCTAGTTAAGTGGTTTAACAACGCTAAAGGTTTTGGCTTTATTCTACCTGATGATGGTGGCGATGATCTTTTCGCTCACTACTCTGCTATTGGAATGGAAGGGTATAAAACGCTCAAAGCTGGGCAACAAGTCTCTTTCGAGACTATTGAGGGACCAAAAGGCCTTCACGCTGCGAATATCCAACCAGTCGCTGAAGAGTCACAGACTCCTTCGGCGGATATCCCTGCGGAAACGGAGCAGGCTGTGGAAGTTGCCAATAATAAAGCGGAAATCGTCAGTCACGATGCTGATAGTGAAGCTGAAACTGGCTGATCCCTGAGTTATCGTTCTGCTTTATAACGCACAGATGCACTACGCATATTGCACGGCCAGACCCTACTTCGAGCTCGCTTGTGCGTATAATTGCTTGTCGTGCCAAAACTAATTCTATTCAACAAGCCGTTCAATGTGCTTTCGCAATTTACAGGCGAAGCGTCATACCAAACATTGGCAGCTTTCATAACAGAGCAAGGTTTCTACCCAGCCGGCAGGCTGGATAAGGATTCCGAGGGACTATTGTTGCTTACTGATGACGGAAAGCTGCAGCAGAGCATAAGTGATCCGCGATTTAAGCTTGGAAAAATCTATCTCGCTCAACTGGAAGGAGAGATAAATGGCGAAGCCTTGGATAGGCTCAGTCAGGGAGTGAAATTAAAGGACGGAATCACCCGCCCGGCCAAAGTCTGCCGCATCGACTCGCCCGCGCTGTGGCCGCGAAACCCACCAATCAGAGAAAGAAAATTCATCCCTACCAGTTGGATTCAGTTGACGTTGTTTGAGGGGAAAAATCGGCAAGTACGTCGAATGGCGGCTACCGTGGGCTATCCTGTATTAAGACTGATACGCTGGCAAATCGGTGACTGGGGGCTAGCAGGACTGCAGCCAGGAGAATTCAACACTTTAGACGTGTAATTAACCGATGCGTGTGAAGCTGGTAACTTCATTGCTGTTACCAGCGCTTCAGTGATTCGGTGTCAGATTGTTTGCTCTCAACCCAGTCGGTACTGGTTGAGGTGGTTTGCTTCTTCCAGAAAGGTGCCTGGCTCTTCAAATAGTCCATGATGAATTGTGCTGCGGCAAAAGCATCCGCCCGATGGGCGCTGACCGCACCCACAAAAACAATCTGGTCTCCTGCTTTTAGCTCGCCTACTCTATGAATGACTCTACTGCCCAGTATGTTCCAGCGATTCGCTGCTTGATCGGCTATATCTTGCAAACATTTTTCTGTCATTCCCGGATAGTGCTCGAGATAGAGTGACTGGACTGCCTCTGAATTGGTGCCAGCTAAATCGTAAAGCTCCCGCACTAGTCCGGTGAATGTAACAATAGCCCCCCCATCAGTTTTTGATCGAAGTGCATCGTATTCAGTTTGGATATTAAAATCTTCAGTTTGTACAATTACCATGGAACCAACTTTTACCCCCCTGTCATTGGTGGAAAAAAAGCGACCTCCTCATCACCAGAAAGCACATGATTTCTGTCCGCAACTGTCTGATCAACGGCGATAAGGACCTTGCTCGGGTCAGTCAGTATTTGTAATTTTTTCGGCTCGCTATCAACTAGGTGTTGTATTAGTTCATTAACCGTTGACACATGCGTTGGCAATTCCAGTTGCTGCTGGGACTGGTCGAGTAATTCGCGGATACTGGCAAAGTAATGGATAGTTATCATGGCTACGTTACTGTTGCGCAGAGCGTTTGTAATGCCCGCTTTTCCCACCTTGTTTTTCCTTCAAAAGCACGGAACCTATCACCATACCTTTATCAACGGCCTTGCACATGTCATAGATGGTTAGAGCGGCTACAGAAACGGCTGTCAGTGCCTCCATCTCTACGCCGGTTTGTGCGTCCAGCTTGCAAATCGCTTCGATTTGCACCTGGTTATTATCGCTGTCCAGTTCAATTTGCACTTCGATTGAGGTGAGCATTAACGGATGGCACAACGGAATAAGCTCAGCACACTTTTTAGCTGCCTGAATGCCTGCAATGCGGGCGGTGGCCACAACATCCCCTTTCGCGTGACTCCCGTTGCCAATCATAGCGAGAGTTTTCGAGGCCATTGAAACCGTGCCACATGCCACAGCTAATCGCCGGGTTGATGTCTTATCCCCGACATCAACCATATGGGCGTTACCCTTGCTATCCAAATGGGTTAATTTGCTCATCTTTCAATTCTCTGCTGTTATACCGCTATTATCCACTTTTACACCGGTTTACCAAAGCGCTAACTTTAGGCGGGCTACTAAATATAAAAGCTAGGGCATTGACCGAAGAGGGACTTAGCTGCTGGGACTTCAGGTAAAACAGATGATTATGAAAAATATGCCTCACATTACCGTAGCAACCATCGTCGAACGTGATAATCGATTTCTAATGGTCGAAGAGATGTCTGATGGTAATATCGTTTATAATCAACCGGCTGGCCACCTTGAGGAAAACGAAACCCTGATTCAAGCAGCAGTAAGGGAAACCTTTGAAGAAACCGGCTGGGAAGTCGGTATCAGACATTTTCTGGGCGTATACCAATACACCTCTTCGGCTAATGGCGTGTATTACATTCGCCACTGCTTTATAGCAGAGCCACTTCATCACCATGAAGACAGGGCCTTGGATCAGGACATAGTTAAAATCGAGTGGCTAAGCCTACTTCAGCTTCATCAGCTACGTAATAAAATGCGTAGCCCTCTGGTGATGTCTGCAATAGAAGACTACAGAAAAGGAATACGTTACCCGCTGGCCCTGATTACCGAAAGCTAGTGGAAACAATAATATGAACAAGCAGCCAACATCCATATCAGCACAAAAAGTCATCGTCGGCATGTCAGGCGGTGTGGACTCGTCCGTGGCGGCCCACCTACTTTCAGAGCAAGGCTACCTAGTTGAAGGGTTGTTCATGAAAAACTGGGAGGAAGATGATGGCAGCGAATACTGCACTGCTATTGAAGATTTAAATGATGCGCAAGCGGTTTGTGACAAGCTGGGCATTAAACTACACACCGCCAATTTCGCATCAGAATACTGGGACAATGTATTCGAGCACTTCTTGAAGGAATACGCAGCCGGTCGAACTCCAAACCCAGATGTGCTGTGCAACCGGGAGATTAAATTCAAGGCATTTCTCGAGTATGCAACCGAGCTTGGTGCCAACTTGATTGCCACCGGCCACTACGTCAGGAAGAATGAAAGGGGCGACTCAACGTGGTTGCTGAAGGGCTTTGATAACAACAAGGATCAAAGCTATTTTCTCTGTGAGGTGAATGAAAGCTGTTTGCACAGGAGTTTGTTTCCCGTAGGTGAGCTATCGAAATCAGAAGTCAGAAAGGTAGCTGCAGAGCTGGGGCTTATTACCCACGACAAAAAAGATAGCACTGGAATCTGCTTTATAGGTGAGCGGAAATTCACTGACTTTCTACAAAAGTATATTCCGGCACAGCCGGGTGACATACAAACTATCAAGGGGGAGTCGCTAGGGCGGCATGCCGGATTAATGTACTACACCTATGGACAGCGCCAGGGCCTGGGTATAGGAGGTAAGAAACAATTTGGCGAGTCACCATGGTATGTAGTTGGTAAAGACATGGACAAAAACATCTTGCAAGTGGCTCAAGGTAATCAGAATAAATACTTGCTGTCTTCCAGCCTCAAGGCATCCATACCGACTTGGATCAATTCTAGCGGGCCAGTCATGCCGCTACGCTGTACTGCCAAGATTCGGTACCGGCAGGAAGATCAGCTTTGTACGGTAAGTCAGTACGACACGAATCACCTTAGAGTTGATTTCGATCAGCCCCAGCGCGCGATTACACCGGGGCAATACATTGTGCTATATGATGAAGAACGCTGTTTAGGAGGAGCGATTATTGAGCTCTTTTTCAGTTAAGTTCAGCCCTTGGGGGCAGCAACAGATTGCACTGTCTGCCGTGGTGCAATGTGCCGTATTGGTTAGCCATTTAGCCAACGACAAGCAAGCCGCTGACGACAACCTGATCACTTGCATCAATCCCCTGCTCACTTTGAACCCGAAGTCTATTGATTAAATATACTCCTGTGTCAATGAGTTAAGGTTAAACCTCGGAATTAAAATTTTACAAGACATATTCAGTAATCAAAAACCGAGAGAGAATGCCGATGTGATTCGCTACACACTGGGCATGTTTATATTGCGCAACAAATTAACTAAAAACTATTTAATGCAGAACTAGATCAGAGAGTCACTTAAATATACTGCGCCTCTTTCAGAGAATGAGACAGAGGCAAATAAAATTAGAGCGTTGTTATTGTCAGACGTTCGTTGTGCTTTGGTATCAATTAGGAGGCCGTCGCTGCCGATTAGTAATACATCGCAAGCAGATTCGGCAAACAATTGGTAATATACACAGGAAATTAATTTTACCAATTTAGGTAGCAGGCGATGACAAAGACTGATCAGGAAGCACTGATGGCAATTTCTCCAATTGATGGTAGATATGCAGCCAAGTGCGAAGGCTTAAGATTGTACTTCAGCGAATATGCGCTGATGAAGTATCGCGTCCTGGTTGAAGTCAGGTGGCTACAAAATTTGGCAGGAAACCCTGGCGTTGTAGAGGCCGGGTCAATCAAAAGTGCCGGCAATAAATTTCTTGAGCAACTTGTTGCCGATTTTTCACCCCATGATGCTGCACGTATCAAGGAAATTGAAGCCATCACCAACCACGATGTAAAGGCAGTAGAGTATTTCATTAAAGAGAAGGTTGGCAAAAATGCTGACCTTAAGGAACAAATCGAATTTGTGCATTTTGCCTGCACCTCTGAAGACATCAACAACCTTGCCTATGCACTGATGCTAAAGGAAGGCAGAGACCGCGCCGTAGTGCCAGTGATGCAATCCCTGATAGCGTCCCTTCGCGTCATGGCGGTAGAGTATGCGAAACAGCCATTACTCTCGCGAACCCACGGCCAGCCAGCCTCCCCCACCACATTAGGCAAAGAAATTGCTAACGTTGTCCACCGACTCGAACGGCAGCTAGCACAATTTTCCAACTCGGAAATACTGGGAAAAATTAATGGCGCGGTTGGAAATTATAACGCCCATCTATCAGCCTATCCAGACATAGATTGGCCAGCCACCGCCAAAGGCTTTGTTGAAGGTCTGGGTTTGCACTGGAATCCCTACACAACGCAAATTGAGCCGCATGATTATGTGGCCGAACTTTTTGCTGCCTGTATACGATTCAACACTATCATTCTCGACCTTGATCGAGATATTTGGTCCTACATATCTGTCGGCTATTTCAAGCAAAAAATAGCCGAAGGTGAAGTTGGCTCCTCGACCATGCCGCATAAAGTGAATCCCATAGACTTCGAGAATTCCGAAGGTAATATCGGGCTCGCTAATGCGGTGATGAGCCACCTGTCAAACAAGCTTCCTGTGTCGCGATGGCAGCGTGATCTAAGTGACTCGACAGTTCTGCGTAACATAGGAACGGGCTTTGCCCACAGCCTCATAGCATACCAGGCAACGATGAAAGGGTTGAGTAAGCTAAAACTTAATGCTCAAGCTATCGATAAGGATTTGGATAACTGCTGGGAAGTGTTAGCGGAACCTATACAGACCGTGATGAGACAGCACCAAGTGGATCAGCCTTATGAGAAATTAAAAGCGCTTACCCACGGCAACAAGATTGACCAGGAACAAATGCAGGCATTCATCGACTCACTGGATATTCCAGAAGAAGCAAAATCCCGATTACGAGCATTAACACCGCGTAGTTATATCGGCAATGCAATTCAACAAGCCCTTGATGTGTAACACAACTTGCTAACATTGCTGAGTACGTGAGCCTGTCAGCGTGTTAGTTTGGTGTCTGTTTATGATAAACCTATGATCGATGAAACTGATAATTTTAATCAAGGTGAATTTTTAGCACACTATTGGCACAAACAGCCGCTGCTGATCAGGTCATACCTTCCCGATTTTAAAGACCCGATTGAGCCCGAAGAACTTGCGGGCCTTGCCTGTGAGGAGCTCATCGAAAGCCGACTGGTTAGATACGAGCATAATAGCTGGCAATTACAAAACGGGCCATTTAACGAAGCTCATTTCCAGCAATTACCCAAGCAGAACTGGACCCTATTGATCCAAGCAGTCGATCAATGGGTAGAGCAGGTTGCGGATCTAAAAAAACAGTTTAGCTATCTCCCCGACTGGCGTATTGAAGACGTTATGATCAGTTACGCCACCGATGGTGGCGGGGTTGGCCCACACTTTGATAGCTACGATGTTTTCCTGCTACAAGGGGCCGGTTCGCGACGTTGGCAAATTGGTCCACGCTGTGATAAAGATGCCGCCCTGGTTCCCAATTCTGACCTGAAGTTGCTGGCTGATTTCCATAGTCAACAGGAGTTCAACTTAGGCTCAGGGGATGTTTTGTACTTACCTCCCAGAATTCCCCATCACGGTGTTTCGACAGGCAATAGTTTGTGTTATTCAATAGGGTTCAGAGCCCCATCCTTCGGTGAGATGTTACTAGGTTTCACCGATCAGTTGATTCATGGACTGGACGAGGAACGACGCTTTAGTAGTGACCAGCCGCGACCCGCCCAGCACGCTGGAGAAATCGATCCAGACACACTTAACGAAACCTTTACCGCATTATTGGGGCTTACAGACAACCAGGAGAAGTTCTTACTTTGGTTTGGCTGCAATGCGACTGAGCCTAAATATCCGGAGCTAATCGAACCGCCAGAAACGGCGCTAACTCTAAATGAGGTGTTGAGAGAACTCAAAGCCGGCTGCAAGCTGGCAAAGTGCCCTTCATCGCGCTTTGCTTATATGCAACTCTCATCAGTGCTACACCTGTTTGTTAACGGTAGACACTTCTCTGTGCCAATCAGCGCGCTTGGGTCAGCACAGCACTTGTGTAACTGTACTAAATTCGAGGCATCTGATGTTGAAATAGTTTTACCTATTAATGAGATACAGCCCATATTAGAAGTCTTACTGAATCAAGGCAGCCTACTGCTTGAGAAGTAACTGAATGCTCGACTACACTATCCATCAATTGAAATACGCTGCAGACAGTTCAGCCTATATGAACGCGCTGGCGCAGCTCCCAATGCCAGCGTTTCTTGAAAGTGGCCAGGCTGACCCAGGTTTAGCGCGTTTTGACATCCTATCCGCAGCCCCAGAGGCCTATCTAACAATCACTGATGGTGAGTTTAGTTCTTCTGACCCGGACATAGGATTAACCACTGAGGGTTTTTTCCCGGCCCTGCGCGAGCTACAAGCTAAATATGGCGCATCGGAGATGGGAATACCAAGCGAGATTGGCCCTTTACCGTTCAGCGGAGGCCTGATTGGAGTTCTTGGCTACCCCAAATTAAACACCCACAAAGCCTTTAGTTTTGAGCAGGCATTTGCGGGGTTCTATAGCTGGGCTTTAATCGTTGATCATTTGAAGGAATCGAGCAAACTCATCTTCATGCCTAGATGCACCCCCCAATTTATTAGCGAAATAACATCGCTTTTAGAGTCTAACAACCTGCCTATAAAGAGTATTAATTTTTATGATTTTGAATTAAAGCAGGCTTTTAAGACAGATACTACACCCGAAGAATACGGCCTGGCCTTTGCCCGAATCAAAGACTACATCGATGCCGGAGACTGTTACCAAGTCAATCTTACCCAGCGGTTTTCAAGTCACTACACAGGCGAACCGCTAGCGGCCTACCTGAAGCTGAGAGAATCCTCACTCAGTCCCTTTTCCGGATTCATTGCCTGGCAGGACCAGGCGCTGCTGTGCAACTCCCCGGAGCGCTTCCTTAGCGTCAGGCAAGGCCACGTCATCACGCAGCCAATTAAGGGCACCAGACCAAGGGGTATTGATAGTAAATCTGACCGCAGCTTAGCTGAGGAATTGCAAAGTAGCGAGAAAGACAGAGCCGAAAATCTCATGATCGTGGACCTGTTGCGCAATGACTTGGGGAAAGTTTGCTCTATTGGTAGCGTAAAAATGGAGAAGCTGTTTGAATTGCAAAGCTTTAACAGTGTTCATCATCTGGTCAGCACCGTTTCGGGCTATCTGGATGAAAAGCAGGATGCACTGGATTTATTGGAAGCTTGTTTCCCGGGCGGCTCTATTACCGGCGCACCAAAGCTGAGGGCGATGCAGATCATTGAAGAGCTGGAAAGCCATGCCCGTGAGGCTTACTGCGGTTCTCTTTTTTATTTGGATTGCCAAGGCAATATGGACAGTAATATCACTATCCGTAGCTTATTGTGCAGTGACGGAGAAATTCACTGCTGGGCTGGTGGCGGCATCGTTTCCGACTCTGTATTAGCCGATGAGTACACCGAATGCTTTGACAAAATAAATATTTTAATCAATACATTGCAAAACTAAACGAACCCAGAATATCAACAAAAAAACCTTCAAAACCCGCACTCTATCCGCGTTACAGGTTCAATTCTCCTTCACTCGCCTTGAGAAATTCTTGCTTTAATTCGGCATATTCAGCTACTGCAGGAAACTGCGGGAACTCAGAAATAACATTTTCCGGCGCTTTAAACAGAATGCCGGCATCAGCCTCGCCCAGCATACTCGTATCATTATAGGAATCACCCGCAGCAATTACTTTAAAGTTCAAGGAATGAAACGCTTCCACAGATGCGCGCTTGGGATCTTGCTGGCGCATCTTGTAGCCAACGATATCCCCATTTTTATCAGCAATTAGGTGGTGGCAGAATAGGGTTGGAAAGTTCAGTTGCCGCATCAGCGGGTGGGAGAACTCGTAAAAAGTGTCAGACAGAATAACCACTTGAAAGCGCTCCTTAAGCCACTCTACGAAGTCCACCGCGCCGGGAATTGGCTCCATGGTGGCGATGACCTGCTGGATATCGGTAAGGCCGAGCTTATGCTGCCTTAGCAATTCGAGTCTTTGCCGCATCAACACATCGTAATCAGGTATATCTCGCGTGGTTGCCCGTAATTCCTCAATACCGGTTTTCTCTGCAAACCCGATCCAAATCTCAGGGATAAGCACCCCTTCCAAATCTAAACATGCAATTTCCAAACCTGTTCCACCTTTCGTTATGGCTGTGTAAAAATCAACGTCAATTTAGCAGATATGAGGCCCGGGGCAAAGTGCTAAGAGTGGCCTCTCAATCCAGACAACACAAGATAGGGGGTTTGTAAGCATTTTAGTTAGCATATTTTGTGCATTTGATCACTTAGACAGTATAAGC
>CAVOCG010000105.1:0-9307 GCA_963694095.1 Gammaproteobacteria bacterium
GAACGGATTGAAGGCTTGAATCTGGCTCGCGAGGCGTTGGCAAGTGCCCAGGTTTTGGCGCCGGATGCCCCTTCCACCCTGATAGCCGAGGCGACCGTTGGCTACGCCAGCTATCGGCGTAACCTAGAGGATGAGGCAGAGCTTGCAAGCGTCTTCGATACTCTGGAGCGAGCTGAGCAAACTGAGCCGACAAACGTACTCATACTGGAACAGAGTGGCCTGATTCATGCTAGAGATGGTGAAGTTAATGAGGCTATTCGCCTGTTTGACCGGGTTCTGGAGCTGGACCCGCTGTCATCGGTTGCATTGGACCGTGCCGAGGCAATAGGCCGGATCGACCGGAAAGCTGGGCGGCAGCAATTTAAGCGTATTGGTGATTTGCATCCGGATTTGCCCTGGCAAGATGGCATTGCACGTCTCGAATTTCAGAAGGGGCATTTACACCACGGTATCGCTTTGGCAGCTGAGCGCGAGAATAATTTCACTCGATTCGCTCTGGCTTCACTGGGTGATCGCGAGCAGGCCCTAGCATTGATAGAAACAGGAAGTAAGCTGGCTGGCGGCCTGGGCCCGGTGCTTGACGAGCTGAAATACTTGTTTCAGCAGGATTATGCGGGCCTGATTGCCGGGGACACTGATTCCGAGCCAGATGCAGTTGAATCACTCTTTATGGGGGTAGGGTCGGCTGTGGCGGCCTATCGATTGAGACAATTTGAGGTCGCCGCAAATCTCATCGATCGAATTGACGTGGGACAATTTCGTCGCCGGAGTTTGGCAGACTTTGCCGATATTCACAGTATTGCCTTGGATATCGCTTATATCTTGCAGCAGACCGGCAGAATGGAGCAGGCCGTGGTGATTCGCGACCGCTTCAGAGAGAACATGGCAAGCACGCTTACGGGTGAGAGTGTCTGGCACGCCCGGGCGCAACATGAGCTGGATATGCTGTTGCTGGCATCAGAGGGTCAGATCGAGCAGGCCCTCGATGCGTTTGAGGCAACCTACGCCGAAGGCTGGCGCTGGTTAATGGGTCCGGGGCAGTCCTTAGCGGGAGGTTTCACTCAGTCAGCTTCAGGTTACTGGTTCGAAGACAACCCCATTCTCGATTCCATCCGTGACGAACCCCGCTTCATCGCCACCCTGAACCGAATAAAGGCTGACAACGCGGCCATGCTAGCAGAACTAAATGCCGGGCTGAGCGTGGAATATGTGCTTAACGAGGAGTGGTGATAGACCTGATTCCCTGCCACTGGCGATAACCCTACTTGCTGGGTTCGGATGCAAGCCGAGTATGATTTATGGGAAGCGAGACTAAATACTGCGTAATTCCTTCTCTCAATGATAAGAACAAAGGAACCCAAATGAACACCGAGTCTATTACCGTTTCATCGAATCTGTCTCTTGAGACACTCACCAGGAATCGTCGCGGTATTGGCGTTAGCGCGGTGTTGAGCTGCATCCTTCTTACGTACCTGGGTGTTACCTATGGTTGGCGACAGAGTGCCTTATTCCTGGTTGGCATTATGGCAGGAATCAGTCTTTATCATGCCGCGTTTGGCTTCACATCCGCCTGGCGTGAAGTGGTAAAAACCGGCCGCGGTGCAGGACTGCGTGCGCAAATGATAATGTTCGCCGTGACGGTTCTTTTTTTTGTGCCACTTATTGCGCAAGGCGAACTGGGGGGTATTAGTCTGCGTGGTAGCGTGGCGCCGGTAAATATCGCAGTCGTTTGCGGTGCATTTCTGTTCGGTCTGGGAATGCAAATGGGTGGAGGTTGCGCTTCCGGCACACTTTATACGGCAGGGGGTGGTAGTACTCGCATGCTGGTTACACTGGCGGCTTTCATCGCAGGGTCATTAATCGGCACCTGGCATTGGCCAGCATGGCAGGGCGTGCCGGGGTTTGCACCCTTCTCATTGTTGGAAAATTTTGGGGCCACAGTAGCAATACTGATAAGTCTAGTTATGTTTGCTCTGGTTTGGATGGCTACAGCGGCATGGGAGCGACGCCAGCATGGATCACTGGCTACTGAGTCAGATACTGATCGGCCGGGTTCATGGCTAACCGGACCCTGGCCTGTAGTCGCCGGTGCGGTAGCGCTCGCCGGGGTTAACATTGCCACATTAATGTTGGCAGGCCGACCTTGGGGTGTCACGTCTGCCTTTGCATTGTGGGGGGCCAAGATAGCCACAGTATTAGGCATGGATGTCAGCACATGGGCATACTGGGCAAGACCGGGCTCTGCCAGTGCGCTGGATCAGAGTATCTTTGTCGACATCACCTCGGTAATGAATATAGGGATTATGCTGGGAGCGTTACTTGCTGCCGGACTAGCCCTTAAGTTTTCGCCTGTCTTAAAAATACCTATTCGCTCTCTGGTAGCCGCGGTAATTGGAGGCTTGTTGCTCGGTTACGGCGCAAGAATCGGCTTTGGTTGTAACATAGGAGCGTATTTCAGCGGCATCAGCTCCACCAGTCTGCACGGCTGGTTATGGTTTGTCGCTGCCTTTGCAGGAAGTATTCTGGGTACGAGAATCCGGCCATTTTTTGGCCTGAGTTGAGGAAAAAGGGGACTGTGGGTGCTGTGGGTATCTTCCGCAAAGAACTGTACCCCCCCAACCAGCTTCTACATCGATTTAAGTTGCGCCATCCGCCTACGCACGGCAATATCACGTAATCACTAATTCAATCGAAATGATCGCAACCGAAACCGCGAGGAGAGCGTCATGAGCGATAAAAAAGAGCAGGGAGATAGTTCCGCTCAGAAACAGCTAACCCCCAAAGAGCAGTCGAGGCGCGATTTTTTGGAAGCCTCCGGCGCCACGGTAGTTGCTACCGCCGCCGTCACTGGGATGTACACACCGGCCGCTTCGGCACAGTCCAGCCAGTTCGAGCCTGCAGCCCAGCCCAGCACCCGCATTCAGGTCAACGTCAACGGGGTTGATCACGAGATCGAAGTGCAGGATCGTTGGACGCTGAACGAAATGCTGAGGGACCACCTTGAACTCACTGGCACCAAGATAGGCTGTAATCGAGGTGAATGTGGTGCTTGTACAGTGATCATGGATGGCAAGAATGTTTATTCCTGCAGCCAGTTGGCGGTGTGGACCGACGGTGCCAGGATAACCACGGTGGAAGGCCTGGCCAATAACGGTCAGCTGTCGCCATTGCAGCGAGCATTCGTTGAAAATAACGGCCCCCAATGCGGGTTCTGTACCCCAGGGCAACTCATGTCTGCCACTGTACTGCTGTCAAATAATCCGCGACCCAATGCCGAGGAAGTGAAAGCAGGTTTGGTCGGCAACCTTTGTCGCTGTTCAAACTATAACGCCATCGTTGAATCAGTCGTCACCGCCGGTGAACAGGGAGGTACAGCATGAGCGAAGCAAATAATCCAGTGGTGCCTCTAACCACCATCGGCAATGGCACAGATAGAGTCGACGCGGTTGAGCGGGTTACTGGTGAAGCAAAATTTACCCGTGACGTGCGCATGCCCGGCATGCTCTATGCCAAGGTATTAAGAAGCCCCCATCCCCATGCGCGTATTCGTAGCATCGATGTGAGCAGGGCAGCACGTCTGCCTGGTGTCAGAGCCATCGCCACCCACGAGACTGCTCCGGTGGTGTGGGGTGCAGGTTCCATATCAGGAGGCAGGCAATATAACGACCCAGCTAAAGAGGCCACGATACACCGGCGTTACATCTTCAATAATCCAGTGCGCTTCGTTGGTGATTCAGTGGCCGCGGTGGCGGCAGTGGATCGCAATACAGCAGAGGAAGCCCTCAGTCTGATCGACGTGGATTACGAGGAACTGCCCTTCGTATTGGAGCCGGAAGAGGCTCTTCAGCCTGGTGCGCCAAAAGTCTGGCCAGAAGGAAATCTGTGTCCAGATTCCCAGAATAATTTCGAGCCCATGGTGTCAGATGTAGGCGATGTGGAAGCCGGATTCGCTGCCGCCGATCAAGTATTCGAAGAGCGCTATGCCACCGGTTTTATCCACAACGGTCAAATGGAACCTCGCTGCGCCATGGCCAGTTGGCAGGGTGACAAGCTCACGCTCTATACACCGTCCCAGGGTATTTCTAATTGTCGTCATGATACTGCACGGGATCTTGGGCTCGCTGTGCATCAGGTGCGTATTGTGTGCAATTATATGGGTGGCGGCTTCGGCAACAAAAATCAGAATCAGGACGCTGACCTGGTAGCCGCAACGTTATCAAGACAAGCCAATGCCCCGGTCATGCTGGAATATTCTCGTAAGGAAGATTGGCTGGGTGTACATGGTCGTTGGCCCACTGTGCAATATTACAAAGTAGGGGTGAAGGATGACGGAGAAGTAACCGCCATCGAGATGGAAGGTTTCAGCGGCATGGGCCCTTACCGCAAGAATTCAGGTGGCATCGGCGGCATGGATGCGTACGCCTGTGAAAACCGCCTGCGCTCAATTAGCCCGGTGTATACCAACAGAACCACCTCGGGAAATTTTCGGGCTCCATCCGAGCCCCATGGCTTCTTCGCTATCGAATCCATGATGGATGATATCGCCTACAAGATTGGTATGGACCCGGTGGCGTTCACGTTGAAAAATGTGCGGCGTCCCACCAAAGATAGACCGTTCACCAATTATTCACTTGACGAATGTATTGCGCGCGGTGCGGAGTCATTTGACTGGGACAACCGACGCCAGACAGTGCCCGGTTCTGATCCTGGACCAATCAAACGTGGCGCTGGATTTGCCTTCATGATGTTCCGGGCTGGAGTGGGCACCAGTAGCGCCATCGTGCGTGTTAATGCCAACAAAAATTACACCTTATTTGTTGGTGTAACTGATATTGGACCGGGTGCTAAAACCACCATGGGCATGATTGCAGCAGAAGAACTAGGAGTACCTCTGTCTCAAGTTGAAGTGGTTGCCGGTGATACTGATCGCTGCCCCTATTCTGTTGGCGAGTCAGGTAGTCGCACCACAATTATGACTGGTGGCGCCGTAGTCGAGGCGGCGAAAGATTTGAACCGGCAGATTGCCGACCAGGGGTTTCCGGTGGGTGATGACGTGTTAATCGCCTCAGCCACCCCAAGGCCAACTACTGACGGTAAGACGCGGCAGTGTTTCGGTGCGCACTTTGTCGAGGTTGAGGTAGATACCCAGCTTGGTACTACTCGCATCACCAAGTACACCACGGTGCATGAGTCTGGTCGTATTATTAACCCAATCACGGCCAGGGACCAGATTCGCGGAGCTACGATTCAGGGTATCGGGCAGGCGCTGCACGAAGATCTGCTCTATGACCGCGAGAGTGGGCAACCACTAACGGCCGGCTACTACGGTGCCCGTCATCTCACCCATTTAGATGTGCCGGATATAGAGGTTGAATTTATTGAAGTCGATGACGGCTATGGGCCGTTTGGTGCCAAAACGGCAGGTGAGGCAGGTATTATTCTGGCTCCGGCCGCCGTGGCCAATGCCATCTTCAATGCGACGGGCAAGCGTATGAAAGAGCTGCCCATTTCCCGCGATAAAATTCTGGGAGAAATGGCATGAAATCACTAGAAAACATTAACGCAGGCAATATTTTCGAAGCGGTCAGTCAGTCCCAACAGGCCAGAAGTAATGGTCAGAAAGTCAGTTTTTCAGGCGGTGGCACTGATCTGCTTCAACAGATTAAAGACGGCGTAATCACATCGGATGTGCTGATTAATTTACGCACTATGGTTGGTAACAGCGAGGTCAGTGGTGCCAACAATGAGATCGCCATAGGTGGGCAGGTGACGCTCGATGACCTGAGTAATCACGCTGACATTCAAAACCAGTTCACCGTGTTGGCGGAAGCAGCAGGTAGCGTTGCCACACCTCAGATTCGCAACGTCGGCACTGTGGCTGGCAATGTTATGCAGCGTCCGTGGTGCTGGTATTATCGAAATGGATTTCAATGTTATAAGGTAGGGGGTGAGCAGTGTTTTTCCATAACAGGTGAGAACCAATTGCATGCAATTTTTGGCGGCGGCCCAAGCTATATCGTGCACCCTTCCGATACCGCCCCAGCTCTGGTTGCACTCGATACAATATTCGATGTAACGGGTCCCAATGGCACCCGTAGTTTGTCTGGTGAAGATTTTTTTGTTTTGCCCAGTCTAGACCCCTTGCGTGAAAATGTGTTGGAAGACGGTGAACTTCTTGCTGGGTTGCGCATTCCTACTCCTGCCACTGGCACGCGAAGTACCTATTACAAAATTACTGATCGTCAGGCATGGACCCATGCCGTGATTAGTGTTGCTGCTGTTTTACAAATGGATGGTGATACTTGCGTAAGCGCGTCCATCGTGCTTGGTGGTGTGGCGCCAATTCCATGGCGAGTGCCAGAATCAGAAAACTTGTTGGTAGGCCGGCAGTTGACTGCGGAGCTAGCTCGCCAAGTGGGTGAAATCTCTATACGGGAGGCCGAGCCGCTCACTAAAAATACCTATAAGCTACCGATGGTGAGTGCTGCAATAGAACGAGCACTGAACGCGCTAATGTCGACAGCGTAGTGTGTGACTAGTAATGAAACGTCGGAAATTTTTGCTGTTTAAAACCGAAGGCCCTGAGCAGGTTGTTGAGTTGTCCTGTGAAAAACTCTTCATGGATTTCGAAGATGCGCGCTCGGAAATTAACAAAGGCGTGGAAGAGGCTGGCACGTTTGCGGAAGCGGACTGGTGGAGCGGAGAGCCTCCTTTGTTGATTGATAATCTGGACCCTGAAGAATATTTTCGCAGTGTGGAAAGTGAACTCATACTTGCTGATGTGGTGCAGGTGCTCGATCCTCAGTGGTTGGTACAAGGCGAGTTTCAGATTCGTGTCGACACGCTACTTGCGGCGATTCGGGCGCGAGGAAAGCAGGTGCGATATAAATTGAAAGAATCCAAACCAACTATTCTAACATCGGAAGAGGCAACTACAGAAAAATGAGTATTCGATTGATGATTGAGAGATCAGTTCTGCTGTCAGTATTAGTGTTCGTTGTAGCTTCCTGCTCGCCTAAAACTTCAGATTCAACGTCGTCTGTTTCGGCGCCCTCGTCTATTGGTCAGTCTTTAGATGAGCAACTCAGGAAACGCGTAGAGGCGGTATTAGCTGCAAACGCTACGGAGCTTCCGCCGAGAATTCAGGTCGAAGCGATAAACGGCAACGTTAGCTTGAGTGGTTCACTCGATTGTGAGGAATGCGGAGGAATGAGGACACCTGGCACTTTAGATACGATTCAACAAAGTATGGGCGCCATAGTAAGGGCTGTACCCGGCGTGGAAAGTGTAAATTTCGAATTGACCACCGGCCCATGAGGTTATAACGGAATGAGAGTCTCAATTCTTCTGCTGTGTATTTGTATTGCCCTGCCGGTTAGATTGTTCGCGCAGGAAGCGGCTACCATGCGGGCGATACAGTTGCAGGAATTTGGCGGGCCGGAGGTCCTTGGAGTGCAGGAGATACCACGGCCTGTTGCCGGTGCCGGGGAGCTGCTGCTGCAAGTGCGAGCCGCAGGAATCAACCCGGTAGATACTGGGATTCGATCTGGTGGTGCATCCTCCTTGTCTGGAGCCGTGCCACCTTATGTCCCAGGTTTTGATGTAAGCGGAGTGGTAGCCTCAGTTGGACCTGGTGTCACCCGGTTCAGCGTGGGTGATGAGGTATTCGCAATGTTGAACCTCAGGCGTGGTGGCGGTTATGCCGAGTATGCAATAGTCAAATCAGATGAAGCCGCAGCGAAACCCCCACAATCAACTCATGCAGAAGCCGCCTCCATTCCACTGGTTGCGCTCACTGCCTGGCAAACGCTGTTTGAGGTGGCAAATCTACAGGCAGGCCAAACAGTGCTTATTCATGCCGGTGCGGGTGGGGTTGGTTCGGTAGCAATCCAGCTTGCCAAGTGGCGCGGCGCGCGAGTGATCGCCACAGCGTCAGATTACAATCAAGATTTTCTCCGCGAGCTGGGGGCTGATGTGCCGGTTGATTATCGGAACCAACGTTTCGAGGATTTTGCCACCGATGTGGACGTAGTGCTCGATCCCATTGGGGGCGATACCCAGGTCCGCTCACTGGCAATACTAAAGGAAGGAGGCACCCTTGTTTCTATCGTCGGGCTAACACCGGAGGGCAGGAATCCGCAGCGTAATATTCAGGCTACTTCTTATTTGGTGCGACCAGATTCAGAGCAGCTGACAGCCATCGGGGAATTGATCTCAGAGGGGCAAGTGCAGCCGATTGTGACCTATCGTTTTCCACTTGAACGAGCGCCTGAGGCCCATGAACAGAGCCAGACCCGACGCACGCGTGGCAAGATTGTGTTAGAGATAAACTCAACTCCCTGAGCCAGCCTCGTAGGATTTTAAGACAATTCTATTTGCGTTAATAGGGTCAGATAAACCAGGTTAAATAGTAATTTTGTATAACAAGTAGAAATATGTGCGCGCCGTGAACACAGCGTGCTTTTTCGAACCTTAAGGGGTGCGTAATAATAGATGTGTATCATTAATTTAGTAATAAGAAGATGGTTTGCACTCTCTGTGCTGTTTATCGTTTTGAGTGCTTGTTCAGATCAGACATCTGAACCTGCGGCAACGATCTCACCAATGGAATCCGCTGTACCTGCCGGAGTTGCAGCAGTAGATAATAATCCAGAACCTGAGGCCGATGCTGCCTTGTTACGGAGCCAACCCACCAATCATTGGATCAACGACCAACCTATAGGTAATAATCAGGGGCCGGTGACAATAGAGACACTTGCCAGCGGCAACACCAACCCGGAACAGTGGCTGCACTATGGTGGGGATTACCGCAATTTTCGTCATAGCCCGGTAACAGCATTGAACCCAAAGTCGATTCAAGACCTTGAAGTGGCCTGGTCCATGCCTACTGGTACCGAAGGGCAATTTGCCATGTCGCCTATTGTGTATGACGGCATCATGTATATGACCACCAGCTATAACCATCTAATGGCTTTAAATGCAGCCACGGGGGAGTTGTATTGGCGCTATGATTATCCCCAACCGGAGGATCTGCGGATTTGCTGCGGCCCGGCAAATCGCGGCGCAGCTATTAGTGGCAACATGATCATCATGGGTACGTTGGACGCCCATCTACTGGCCTTCGATCGATTCAGTGGTGAACTACTGTGGGATATTGAAATAGAAGAACACGCCAGCGGATTTAGTTCCACGGCGGCACCACTGATTGTAAAGAATATGGCCATAATTGGGATCGGCGGGGGTGAGTACGGTGTAAGGGGCTTCTTCGATGCCTATGATTTAACCACTCAGGAACGTCTGTGGCGGG
>CAVOCG010000106.1:0-9296 GCA_963694095.1 Gammaproteobacteria bacterium
ATCAAAAATTACATGGATTTTGTGTGACTGAACTCGGTGGTTTTTATCTGGACGTGATTAAAGATCGGGTCTATACAACGCAAACTAATGGTAATGCGAGGCGTTCGGCGCAAACAGCGATGTACCATATTGTGGAGATGTTTAGCAGATTAATGGCACCTATTTTGAGTTTTACAGCAGACGAGATTTGGCAAAACATTCCCGGCGAGCGAGCAGAATCAATTTTTCTGTCAGATTTCGATCAAGCGGTCGACGAATTACCTGAATCTATAGATTTTCCGGATCAATTCTGGCTAAGGCTTATGGCAGTTAAAACGGCTGTGAATAAGGAGTTGGAAAATAAACGTTCCGAAAAAGTAGTTGGTTCCAGTTTAAGTGCAGAAGTGGTTCTCTATTGCGATGAGGAGCTCACTGAGTTACTGGCGCGGATTTTATCTGAATTGCGCTTTGCCTTCATTGTTTCTAAGGTGTCATTATTGCCGCTGGTTAACGCAAAATTTTCTGCGGTCAGTACGGATTTAAATGGCTTGAAGTTAGAAGTCTCAGCATCTGGGCACACAAAATGCGCGCGATGTTGGCATCATCTAGAAAATATCTGGATGAATTCTTCTCACCCGGAAATTTGTAATCGCTGTGTTGAAAATATCTCTGGCGCTGGCGAGAAGAGACAGTTTGTATAATTCATTTTGGATTATAATCGCATTGTTCGGTAAAGAATGAGTATCGATTCCGAAATTTCCATAAGCGCGGGCTGCAGTATCAATCTGCATTTTTCTCTGGCGCTGGATAATGGTGAAGAGATAGATTCAAATTTTGACGCTTCGCCGGCTTCACTAAAAATAGGTGATGGGAATATGCTGCCTGGTTTTGAGCAGGTGTTGATAGGGATGAAAGCCGGTGAGTCTACCAAGGCCTTATTATCTCCCGGTCAAGCCTTCGGTGAGATTAATACTAAGAATGTGCAGTATTTTTCTTCCGAAAAATTTAAGAATATACTGAGTGATAGCTTGTTGCCGGTCGAGGTGGGATTAATGATTTCATTTAAGGACGCTGCTGGTTTCGATCTGCCCGGAGTTGTGCAGTCGATTACCGATCAAACAGTTACAGTGGATTTCAACCATCCGTTGGCTGGTAAAACCATTGTATTTTGCGCCTCCATTATTTCTGTAATTTCGCCTGATGTGGAGGCTGTTGAGGTTAAACTCTGATAGAAATGAGTAGTCAATCAAAGCCTAGAAAAGTTGCATCAATCAAATTGGCAAATCCTCGTGGATTTTGCGCTGGGGTTGATCGTGCCATCGATATTGTGAATCGGGCGATGGATCTTTTTGGTGAGCCGGTCTACGTGCGACATGAAGTAGTGCACAATAAGTTCGTAGTAGAAAAGCTGCGTAAGCGCGGCGCTATTTTTGTAGACGAGTTATCAGACATTCCTTTTCTGGATGAAAGGGGAAGGTCTTCGATCGTGGTTTTCAGCGCTCACGGTGTCTCACAAGTAGTGAAAAAAGAGGCCACGGAGAAGGGTTTTAAAGTGTTAGATGCTACTTGTCCCCTAGTGACTAAAGTTCACCTTGAAGTTATAAAGTTCAGTGAAGAAGGTAGGGAATGTGTTTTGATCGGTCATCAATTTCATCCCGAAGTTGAAGGCACTATGGGTCAATACGATAACAGTACGGGTGGGAAAATATACCTGGTCGAATCAGCGGATGATGTTAAAAAATTACAGGTGTCAGACCCAGATAAACTTTCCTACGTTACTCAGACTACGCTTTCCATGGATGATACCTCCAAAGTGATTGATGCGCTGCGCAGGCGTTTCCCCTCTATACAGGGGCCGCGAAAAAAAGATATCTGTTATGCGACACAGAATCGTCAGGATGCAGTGAAGCAGATGGCGTTGGAGTGTGATTTGTTGTTGGTAGTCGGATCGCCTAATAGCTCGAATTCCAATCGCTTAAAGGAATTGGCGGAACGAATTGGTTGTGATGCTTTTTTGATTGATAGCGTGGATGATTTAGAGCCGGCCTGGTTTGAAAATAAATCCCGATTTGGGGTTACTGCTGGGGCTTCGGCACCTGAGATACTTGTGCAGCAGGTGGTGGAGCAGCTGCGGAATATCTGTCACCAAACGCCGGAGGAGCTTGAGGGGGTGGAGGAAAGTATTGTTTTTAGTATGCCTAAAGAGTTGCGTGCTTGAAGTCCATTCAGTAGCGTTACGTAAAATCCACCAAGCTTCTCAACTACCCGTGAAAGTGTTTGCCAGTGGTCTGCCGGCGTCGAGCTTGAGTCGTCCTCTGGATTAATGGTGGCTATATTTTCCACTCGAGTTTATAGAAGAAATTTGCATATAAAAAATGGGAGAACCAAAGAGTTCTCCCATTCAGGTTATGATAACCGCCGGAGGCTAATCCATTAGCACCCGGCTGGTTTAAGACTTTATGGCTTAGCCGCCAGGAGTCCAGTCGATTGACATCCAGAACTGCCGACCCCATGGGGTTGACAGTCGAGACTCAAAACCACCCAGAATAGGCAGTCGTTGAGGCCTTCGGTCAAAGAGGTTGGTTATGCCAGCGCTGACAGTAAATTCACTGTTGAAATAGTCTTCAAGGACGATGGCATATTGTGCGTTTACGCGAGTCTCCGCTTCTATAGTGTTAGGAGCGATCCATCCATCACTATAATTGTCGTATACCCTACCATCGAATTTCACATCATCCCAGTGATTAGCCGAAATTGAGGCACTCTGATTGTCCATGAACCAGTTAATTCTCAGGTTTGACTTGAACTCAGGAATGGGAGGTACGATACCGGTACCACCATTTTGATTTCCCAATGCGTCCACTATACCGCCGAACTGACCTTGATACTCGTAGGTCAGGAAAAAGGATGTGGATAAAGTGGCATTAAAAGTACCCCAATTATCGGTCCCCATACTGTAACTGACCTTGGTATCAACCAAGTCGATAAAGACCGAGCTGATATTCTGTGACTGACGGAACACACGGTCTACACTCTCGTCCGGCAAACGTACCACACTACCACCTGAGTCAGGATTAGCTGCAAACCAGGCTGTGGCGGCTGCGCGGGATGATGAGCCCGGAGTCGCGTCATAGGAATCTTCTGTAATACCCGCGGAGTTCAGAAAATTCTGGAAGGTGAAAGCCACGGTGTCCTGTTCAGTGAGGGTACGAATGCGGTCTTCGTACTCAATTTCCTGATAGTCCACACTGATTTCCAGTCCGTCCAGATCACCGGTAGGTTGCCAGGTGAAACCAATATTCCGAATTTCAGAGGTTTCTGGCGCCAGGCTGGGGTTGCCCGATTCACAGCGAGTACCCCCCGTCATGGGTACGTCCAGGAACTTGTCAGTGCCAGAGTAAATCTCGGCACAGTTCTCATCCCTAATGAAAGGGCGTGACTGGGTTGGCGTAGGTGCCAGGAAGCTTTCACCCCAAGAGGCACGCAGGGCCAGTGTTGGCAGTGCCTCCCAACGTACCGCTATCTTGGGTGTGGTGGCAGCCAATCCGAAAGTAGTGAATTCCTCATGGCGTGCCGCCAATTGCAAATCCACCGTCTCCAATACTGGCACCTCAAACTCGACGAATACAGCCTTGGCTTCACTGAAGAACCGTGTATCTGCATCAAACGTTGAAATCACCGAGACATTGTAATTGTGACCTATGGCCGACAGGGGGCCAGCAAAATCGCGCTCCTCTACGTCACGCCATTGGAATCCGGCAGCCATTCGTACCGTTCCTGCTGGCAGCTCAAAAATATCGCCAGTAGCCGCAGTTTCAAAGATATCCAGAAAGTCCCGCGACCTGTCTCCGGTGCTGGATTGATTGATCCAGTCGATCAGGCCGGGTGGGTTATCGGTGACACCTTGGATATAACCGGGTGCACGTGAATCGGCAGTGCCGAAAGGATTCCAGTATTGATCGCCGGTAGCGCCGCCCTGACCTGCAAACGCCAGTTGCATTCTACCCAGGTGGGGAGTTTCACGGTTTACATTGACCTTTTGTTCTGCTGCTGAATAATAACTGTAACCTGTCCAGGTATCAGTAAGATCATACTCTGCGCGCAGCATTAACTGGTTATTGCCGGTTGTAGCTTCCGGGGTGCGTGAGTGGCTAAAATTTGTGTTGCGACCACCCTTATCCTCCATAAAGGTAATCATACGCCAGCTACGGGGTCCTACATCGACCCCAAAGGGGTTAGCGGGATGGTCGGCCCGAATTAGTAATACAGCCCGATTATTAGAAGAAGTCGCCGTAGAGGGAGAAGCTCGACTGTCGTTGAGCCGCACAGAATTCTTAAGAGTCAGGTTTAAATTCAGCCAGTCCGTAGGCTCCCAGGATAGGGTGTTGTACGCGTTATAAAGAGTTTCCTCTGGACCATATTCCTGTGCCCCGGAGTACTCAAAACGGCAGATGGTACCCCTATTAGTCAATACGCCACTTGGGGTGGGGAAGGCACCCTGGCCGTGACCCGGTGAGCCTTCATTAAAGGTTCCACAAGTCGGGTCAACCAGGCTCGGAGTCACCTGCCTACCACCATGAATACCAAACAGATTAAGGCCGTCATCAGCACCAACTACTTCTCGCCATACACCGGGATTACCTGAGGATGAGGAGCCATTGTCCTTTGTCCATTCCCGTGGGCGTTCAAATTGCATCAATGAGGTTCGGGTGCGGGCATCAAAAGCGCCCACATAGCTGACGCCATTGTTGAAAGTCTTGCCCCATAACATAGCGGTATTCATTTCCTCAAAGTCGCTCTCCTGGTCCCTCTGGTAGTAAGTACGGCTTCTGAAACCACTGAATTCCTTGATGGGAATGATATTCACCACACCAGCCACCGCGTCCGACCCGTAAGTAGCCGAACCCCCGTCCAGCACCACTTCCAGCCGATCGATGGCGATATCCGGCAAAGAGCTGTTAATTGACTGGTCAATAACCCGAACGCCGTCGACCAGTTGCAAGGTTGAATTCTCACCCAAACCGCGTAAATTAAATCTAGTGCCAACGCCGCTCTGTGTACCCGAAGCTGAACCAAGAGTATTGGTTACCGTATTGGTATTTTGTGTGTAACTGAGATCGCGTATGTAGTTTGCCATACTGGCTGCACCAGACTCGAATAAATCAGCCTGAGAAACGGTATTTACGTTGGTGTCTTCAGCGAAGGCACTGTTTCGAATGTAGGACCCGGTAACGACAACCTCCTCTACGTCATCCGGATTATTATCCTGTGCCTGGACTGCAAGTGGGATGGTGAGTGAAACGGCAAGACAGGCATGAACTAAATGGCGCAGTCGCCCGCGCTTACTTAAATAGAACATAAAATCTCTCCAATTTGCTTATTATTAAAGTTATTATTCAAGTGCAAATATTTACAATAAAATATTATAATATTTAAGAGTCTATAATTGGACTATGACAATTGAGACCACGCACTTAATCAGGTGCTAATTTGACAATTCGCAGGAACTAAAATTTAAATTGAAGATTCCAGTAAGACGGAAATATTCACGATTCTCATTCTAATGCCAATCGTGAGATAAAGTAAACAGGAATTAAAGAGGGTTAGTTTTCCTTTACTACCGCAACTCTTGTTATATTCTCTATATAGCCCCATATCCTGAAGTTCAAGAGTGCCTTTTCAATGTGACTTTACTCGGAGATTCCCTGTAACAGGGCGATGAGAATGGCTATATAGTTCTGGAAGGGTTGGATAAGAAGTTGTATATAAAAGAATAAAAGCTATCTCTAATTAAATCTACTTTTTCCCCTTATCCTGAATATTCGGGATAAATGCAAAGAGTTCAACAAACCACTTCAACATATTCTGTTGCCCAGCAGTGCTGAAAATAGCCGGGTTTCTGTTGTGAACTGACAACACCAGTAACGATTCACCTTGTACCCAACAAGTGGTAAGCTAACTCGTTCAAGTGTAGTTTGTTTATAAATTAGTGACCAATCAAGATAATATTATGAAAACAACTAAAACAAAGATAATTTTAACAATTCTGTCAGTTACTCTTCTTGTCTTTGGCATAGGCCAAAATAAACTCCAGAATTTATCCAGCGCAGCCAATAATGACCGGCTCGTCCCCCAATTTGTAGTAGATCCGTATTGGCCACAACAACTGCCAAACCATTGGATTCTCGGACGGGCTATTGGTGTTGCCGTCGACGAGCGAGACCACCTTTATATTGTGCATCGTGATCAGGACAGTATGTTCACAGGTCAGGAAATCGGATTGTCCGGGGGGATTTCCGAATGTTGTACTGCCGCACCACCGATTATTGAATTCGACATCGATGGCAATCTAATCAACGCCTGGGGCGGTCCGGGCGCTGGTTATACCTGGCCCGAATCTAATCACGGCATAGAAGTAGCGCCGAACGGTAATATCTGGATCGGAGGCAACGGGGGTGGAGACTCCCATATGCTGGTGTTCACCCGTGAAGGTCAATTCGTGCGAGAAATAGGTCTCCCTGGTGAAGATATCGACAGCAACAGTCAAACGCACTTCAGCCGAGTTGCTGAAATTGCAATAGATGCAGATGCCGGTGAAGCCTATGTCGCCGATGGTTACGGTAACAAGCGCGTTGCCGTCGTTGATGTCTCCACCGGAGCTTTCAAACGTTACTGGGGTGCCTATGGCAATCGGCCTTCAGACGATCGTATCACCTACACACCCGGTGCAACTCCCCCACAACAATTTGTGGGGCCTGTGCATTGTGCTGAGCCTTCCAATGATGGCCTGATTTATGTGTGTGACCGCGGTGCAGACAGGATTCAGGTATTCCGACCCGATGGCACATTTGTTAAAGAAGGTTTAGTTGCGCCGGAAACCATGGGTTCTGGTTCGACCTGGGACATAGCATTTTCCAGAGACGATGATCAGGAGTTTATATATGTTTCTGATGGAGCCAACCATAAAGTGCACATACTGGAGCGTGATAGCCTTGAAGTGCTTACCCATTATGGTGACGGTGGGCGCCAACCCGGACTATTCTTTGGAACTCACAGTATAGTGACAGACTCTGAAGGGAATATTTACACTACCGAAACCTATGAAGGGAAGCGCATTCAAAAATTTCTCTTCCAGGGACTGAAACCACTCAACACCGTACGCACAGGCGTTCCCTGGCCAGTGGATGAGATTAACTGAAGAGAAATATAACTCAGCATAACGGTTCAGGTTGCCTGAAGCAGAGGCAAAAATGAGACAGCAATGAAAATTTCGATTATTCAGAGCTGCTCTGGTAGCGCTATTGCTACAGGCATCTCTTATAGATTCTGAATTTGGATCAGTTTTTCTTGCAGCGCCGTCAATGCGCCTGACATCTCTGCTTCCTTGCTGCGTTCTTTGTTGACTACCGCTGCAGGGGCGTTGGCGATAAACTTTTGATTGTTTAATTTCTTGCTGACCACAGTGAGCCCGGTTTCCAGTTTTGCAATTTCTTTTTGTAGTCTGGCTTGCTCGGCCTTAGCATCAATGAGTCCGGCCAGAGGAACCAGGATTTCCAGTTCTTTGTAGAGCTGGGTAGCCGCCGCTGGTGGAGTCTGGTCAGCAGCCAGCCATCGAATCGAATTCAATTTTGTAAGTTTTTGAAGATACAGCCGATAATTTTCCAGGCAGGTTTGATCGGCATCGCTACCCTTGTGCAGTAACACATCGATGGCTTTACCTGGAGAGATGTCCATCTCACCACGAATGTTGCGAATTGCAATGACCACGCCTTTAATCCAGTCAATATCGGCTTCGGCTTCCATACTGATGCTGTCCTCAGTATAGGTCGGGTAAGGCTGCACCATAATGCTGTCGCCGGTAATATTTAGTAACGGGGCGACCCGCTGCCAAATTTCTTCGCTGATGAAAGGCATGAACGGGTGCAGTAATCGCAGGCTTTTTTCCAACACACTAATCAAGACAAAGCGACTGGCTTGGGCCTGTTCAGGGTTTGCTTCCTCATCCCATATTACCGGCTTTGAGAGCTCCACGTACCAGTCACAATATTCATTCCAGAAAAATTCGTGCAGAGTTTGCGAAACCAGATCGAAGCGGTAGATTTCCATATTGTGCTGCACAGCGTTTGTTGTGTGTTCGATACGTGAGAGTATCCACCGGTCCGCAACGCTCATATGTGAAACATCCGGGGTCAAATTAATTTGCTTACCCTCAGAATTCATCAACACATAGCGGGCTGCGTTCCATATTTTATTACAAAAGTTCCGATAGCCTTCCGTCCTGCCAAGATCGAACTTAATATCGCGGCCGGTTGACGCGAGGGAATAGAAAGTGAAGCGCAGGGCATCTGTGCCGTAGCCAGTAATGCCTTCGGGAAAAGAGTCTCTAGTGTGCTTTTCTATTTTTTGTTTTAGCTGAGGCTGCATCATATCAGCCGTGCGTTTGTCGAGAAGCTGTTCCAGCTCAATGCCATCGATCAGATCAATCGGGTCAAGTATATTGCCCTTTGACTTTGACATTTTCTGACCCTGTTCATCACGCACTAAGCCCGTTATATAAACTTCTTTAAACGGTACCTCGCCAGTGAATTTTAAAGTCATCATGATCATTCGGGCGACCCAGAAAAAGATGATGTCAAACCCTGTGACTAATACATTGGTGGGATGGAAGCGGTCGAAATACTCGGTGTTATCCGGCCAGCCCAGAGTGGAGAAGGTCCATAAAGCGGAGGAGAACCAGGTGTCCAGAACATCTTCATCTTGTGCAAGCGTCAGACTTTCTGCCAACTTGTACTTCTCTCGCACAGCAGCTTCGCTTTGCCCTACATAGACGTTTCCTGCTTCGTCATACCAGGCCGGAATGCGATGTCCCCACCAAAGTTGCCGGCTGATACACCAATCCTGAATGTTCCGCATCCAAGCAAAATAGGTGTTTTCCCAGTTCTTGGGTACGAACTTGATGTCACCGTCTTCTACCGCTTTGATGGCAGGATCTGCAAGCGACTGCACGGCCACATACCACTGGTTAGTTAGGTAGGGTTCGATAATGACGCCACTGCGGTCGCCGCGGGGGACCTTCAGTTTGTGGGGCTCTATTTCAGCCAACAGGTCCAGCGCGTCCATATCAGCTACGATCTTTTTGCGCGCCTCGAACCGATCCAGCCTTTGATACGCCTTGGGAGCATCTTCATTGATGCTGGCAGTATTGGTGAGGATGTTAATAATTTCCAGGTCGTGACGCTGGCCGATCTCGTAATCGTTGAAATCATGTGCGGGCGTAATTTTGACACAGCCGGTGCCAAATTCCTGGTCTACATATT
>CAVOCG010000107.1:0-9202 GCA_963694095.1 Gammaproteobacteria bacterium
CAAGCATTGTTCATTTAGGGGGCAATAGCGCCACAAAAGGCTTACATCACATTAGATTATTCGTTCAATCCGGGCTAAGGTTTTTTCGGAAACATGGCTGGAAAATTATTTAGGCAAACGCGCGCCAGTCAAGCGGCTCTTTTTAGGGATCTTTTGTAACTATGCTTCATTCACCGATATCCAACGCACATACCTAAACGACAAACCAACCGCCAGAGCAACGCAGACGCCTGACAGCTAAGGTCTGCATTCAAGTCTATGAGATGCAAAGCGGTCTCTGACAATATCGCGCCACTAGGGCATTACGCACTCAACACAACGCCATAGCGAAGTGCCGATAATTTCCAACGATGTGAATACTGGAAGCGCAGTTTCAAATCGCCATGCCTTTAGCAACGGGTTACTTTGTCCTGCATCGTTTTGAGTGCCAAAAGAAATTCATGGCTCATTGCGTTCAGGAACATGGTGACGCGGCATCGGACTTGAAAAACAGTGAATAGTTAGCGTTCGCCCTGATGGTCATCTCGCTAACAAATATTTTTTGACTTAACTTGACACGCTACGGAACATTACAGCGTAATGATTGTCTCACTGACACGAACATTTTTGATTTAGAAAGGAGTGATTTTGAACCCTAGAATTATCTTGGTCTGGTTTTTAACAATGCTCTTCGCCTACGAATGCTCAGCCGAACCCAACATCGAAGTGATTGACGCATACAACCTCTTAATGGGAGGAAGCAGATTCGTACCCTTTGAGCAAATGGGGCCTTCACAAAGGCAACAGTACGCATTGTCAGACCAATGTACAGTGGTCAGCGGACCCACGCCTAGGTTCGGTTTCTTCGGTGTATCTGTGGAGAAAGTAACGTCTTCTATAGACCTACACAAAGTCGACTGGTCAACCGTTCGCTACAATAACCTTCCCATCAAAGAGGATAGTATCGAAGTTATCGCTGAGTGTCTGGGATCCTGCAAATCCTTTGAGGACACGGATGGCAAAAATTGGACTACCAAGCTTATCGCCGCCGGCAAACAAAACAGCAAGGAAGGGTCGGGAGAGGTCATGGAAAAGCTATTTGACGAAGGTCGTTTTTACTCAGTTTTGATCAGCAAACAGGCTGTTTTAGAGGACGCGATTACACTGCTTTCTAACGCATGTCCACTCAACACGGCACACTAGTTGTCATTAAGATGTAGCGCGGAGAGCGTAATTATCGCCACGCATCTGTAGAAAAATCAACATACTTTTGCAGACGGCGAATTTCTCTGCGATATGCAAGCCTCAGCAGAAAACGACAAACAGATACCTCCCGTACATCCGTGTTCAGCGTGAAGACAAGTCGTCCGGGGATTACTTCGCGCGGCACATTTAGAAAATCAAAAATTTTATCAAGCGTCGCATCTTGTCCCTCCCTTAACGCTTCATTACTAATAACGTGCACTTGGTCTCGAGAAAACACTTTGTATATCGCCTCTAGTTGATGGCTGTAATAACCCCTATTTCTGTAACTCCACAAACGGTGTGCTGAGTTTTCGCCTCTAGGCTTGGAATCCTTTTTGAGCCTCAACCATTCCAGGGCCAACGCTATCCAAAAGGGCCGATGCTCGTTACCTCTTTCGCGCTCCATACAATAATGTGAATAGGCACGCTCTACAGGGTTTCTCAGCACAATAATGAGTTTTATTTTTGGGTTGTAATTGTGCAGTTGCCGCGCGATATCCGTAAAGTACATGTAGATCGGTGTAGCTTCGCCCAAGATCACGTTATTGTGTTGCCCGCCAGAGAAAGCCGATGCATAACAGGCGTTAATGTTCTCCACCGAGAGTGCCTTTTCCTCTACATCAAACGCATGCACTTCTTTGGGCTCAGACATCCTGATCCCTGGGTGCTCACCCAAAAACCCAGAGAGTGCCGTGGTGCCACTTTTTTGAGCACCCACCACCATAAAGTCCAACGCTCTCATGGTTTCAATCGCTGATATTCCGCCTCGATTTCGTCAGTTGTATAGTAAGGCTCAACCATGCCTGGCGTAGAAAGTAATATATTACGAAGCGTCCGTAATGTTTCCACTGAAGTTCGCCCTATCTGTGTTTGGGGGCTCAGGGGCAGAGGGCCCTTCACCGACGAATTAGCGATCACATTTAGACACGTGCCACTCGAAGCGATTACATCTTCGTATCGTATAATCTTCGAGGTCGCTAACAACCTGTCGTATCGCTTAAAGAACCAATCGATTAGCTTGATCTGTCGTTTTAAAACACTACCTTCTTGGTTTAGCGATGCGCTAAAGGCTGGATCAAAACGCTCGCCCATAGGGACGCGCCCTCGATTCACGGGAAGGTCAACGGTTTGCCATGAAATTAGCAGGTCCAATGGGTTCCTTATCACCGCATAGACATCGAAGACTTTGACAAGGTCTTCTAGTAGCGCCGTAAACAAGGCGTTATGTTTGACCACCAGCGTGAACTGGCTGGTTAAAGGTTCTTCAATTTTAACACTGCCTAGCGTCACTTTTTCTTGCCTGAGCGCAATCGTATCAGCGTTAACTGGGTTGGTTGGCAATTCGCCGCCTAGTTGTTTGGTGGTGATTGTACCTACCGAGAGGATCTCCGAACGAGCATCGGTGCAGAATTTTGTTATGTTCTGAATCGCTTGCACCCTATCGCTGTCCAAGGTCGCAGGGTTGATAGGTTCGTGCAAGGCGACAGTGTTAGTAAAACGGTTAAGTAGATGGCAACACAAGGTAGTGCCAGACCGGGGTACACCTGTGAGCAAAACAGAGGTCATATGATCACAGTCGTTGCTTGGTTTGGCCGCTGGAACTCGCGTGAATACGCAGTCAACAAGATGTTTTGCTGCAGATAGTAGTACTTGCTATCTGACATGGCTTTTCCTACAGGCAAAAAAAAGAAGGGCCGAAGCCCTTCTTTTCTTATTACTATGACGCGTACTTTACAGAAGAACTACTGTATCTGTAGAGCCGTCCGACAGGTTAACCTGGTTAGTAGCGACGCTTAAGTTAGCAGTAGGCGCAACAATAACTATTGTAGCGGCTGTTCTGGTCAATCCAGTCATCGTCACAATGTCAGAGACTTTGATCGATGAAGTAGTTCCAGCTGCTACGGTACCAGTCGCAGCAGTACCTGCTGTTGCTGTCGCCGTTGCTTCCGATGTGAACGTTACTGAATACGTTGCATCACTTGTACCCCTGTTAACAATGACCAGACGCTGATTGTAGTCTGCAAACGTTGTCAGGTAAGGAAGTTGAACAGTCGTACCGTTGTGCAAAATGCTACCAAAACTAGAAGCTATTGCGGCCTGAGCATTTGCCCGAGCAGCAACTGCGGTAAGGACCATGCTTGCCGTGTAAGGACCGGCTACAGGAATCGTTTCCTTTCCAGTTGCTGTCATGCAAAGACTACCTCCAATCGCAGCACCTAGCCCAGTAAAGTTGCTGGAAGGCGAAGTTGCAGCGGTCAACCCAGCGTTAAGGTTGCCGGACGCTACTTTAAAAGTTGTCGTTGCGGTGGTGCAATTATCCGCAGAAACCGACCAAGTACCGAAGCTGAAGTCACCCGTAATCGTGGTAAGAGACGTTGTAGCCCCGATCGTTACAGCATCTGCGACAAGGAAGGCCGCTCCATCAAGCGCGTCTACGGCGCCAGTTGGCGAAACCGTTGCTGCGGTAGATGGATCAACCGTCAAACTACCGAGGTCCGCTTTTACATCTGTGCCAGTGGCGTTAAACGCTGTGAACAACACTTGCACTTCGGCGGTTTCGTTGGCCGGCGCAGCGGTAACTCTAACACCCGTAGCACCAACAAGAACCGTACCTGCCTTCGACGTAATCGAATTAGTTTGGTTTGTTGCGTCGCTTAGCTTCTCGTAAGTGGCGACAGTAACGCCCAACGCGCTAGAGCCGTCCCAACCGAGGTTGGTTACATCGAGCTTCAACGAATCAGTCTGGGCAAAATTTGTCCCAGCGACAGTGTGGCTGAAGACCACGCTGCTAGCGCCATCTTGGCCGCCCTGCGCGATTGCGTCCATGCCTGCTGATACGACAGTGGCCATTGAAGCTGTTAAAGCACCATCCCATGCGCCACCAGTAATGTCATAGCGGATCCATAGCTGATCACCAATCGCGAAGCCAACACCGATCGTCCCACTGATATCCATGTTGTTACCACTGTTTACAACACGGTAGTACTTCTTGCCGAGATTCGCGCCAGAACCTGCCGTAAAGGCTGTAGTGAGTAATGAGTCAGTCGCAATCACCGCGGTGCCTTTCGTTGCTGCGGTAAGGCCGTCGAGATTTACCGCCATTGCAGTACTAGCCCCCAACGCAGAAACCAGCCCCATAGGAATTAAGAGTTTTTTAAGCATTCTAGTACTCCAATATTTATGTCTAGAAAAATTTTTAGTTTGCCATAAGTGAGTAATCTCACTTATGCGTTTCTTGCCAGCGGCCTAGCCGTCCATCTGGGTCAGGGTTCAACCAAGCAATGCGGCTATCATAAGGCCTCATATAGCGGTTGTAAACCCCTAATAACCTACTGTTTTTGGCCGTTAGCGAAGATAAGGTTACCGCGTTAACTCAAGTGATTCCAATGCTCTGTCACTTATTTTCATCGCTTCGTCTGGATTCTCGATGATATAAGGAATCACCATCATAATCAGTTCAGTCTTATCAGTGACCTTCGCGTCCTTTCGGAATAGCCGCCCAATGCCGGGTAGCCGACCCAAGCCTTTCACACCATTTTTAGAGGTTGACGAGGTTTCTGAAATCAGCCCACCCAATAGCACTGAACCACCATCCCTTAGAGTTACCGTGGTTTCCAGCTTACGATTGAATATTGTAGGGGAATTAATACTGCTCGTTGACGTTTGCTGGGCTTCACTCAGTTCCTGCGATATCCGGATGTCAACATATCCAGAGGAATGGACAACCGGCTCAATCTGCAATAAAACGCCTGTATTCCTGTATGTCACGGTTTGTATGACTGGGCTTCCTGGGACATCAGTGGATTGCGAGGTGCTGGTTACCACGGGAATTTCATTACCCACGTCGATCGACGCCTGCTGCCCACTCTTGACCATTAGCCTGGGCCTAGATTTAATATTCGCCCGGTCGCTCTTATAAAAGGCATTGATCACAGCTCTGGTTTCGCCTGCCCTGTTGAGCGTCGCCGTCATGCCACTACCGCCTAGCCCAATACCGCCCATGGTAGAAAACGTCACGTCGCCGGATCGCGCCAAAAATTCAAGGCCTAGTTCATCCTGATCATTAAGCGTTACCTCGGCCAAAATCACTTCTACCAACACACTTGGCGTGGGTTGATCCATCTCTTTTATGGAAGGAAGCAACTCAATCCAATCTTGGCCGCTACCTTTAAATATAATCGCATTCCGGTTCACATCGGCTATAAACCTTGTTCCGGGCCCACGCACCGCTTCTTGATCATCAAGACCGCCCTCCGAATCAATTGCTTCAAGTTCAACCAGGAGGTCAACTAAATACTCGGCGTCTGTGTTTCGGGCTTGATAGATAAAAAGGCCGCTTTCTATTGACGTCGTCGATTTTTGATCCAACAGTTTCACCCAATCAACCACGTGATCCAGAACTTCCTGAGCCGAAGCAATGACAACGAGCCTATTCGCACTTACAAGTGGCAATAGAAGGACTCCGCCTCCAGGCGGACGCATGCTGGCATCGTATCCTTCAGACCTCAGGATCTCCATAAGATCCTTCGCGATCAATTCACTGTCGCCATAAGCTGGTTCGACAATTGAGGAAAACTTGCCTCTCATGGCAGGTTGATCGAGTAATTCCACGATACTGAGTGCTTCCTCAATAATATCCGGCTTGCCCTGAAGTAATAGCGCGTTCGATTGAGGGACGGTTGATATTTGCAACTCCTGACCCCGCATAGCGTTACCTAACCAGCCTGACAGGGCATTACTGCTGACGACATCGATTTGAACCCACAGGAACAAGGGACGATGGCTGGCAGGCACTTCCGGCAATGCTTGACCGGTCACCACAAGGGGCGTTCCGCTGGCCGTTGCATTATCACTCATCGAAAAGGAATATAAGCTCGATTGAATTGTCATGGTGACACCATAGCTGGCTAGCGTCTCCAGCCCCACGGCAAGCAACTCGGCCGCGCTGACTTCATTCACCAGCCTCAGGCTCACCAGGTCACTCAGCGCCTGCACTTCCGGTTCAATCGCAAACGAAAGCCCAAGCTGGTCGCCAAATACCTCGTTAATGAACGTGCTCACTGCCATGTTGTTATAACTGCCTTTGAACTGAGCATCGGGCAACGGTTGATTGGTTTGCAACCCGGAAAAATCCGCTACGCCTGGCTTATAACTTGACAAAGGACCGACATTGACCGTCGTTGATTCAAACGATGACCCAGCCACGTCATAAAGCGGGTCTACAACCGCTTGTTTCGGCTCACGGAGGCTCGAAAACTCAAAGTCACTGCGCTCCTCTTGGGTGACACAGGCTGACACTATCAACGGTACAATTAAGAAAGACCAACGTTTTACCAAGCGCCAACCGAGCTTAGTTACCAGGGAAAAGTTCAAGTGCTTGCTCCAGACCGTTAAACGTAGCGATAATTTTTCCATTCCCGATTTCCTGTATTGTCCAATTCGGGTTGATCATGTCGCCCTCTGCTAACCGCAACACTTGACCCTCCGGGGCTTTAGACTGCAGAACTGAATACTTTGCGTCTGAATTAATGACGGCAATCAACCGAAACAATGCGCTCAAATCATCCACCTGCGCCTTGCTGGATTGAATTGTTTCCAGTTCAACCTCCCAACGATCATTCTTGGCTAGCCGCTCAAGAGCTCCTCTCTGCCATTCACTGCCGGGGACTTCGGTCGCGCCCCAAGGGTCCGCTTGGGCCAAAGTGGAGGAGTCTCTCGCATTCACACTAAAAACACCAAGGAAAAACGCCAGTAACAATATTAAAACGATAGGCACAAACGGTTTCATTGAGAATCCTCAACGAAGCATGCATACAACATTAGGTTAAGGAGCCCATTTCTGTTCTCAGAAAAAAGGAGCCGCTCGACCGCGAAATAAGAGGAGGGCTTATCGAGCGCATCAACAAAACTGAGCAAATTAGACGACGTTGCCTTACCGACAATTTGAGCGCGTATCTCCCAGGCTTCTCGGCGTCCTATTTTATGAGCGAGGGGTGGTGACAAAGTTAATCTGACGTTATCTATCGAGTAAGTGCCGGTTAGCTGTTGTAGCAATGTTTGCATATCTGCACTGGCCAGTCGCGCGGAAGGTGCTGTCCAACAATCTTTCAGCAACAATGATTGCGCTTCTTCTTCCGTCGCCAACCTTTCTGCCCATCGCTGAAGGTCGTCAACGCCAACTAATCTGGATGCCTGGCTTTGCATTTGGGCTAATGATATCGCGAGATTTTCATTTTTATCGTTCAAGCCGGCGACGATGTAAATTGCGAGAATATAAAAGATAGCCCAGAGCAATCTAACAAGCCTTCGATTTGACTCCAGCTCGGCCATCAACGCATCCCGCGTCACAGATGCCTTGTCAACGAGGGACTTCACCGAACAACCTTCAGTCGAATGACTGCCGTGTTTTTAGCGATACCAGGTTCGACCCCGACTTCCGAGAATCGAACCCCTTCGCTCAGACTCTCCACATAAGCCCTGTTGTCCAGATTTTCATCTTCAACCGTCACTTTTAAATCGCCGTTTTGGTAGTCCCAGTTAACAATACCGACTGTTGAAGGCGTCAGTAGCTCATCAAAATCCGCCAAAATGGCGATCTGACTCGGTGTCGAAAACCAGGAAACCAGTAGCCCGTTTTCTTTCTTCATTACCCGCACTTTTTCTCGAAGAGCCAGCACTTCAGACACTTCTTTACCGCTGGATGATAAGTCCTGCTCAAGCTCATTCGACGCCCAGAGCAACCTTGACATTGTGCCCAACTGAAAAAGGATAATCGCCGCGAAAACCAACACGCCACCGCGGGCCAGCAGCCGCTCATCAAAAAAACCTACAGACTTTCTCTCTCCCCATGGTTCCGCTAACAACTGCATATTTCCTGCGGCAACAGACGACGGCATCCATTGCGAGCTGACCAACTTATTTTGATGCCATTTCTGCCGATCACTGCCACTGAAACAAGTTTGGGTAACCTCTCCGTGTTCCAAACACGGATGCAACAACGCTTCAGGTAGGGGGCGCAACTTTTGGACGTGACCTGCAAGGTTGCTTTGACGTTCAACCAGAGCATTAAGCGCAATCTGCCTTGCGGATTCATCCCACATCCAGACCATGGCTGCGTCGTCGCGATGAATAGCGCAGTGGCCAGGCTGCTCAAACGGGGAGAACTGCCTCACTTTTTGGCCCAGTACTTTTAACCGGAGGTTCCCGGGAACACCAGACAGATCGATAAGTTGATACAACAGCAACTCTCTTCCGATGATCCAATAGTCTTCTTCCGGCCATATAACATCTGCAGAGACGCTTTCTTCCAGCTGAAAGCTAGCGCCCGTCCTCAGATGAAGACAGCTCCCGAGAGAAGTACTCTGCTGCGACAACCCGAGCAGGTTCTGCAATGTCGAAGTCACGCTCATTTTGATATCGATGATCTATTTCCCAGGGTGAGCTGGTGCTCAGTGGCTTGAAAAGGACGCTTATTGTACTCATTTTATGATTTTTGGCTGAGAAAATTCTAATCCTGAAGTGGTCCGAGGGTATAAAACCATAATAATTATCCGCCAACGACACGCGGTTGTTAAGGAACAGGCTAAAGTCAGAATACCCCCGGAATGGTTTTACACGACGTTGCCCTGCGATCGCCTTTGCCTCGACCGAGGTTACAGGGAGAACTAGCGGAATGAGGTCTTCGGGCATTGTGTTGACATTGAGTCGCGAGCCCCAACCTGCGCCCAACCAATCGCTGGCCTTAAAATCCGGATGCTCTCGAAGCCAGTCACTCCAGCCATAAACCCGGTGCAGTTCGGCCGGTGACTTTAGATGATCATTCGTTGGCAAAGGAAGGCCCGCAACCCGATAGGCCGGCGCTTCTCTCCCATTGAGATGGGCTCGATCATTGATATCGATATAGTCATACAAGGCATGCAGCAACGCTTCACGCCGAAGTCCATCACTCTCAAAGGCCTTGATCAACCTTCCTAGGTGG
>CAVOCG010000108.1:0-9103 GCA_963694095.1 Gammaproteobacteria bacterium
CTACAATCTACAAAGTTATATAATACAGAAGCTTATCTTTTGTAGGCAGTTGTGGAGAATTGGGGTAATTAGTAAGCGTAGGACTCATAATCCGTTTGTCCGGGGTTCGAGTCCCTGTGGGCCCACCATTTTATTTAGTAAAATCAGTATGCTATACAAGCCTACTGGTGACACTCCAGCCACCAAACAGCATTTTCTACATTTGGACTACGTCTAGGCTGCACGATCAAACCTTTTAACACCGCACTTAAGCAAGAGGCGGGATCATCACCCAGGCCGGGGTGGCCGCTCTAGGCTGTGTAATGGTTACGGTTGGCGCTGATATTCAGGAAAGGGCTATTTAAGAAAGCTGCAACGGAGGCTTTAGAGCCGATGGCGGACTCACGGTTATCGGCGGAGTGCGGATCTACGAAAGGCCGTATTTTAAGTCGACTTACAGAAACCATCTTCCGGCCCTGCGCGCTGATGACACCAACGGTCATAGTAGTATCAAAACCAAAAGGGTTGTCAATATCTTCTATAACTTCACGCATGCTCCTGCGGAAAAGCTAAAATTAAGGAGAATCACAGCCGAGAAAGAAAAATGAATAGAGCCTTGAGGACCAAGTCCGCTAGTGTCATTAATCAGTATCGACCTTAAATGCTGACCATAAGGGCTTGCTGCAAACCCAATAAGCAATAGGTAGAAAAGTGTAGAGATGAGTAGTTACATGGCCTTGTGCTCAGGGATACCTAATGGTTCGTTCATAATAGTCTGTATAGGGTATAGATGGAACCTATCTGACTAAATGGGGTATGCCCGGGGGTGGGTTTGCAGACTTGGCGTTTGCTGAATTTAGGGGGTGCGGTTTGGCTGGGCGCTTGACACCCGGAATAACTCCAAGAAGCGCCTCAAAGCTCTATAAATTAGGCCTTTTTTGTGTATACTAATTACCTAGAGCTCCGCCGAGTTCTTAGTGAATCCAAAAAATATGTGAGATATGATTCTATCTGGACGCTCCATTTGGTGTATGACTAGCACAAATTAACCAACGGTACCGATCATGGCAAAAAGAAATGCAATCCGGTTTGGGGATTATATCCAGGCAATGGTAGTGGATACGCAGAAGGTACCATACCAAGAATTGATGCCTGAACCTCTTTTTGATCGGCACGGTAATGAACACCCGCAGCCCGTTCCTAAGATGAAGCTAGGCGGCGGTGATGTTGTTAAAGTTCTACAGCCTTACCTGTCTACGCGATTCATTGACCAAGCTCGAGCAGTTGTTCCATTAGCAATTTATCTCGCTCTGTTTCAATATATTGTTCTGCAAACCCCTGTTATGGATGCTTCGATCGTCGCTGGTGGATTGTTTGCGGTAATGGTCGGTCTCATGATGTTCATGGAAGGGCTGAAGCTGGGCCTCATGCCGTTCGGTGAAGTGATTGGTAACACATTGCCCCGCAAGCTTCCGCTTGCGGGCGTACTTTTCATTGCGTTCTTGCTCGGCATTGGTGTGACGTTCGCTGAACCGGCAATCGGAGCACTTCAGGTTGCTGGCTCTATTGTTGATCCAGAGAAGGCACCATATCTATATACTTTGCTCAACGATAGAGGTGGCGCAACCGTTTTGGTGGTTGGTTTGGGCGTCGGTTTGGCCGCCGTTCTTGGGACAGTGCGATTTTTGCGGGGCTGGAGCTTGAAGCCCCTAATTTTTATGACTGTAACACCAACATTGGTTCTCAGCGTGATTGCCTGGAGGTGGGACTACATAGGGCTCTCTGAAATTGTTGGCTTAGCATGGGACGCGGGTGCCGTGACGACAGGCCCAGTGACAGTCCCACTCGTGCTCGCGCTTGGTGTTGGTGTCGCTTCCGCAGCGGGTAAAGGCGCAGACTCGTCGCTATCTGGATTTGGAATCGTAACATTGGCCTCGATATTCCCAATTTTAGGTGTTCTCTGCCTCAGCTTCTACACTGCATTAACTGTGTCTCCTGAGACAATTATTGCGGCCGCAGCCGAAATTAGGTTAGCGGCAGCGATGGCTGCTAGCCAGCCGGAATGGTACGAGATGACTCCTTGGGCAGAGGTTATTCTTGGCGTCCGAGCGATTGTTCCTCTCGTCATTTTCTTGATGATTGTTTTGTTCGTTGTCTTGCGTGAAAAAATGAAGAGCGCATTTATTACGTACTACGGCATTATTTTGGCTGTTGTAGGAATGTGTATTTTTAATGTCGGATTAACATATGGTCTTGCAAAACTTGGCGATCAATCAGGCGGCCTGATTGCGGGCGCCTTTGCGTCTATTGACGCAATCAGCGCGAGTCCTCTTTACAGCTTTTCTGTGGGTGTGGGGATTGCAGGATTGTTCGCATGGGTTTTGGGATTAGGAGCAACACTGGCTGAACCTGCATTGAACGCGCTTGGTATGACTGTTCAAAATTTAACTAACGGCGCCTTTAAAAAATCAATGTTGATGGGAGCGGTGGCGTTCGGCGTGGCGACTGGCCTTATGCTAGGAGTTCTAAAACTTATTTTTGGTTTTCACATTATGTATATCTTAATTCCAGGTTACACGCTCGGGCTGATATTAACGCTGCTTTCAACCGAAGAGTTTGTGAATGTCGGATGGGACTCTGCTGGTGTGACTACGGGGCCGGTCACAGTGCCGCTTGTACTTGCTATGGGGCTCGGATTCGGCAATGCTATGGGATCAACGGATGGCTTCGGCATCTTAGCCACAGCGTCAATTTGTCCGATCGTGGCAGTCTTGACCCTTGGTTTATATGTTCAGTTTAAAGTGAGGCGGGAAGAACGTCGAATAGCAAGAGAGTTTGCACTAGAAGGAGAATTTGCATGAAACGCTCATTTACGACATTGACTGATGCAACACTAATCACTGCCATTGTGCAGAATGGGTACGGAGAGGTTATAACAGATGCCTTACTCGAAGTCGGTATTCAGGGATCAACAATTCATGCTGCGATGGGCGTCGGTATTCGAGAGCGACTGGGAGCTCTTGGAGTCGCTGTCGATGCGGAACGTGAGGTTGTCAGCGTAATGGTGTCGAGTGACGAAGTTGATCGAATTTTCGAAAGAATTTTTCTGGCTGCTAAGCTTGATGTACCAGGTATGGGCTTTATGTACGCGACACCGTTGTTACAGGCGGCTACATATGTGCCACCTTCAATTTTGTCTAAGTACACTGGCCAATAATTATGTCGTTACCAATATCCAAACCCGATATCCTTGAGCATTGCCTTGACTACACATGGCTGATATCTGGCGTATTATACGAAGGCGGCACCGATTTGTTGATCCCCGAGTTGATGAAAAAAGAGATTAACGAAGTGCATTTTTATAATGTGGGGGGGGGCCCGATGGGCAGGAAATCAGTCGCTGGTGTTGCTGATTCGTTTGACGTCGAGCAGTTTCATATTGTTGTGTCTGCCGATCAAGCTGAAAATATTTTTGATTATATCTACCGTTTCTGCGAATTATCGCAACCTAATAAGGGCATTATAAACATGAGCAAGTTGTATCGTTCGACGCAACTCGATCTTCCAGATTTGAACGACACCGCAGATGAAGCGATGTCCAACTAACTAGCAGGTGACCTAATGGCCAATCAACCAGAATTAGTAGCAGAGAATAAGCTCGGAATCCAAAAGAATAGACGACGGATTTTTGAACTTGAGGCCGAAGTATCGACAACCTACGCAGAATCAATGCTGCTGTTGGCCGATATTGAGGAAAACCGAGCTCTTCTTAATAGGAATTTCACCTCCTCGTTTATGGGAAATAGAGCGATCTCGATTGATAACGTAGATGATCTCTATCGTTCGCGTTTAATAATGATTGAATCGCTCGAACCCAAAACTGCAATTGAGTCAAATTTCCGGACTATGTTTTCTAACGAGGTCAAGATTGATCAGCTTGAAAATAAGGCGAAATTAAACGAAAAATTACGTGAAGTTTGCGGCCGAATGCTAGAGGTCAATGTGATGTTGCAAGCGATCAATACGCTGATTACTGATGCTAACGAGAGCGTAATAGAGCAGGCAGATACGATGATTTCTGAGAATGCAGAGTGGGTTGATGGCGTACTAGCTAAGAAGATTAACTCGTCAACGGCTGATGCAAACAATCAAAGTATGACTGCAAATACAGAGCGTGCGCGAAAGTTAATTGAGCAGTCGCATATTGCGGAGCATCAGGCAGCAGATATATTGAAGCGAGTCGAATCCGACACTAAAAATACTCTTGCATCTGGAGAGGAGATCGCTAGACGACGTGAGATGATTCAAGCGGATCGCGAACGGGTAGTCGCTAATCAAAAACGTACCGCCGACTTGATAATCAAACCCTGAATACGGGTCTTTAGACCATGGCAATTGTAGTTGTGACTTGGGTTTTATATTGATCAGCTAGACACTGTCGTAGACTCTCAATCGAGAGTTGGGATAATTAGTAAGCTTAGGACCCATAATCTGTTTGTCCGGATTTCGAATCCCTGTGGCCCCACCATTTTATTATATATCAGTCAGTTATGACGGCTGGAGCAACGGACTATATATTGAGATCTGCGGACCATAAATCCCTGGAGTCCGTCGCCCGATATGGCATCCTTCTTTCTATCTCTCCACCAAAGAAAACCCTATGAAGCTATTGATCAGAAACTTGGCGAGGACAACCACAGAAGCGGATCTTCAAGCCGCGTTTGAAGCCTACGGCAGGGTCCAATCCACGAGTCTCGTGTTGGATAAGCAGGCGGGCGGATCCAAAGGGTTCGCCTTCGTGGAAATGCCCAAAGTCGGTGAAGCCAAGGCGGCGATGAAGCGGCTCAACGGCAGCCTGCTGGACGACATGAAAATTCGGGTTAAGCGAGCACCCTAAGGCTGAGTAGGGCCGGCTATTGAGGTTTTAGAGCTTTTACCCCCTCCCGTCAAATAACTAAAAAGAGCTAGAGTCTCAACGTGAGCAAGCTGTTGCCGTAAATCTGTGTTCAACGATATGTGCAATTCAACACTAAGGGATACTACATTAGATGTCGGATGAAAAATTAACGCTACCCCAACTGGAACAATACTTATCTGTACCCCGTCAGCCCTAATTGGACATAATCACCTGATTGCATAAGAGACAATTGGTAACTGTGTCAGTCACTTGTTATAGAATGGACATGAAGCCTTTTTTAATATCTATGAGAAGTCAACTTTATGAGTGAAACAAACCAATATACACCTCCCAAGGTCTGGCCCATGGATCAGGAAAGTGGTGGACAGTTTGCCAATATAAATAGACCAATTGCTGGAGCGACTCATCAAAAAGAGTTGCCGATAGGCAAACATCCATTGCAGTTATATTCTCTGGCAACGCCTAACGGTGTGAAAGTGACTATATTGCTCGAAGAATTATTGGCGCTCGGTAAAACAGAAGGTGAATATGATGCTTGGTTGATCGATATTGGTAAAGGTGACCAGTTTGGAAGTGGTTTTGTGGATGTTAATCCTAATTCCAAAATTCCCGCACTATTTGATCATAGTTCCAAGCCTGCCACTCGGATTTTTGAATCTGGTGCGATCCTTGTTTATCTTGCCGAAAAATTTGATGCTTTTTTACCAACTGAGCTAGTTGCCCGAGCGGAATGTATGTCTTGGTTGTTTTGGCAAATGGGGAGTGCGCCATTTTTAGGCGGTGGTTTTGGCCACTTCTATGCCTATGCACCAGAAAAATTCGAATACCCTATTAATCGTTACGCGATGGAAGTTAAAAGGCAGCTAGATGTTCTCGACAAAAATTTAGCGAATCGTCGTTTCCTTTGTGGTGATGATTACAATATTTCCGACATAGCAAACTACGCATGGTATGGCATTTTAGTACAAGGCAAACTTTATGATGCTGCAGAATTTCTGGATGTGACGTCTTACAAAAATGTGATTCGTTGGAGTGAAGAAATCAAACAACGTCCAGCAGTGCAACGTGGTAGTAGAGTGAATCGCGTGTGGGGTGAAGAATCATTGCAATTGGCAGAGCGCCATCACGCGAGTGATTTGGATTAACAACAATAATAAGTTTGAAATAGACATCGATAAGAAGAATGTCGTCGGCGGGCTAAATGGATACAGCAAAATAAAACTAGTGGGAGTTCGTCAGCTTACAAGTCCATAGCGGACGTTAAGGTGAGCTCTGGAATGTTGTTAGCGGCGGTCCGCTTCTGACCACAAACAGAGGCTGAGGATTTACCAAAAATCCTCTATTCCTGCCTGAATAGAGTAACTACGGAAGCTATATAGGCACTTATGCTAGACTCTTTAATTAATATCTAATCGTATGTTCGCGCAGCCAATTGGTCTTACTAAAGAGGGAGTAGAAAATGTTTAGGAGCCTGTTTTTCCTATTAGTGATTATTCAATCGTCACATGCCTATCCAATTGCACCAGTATTGTCCGTCGAGCGTATAGAGTCTAAGGTAGCACTGCGAGCTTTCATACAAGATCGCGGCGCGCGCAACGGGTACGATGTTGATAGTCTACTCTTCCCACTGGGCACAGAGTGGATTCTGCAATAGGGACCGGCTACACCCGAGTTCGAGCACCAGTCCATAACGGGCCGTGAGAGAGATGAAGCTGGCGAAGGTGCCATTAGCAGAAGTGACGAGTGGGCCGAAGTGAAGAGGCTCGCCACGTTTTCGGAGCGGGGTGATTCATCATTCGACTGCGGGTCGACAACTTCATGGCACCGGACAGCAAGGTGGACAACCAGTGCTGTTGGTCGAGCGTATTCTTGCCGGTGAAGGTTATGCCTTAATTTTTTAATCTACACTTCGTAAGAAACGACGCCCCGGAAAAAAGATAATCAACCTGGGGCGTTCTTCGTTTCAAGGGAACTTTACTTTAGTCGTTTTGCAAGAGTTCAACCCAATTGCCATCAGGATCGGTAAAGATGGCTATAGTGACACCAGGCCTTATTACTTTGGCTGCAACCACTATTTCGCTACCGCTATCCGCGGCGCGTTGAACGCATTGTTCCAAATTACCCACTGTGATGGTCCAGTAGCGATAACCACTGGCACCGCGAATGCCACCAGGTGCTGCGTCGGCAAGAGCGGGCGGGTCAAGCTCAACGACCTTGATAACACTATCGCCCACTTTGAACCGGTTCATCACGCCGCCGCCAGGCATGTCGAGAACCGTTTCCAGTTCAAGGCCAATCACATCACCATAAAATGCCAGCATGGCTTTGATGTCTTTCGCTACGATGCCAATGTCGATAGAGTTTTTCTTAATTTGAATAGTCACGTTATTTCCTTTCAGTTAATGGCATTAAGCCTCGGCTGCACCCAGCATGGATTTGGTTTCCAGAAATTCTTCGAATCCTTCCAAACCCCATTCTTTGCCGTTGCCAGATTTCTTGTAGCCACCGAATGGTGCAGAAAAATCTGGTCCGGCGCCATTAATATGAACCATGCCGGTGCGCAGCTGCCGGGCGATTTGTTGAGCGTGTTCAGCCTCTCCAGATACATAACCGGATAGACCATAATCTGTGTCATTGGCAATACTTACGGCATCTGCTTCATCTTCATAGCCGATGATAGAAAGCACGGGGCCGAAAATTTCCTCTCGGGCGATGGTCATGTCATTGCTGACATTGGCAAAAACCGTGGGGCGTATGTAATAGCCTTTATCCAATCCCTCAGGGCGTCCTAGTCCGCCGGTGACCAGCGTCGCGCCTTCTTCGATACCTTTTTCAATCAGAGACTGGATCTTATTGAACTGCAGTTCACTTACCACTGGACCAAGTCGTGTGTGCTCATGGCTGGGGTCGCCCACAATCGCTTTCTGGGCTTGGGCCCCAGCTATTTCTATGGCCTCGTCCATTCGGGACTTGGGTACTAACATACGTGTAGGTGCATTACAGGATTGTCCACTATTACCAAAGCAGCTAATTACGCCGCCGGCCACTGCGGGGGTGAAATCAGCGTCTTCCAGAATAATATTGGCAGATTTTCCACCCAGTTCCTGGGTTACGCGTTTGATTCCATACGCCGCCGCCTTGGCTACTTCTCTGCCTGCTCTGGTGGAGCCAGTAAAGGATACAAGGTCAATTTCAAGGTGAGCAGAAATGGCGGCACCAACTGTCGGACCATCGCCATTTACCAGATTGAAAACCCCTGCTGGCAGGCCGGATTCAGCAATTATTTCAGCCAGAATATAGGCGCTAAGCGGCGCGATTTCGCTTGGTTTTAATACGATGGTGCAGCCGGCTGCAAGTGCTGGCGCTACCTTGCAGGCAATCTGATTAAGTGGCCAGTTCCAGGGTGTGATAAGCCCACATACGCCCGCGGCTTCCTTTATGATACGTGTGGTGCTGCGAGTCTCTTCGAATTCATAGTTTTGCAATACGCCTAATATGTTGGCAAAGTGGCCAAGCCCGCTGCCCAGCTGAGCAGTCTTCGCTAGGCCCATGGGTGCACCCATTTCCATTGATATGGCCGTTGCCAATTCTTCACCGCGTACTTTCATGCCAGCGATGATATTTTTAAGTACAGTTACCCGCGCTTCAATATTCGATTGTGACCAGGCAGGGAAAGCAGTGCGGGCTGCTTTGGCCGCGGCATCTACATCCGCTGTCGTGCCCAGGCTGATGGTAGCAAAGGCCGCTTCGGTTGCCGGGTTGATCACCTCAAGTGTATCGCGCCCTTGTGGCTCTACCCATTCACCATTGATATAAAATTTGTTGTAGGCCTTTGTCATTTTGCTACTCCTGTGGATTCGATTACACTGTTCCTGGTGCTTGCCAATGGCAAGCACCAGGATCGTGATTATAACTGACAATTTAAATCTTGTGCGCGTGAAGAGGCGCTGAAATTAATGATTAACGCCGTATCGAGATCTATAGGTAGTTGGCTTGCTGTCTTTCTAACGCGAGGGCTGCCGGGGTATCAGCGGCTTGATGCCATCTCTATTGAAGAGTTTGCAGAGGTAATTGAGCTTGGTGATATTCTTTTGGTAGAAGGTAATAGCCGTATTAGTACTGCGATTAAGTACCTCACCCAGTCATCCTGGTCCCATGCCTGTCTTTATGTTGGTGCTGAGAGGGGGAATATTCAAGCACCCAGCC
>CAVOCG010000109.1:0-8966 GCA_963694095.1 Gammaproteobacteria bacterium
ATTTTGGGTGCATCCGCCGGTCAGCTCAATACAATTATTATGTTTTGGGTGGTGGTCTATCTGTATTTGAGTTTCAAGTACTTTTTTGAGCAAAGCTATATCGTCACTTTTTTCAAGTTTTTGACCGCCTCAATCATTTATGGAATTTGCCTGTTTATTGGCGTGTTTTTTCTGGCCATTGTCGCCTTTTTTACCTTCTAGAACCTTTGCCTTATAGAAAATGTCCCACCAGCATACAGACCAGCCTAACTAATTCCAGTTCGGGATTTCCCTCTTGCACTTCAGCTACTAGCCACCATTAATCAGGAAATGAACTGCAATACTGGCAAAATAACCAATTGCGATTGCCCATGACCATTTCAAGTGAGAGAAAAATGTATAAACTCCCCTGGCCTGCCCCATCACCGCAACGTCAGCGGCAGAGCCAATTAACAACATCGAACCGCCGACACCGGCGGTCAATGTCACCAGCAGCCATTGAAACTGACTCATGTCGGGATTCATTTCCAATACGGCAAACATTACCGGAATATTGTCTACGATGGCGGAGGCAAAACCGACCGCTATATTTGCAGTAGTTGCGCCTAAATCAACATAAAAAATTTCTGAAATCAGTCCCAGGTATCCGAAAGCGCCAAGCCCACCTACACAAAGGATAATCCCGTAGAAGAAAATCAGCGTGTCCCACTCGGCTCGCTGTAAATTGTGGTGGATATCATAAGGTTTCTTACCTACGGCGACTTCGTCCGAACCCATGGACTCTTCGAACATCGCATCATCACCACTGATCATATCGCCCTTTTCAAGTGAACCAGCCCTCTCCGCCTCCATGTAAGACGAATCTCGAAGCTGCAAATAGTAGCCAAACAACTTCAGGCAACCGAGCCCAGTCATCATGCCCAGCACTGGAGGCAGATAGAGAAAATTGTGAAACGAAACGGCCATCGCAATCGTTAATATAAACAAAGCGACTACGACCCAGCCACCAAATTTTACAATTGCCTCTTCAGTAATCGCATCAGGTTTCTCGTTGGGGATCGCGAAACTCATAATGCCAGCAGTAACCAACCAATTAACCAGAGAAGGAATAAACAATACAAAAAATTCCTGAAATTCAATAATCCCGGCCTGCCATACCATGAGGGTTGTGATATCACCAAACGGACTGAAGGCTCCCCCCGAATTCGAAGCGACAACCACGTTGATACAGGCAATGGATACAAATCTTATATTGCTACCCCCAACGGCAGTAACAACTGCCGCCATTAACAGAGCAGTTGTTAGGTTGTCTGCAATCGGCGACATGAAGAATGATAATAGCCCGGTTATCCAGAATATTTTCCTTAGTGAGTAGCCTTGGGAAACCAGTTTTGTGCGCAGCAAATTAAAGATGCCGCGTTCTTCCATCGTGTTAATGAATGTCATGGCGGCCGGCAGGAAAAGAAACAGCTCTACAAATTCCAGAAGATTGTGACGTACCAGTTCTTCAGCAACGTGAGTTTCGCCCTGCTGTATATAGGCGATAGCAACCAGAATCCAGATGAAACCCGCAGCCACCACCGCTGGCTTCGATTTTCTTAAGTGAATGTTTTCTTCACTTATAATAAGCACATAGGCTAAAAAAAGAAAAATATTGCTATATACCCGAACCAACTATCGGTCAGATCCATAGTGTTCAAAACTTCTGCCGAGGCAGCGAATGACAAGGCCGGCAGTATTGCAAGAAAGAGCAACACAAGAATTGGAAAAATTAAGACCTTCCGTTTTAAAGTAAACGAATTAGCGAACATCGAAGTATAAACTCCTGTCTGGAATAAATTTGACTAACAGTATTTAGGTTAGGCTAGTGAGCGCCACTGAACCGTGGCCGCAGGAATCAAAGAATTGCGGGGTAGAGGTGTAGAACAGAATGGAATTATTCTGACTGCTTTGCAGGTTATTGCCAAACATGATTCTTATGCATTCTCTGCATAATTAGCGTTGAATTATTTTGCCCTCAACCACCTATTCATTGCAAGCAAAACTCGCGTTCTTACAATGACTTCAAGAAAGCCAGCAACTGTTCCTGATCGGAGGCACCCAGTGTAACGTATACATCCGGCATTATTGATTCTGTGGAATCTGTGACAGATTTTACTCGATCTTTGAAATAGGTAACCCAGCGCCGGCCATCCTCGCTCTGGATCTGCACCGCCAGTTCAGCGTCGTTGCGAAAACGGCCACGAATAAGCGCGCCATCATTTTGTTCCACCACTTTAACTTCATAACCGCTAACGATGGATTGAGAAGGGTTGACCAGAGCCTGTAGCAATTGCTCATTGTTAAGCCGAGTGCTTAGACCATCCAGATTGGGGCCAACATTCCCCCCCTGGTCACGGTAACTGTGACAGGAAATACACCCCACTGAGCTGGCAAACAGCGCTTCACCCGCCAGCACAGCCGGGTCATCACTGACACTGGCATTTTGGTCCACTTCCGCCAGGCCGGTTCCGCCTTGCAGGACCCTGACATAGCCCGCCACATCAAGGATCTCCTGTTCGTTAAAGGATGACCCCCAGGCAGCCATGCCCGTTCCAGAGCGACCACTAGTGATTACTCCGATCAGCTCTCCATCGCTGAGTCGACTGGCAGGGTTATCAGTGAGGGGCTTACCCATAGCCTGGCCTTCTCCAATTCCGCCATGGCAGACCTGACAATACGCATCGTACATTTCTTGACCTTCTCCCACTCCAGCGAAACTGGAAAAGGATGCAGCGAACCCAAAACTCAACCCGGCTAAGCTACGGCAAATCACATGAACTAATTTCATAAAAGCACTTCTTCCCACAACGTCTACAGACTAAATAAAATATAGTTACCCGGCGCAATGCCGGTAGCCACGCCAGCACGACTAACGGGGTTTCTGGTTCCCGAGGCAATGCCAATGTATTGCCTACCATCTAGGGTGAAACTGGTTGGCGGGGCATACACACCACTACCGGTCTGGAATTCCCACAATACTTCACCGGTTTCATCGTTGAATGCACGCAGATAACCATCAGCGCCACCGGAAAACACTAGCCCACCCCCGGTAGCCATAGCACCTGCCCAATTGAAACTTCCAGGTAAGTCAAATTGCCAGTCTATCTGTCCGGTACGCAGGTTAAATGCAACGAGGTTGGCAGAACCTGCCGGATCGAAGCGCGGAATACCACCGAGATCCATCGTGCCTGGACGACCTTCGCCTTCACGACGGTCAAAGGTTGTGCCCCATTCGGTTGTAGGGACATAGACCATGTGGGTATCGGGGCTGTAGGCGGCAGGTGGCCAGTTCTTACCACCATACAGGCCCGGGAATACAACTGTTCCAGCCGGGTCATACAGCTCTTCCTTTAGTACAGGCTTGCCGTTTTCATCGCGCTCGGCCCAGTTCACCCGAGTATATTCCTGGGCATAAATAAAATTTCCAGTTTCCCGATCTAGTGCATAGACATGGCCATTACGGGATATTTGCACAATCAATTTACGCAGCTGACCATTAATCATTTCATCGATAATCATCGGCTCGGAAGTTGAATCATGATCAAACTCATCACGGGGTGAGGTTTGAAAATACCAGCGCAGCTGACCGCTATCTGCATCCAGTGCAACTACTGAATTAGAATATAGATTATCGCCCAACCGCACATTGTTATTTATATCAGGCCAGGGGTTGCCAGTTCCCCAGAAGACAAAATCAGTATCAGGGTCATAGGTCCCTGTTACCCAGGTTGGGGCGCCACCGGTTCTCCAAGAGTCACCCTCCCAGGTTTCATTGCCAGGCTCTCCTTCGGCAGGCGTGGTGTAGAAACGCCACCTGCGCTCGCCAGTATTCACATCATAGGCGTCGATGTAACCCCGAATACCAAATTCACCGCCACCCACACCGATCAACACCATGTCCTTGACGACAAGAGGCGCTCCGGTCACCGAAAGCGATTCACGGTAGTCGCCCACTTCGACATCCCACAACTGGATGCCAGTTGCCGCATCGAAGGCAATCAAATGCGCATCGAGGGTTCCCCAGAATACCTTGTCTTCATACAGGGCAACGCCTCTGTTATGGGGACCACAACACAGATCCACATTCTCGAAATCGTGGTCATAACGCCACAACTCATCACCAGTTAGCGGGTCAACAACAATTAAGTGGCTATTGGCCGTAGTCAGATACATGCGGCCGTCGTTTACCAGCGCCGTCACTTCGAAAGCACCGCCAGTAACACCGTTTTGCTTTATCCAAACCGGTCGTAAATTCGCCACTGTATCGCGATTGATCTGCTCATCCGGCATGTAGCGCCAGGCGCCATAATTCTTGCCATAAGTAACCCAACGATCAGAGTAATCCTGGGCATTTTCCAGTATGTCAGTGGTCACGTTCTGCGCAGATGCTGATGAAATGCTCAATACAGAGCCAATAAGCAAGGTGACAAGTGACTGCAAATATCTAGTCATTTCTATTTCCATCCAGTTTGAAAGCATTATTTGACGGCCAGCAACGCAGTCGGTTGCACCCTGGGTGACCGGAGGATAATTAAGCTATATCCAGTTCAGTGTGTCAATTCACAAACCACTCAATTCCCCTGATAAATCTGGGTGACTGACCCGAAACTGACGCACTTTGGTACAAATTGCACAAAAGTTTCCCGCATCATATCATCCCCCCACTGTTAGCAATAATCCATACCACAGCCTATAGGTTTAATAGGAAGGAAAATAAAAATGATTGTTTATGGTGTAGCTCTGCTGTCTGCGTGTTTGGTGTTAGGGATGATAGTCGGCGAGGCTTTAGGTGTCGCTCTTAATGTGGAAGCCAATGTGGGCGGAGTTGGCATTGCCATGCTATTTCTGGTTTTCGCTAGCAATTCACCACGGTTCAAGTCGCTTGTCGACGGTGCTTCGGGTAGTGGCATCAAATTCTGGAGCGCCATGTATATCCCTATTGTGGTGGCCATGGCTGCCAGGCAGAACGTTGTAGCCGCTTTCGAAGGTGGCATGCTGGCTGTGGTTGCGGGTGTAGCTGCAGTTATAGTGAGCTTCGCACTGGTACCGGTACTCAGCAAAATGGGTGGTGGTTCCCAATCCGCCACAGAGAATGACTCCAAAACAGATAACACAGAGCAGGGAGCAGCCTAATGGAAATCATAGAAACGGTCTTCATTAGAAACAATCTTATCGTCGCTTTCGCCGTAGTTGGAGTTACCATCTGGTTTTCCTATTTCATGGCCGACAAACTTACCAGCGGTCGCATCCACGGCTCTGCCATCGCTATTGCCCTTGGCCTGGTAGCTGCCTATTTCGGTGGTAAAGCGACAGGCGGTGGTACGGGACTAGCGGATGTCACGTTGTTAGGTGGCATTGGTCTAATGGGTGGCGGCATGATGCGTGATTTCGCCATCGTTGCCACTGCCTTTGGTGTGCACTTGAGTGAGTTAAAGAAAGCAGGCATCGTGGGCATTATTTCTATTTTCGCTGGCGTGCTCGTTTCATTTATTGTCGGTGCGGTGATTGCACTACTATACGGTTATACTGATCCTGTCAGTATTACGACCATCGGAGCGGGCGCGGTAACCTATATTGTCGGCCCGGTAACTGGCGAAGCCATAGGAGCCAGCGAGGCAGTAATCGCACTCAGTGTCGCAGCCGGTCTGATCAAGTCGATACTGGTGATGATCGGCACACCGTTGGTGGCTAAAACTATCGGCCTAGACAATCCTCAATCAGCCATGGTGTTTGGCGGGTTAATGGGAACCACTAGCGGTGTTGCCGCTGGCCTCGCAGCCACCGATCCCAAGCTGGTTCCCTACGGTGCCATGACCGCCACTTTTTATACTGGCGTAGGTTGTTTATTAGGGCCATCAATTTTATTCATTATCGTAAGCGCACTGGTATAACGAAACTTCAAACCCCCAATTAACGGATAAGTAGAAATGCAAGAAAATAGTTTTCCTCATTTAAACAATGAAAATACGAACGTAGCACTGGTCGAATGCGACAAGTCCCATACGTATTCCGAAGTAAATCGGCGCATAAATAAATTTGCCAGTGGCTTACTGGAGAACAAAGAAGATTTACAGGAGGAGCGTGTTGCCTTCTTTTTACCGGCCAGCCTTGACTACGTAACCACGATGCACGGTGTATGGCGTGCAGGTGGAATTACCGTTCCGTTAAATGTCGCATCTGCTGTTCCCGAGCTAGAACATTACCTTAGCTGTGCCAGTGTCACCCGCATGGTTTCCACAGGCAAATACCTAGAGTCTCTGCGAGGTCTTTGTGAGTCCATGTCCATCACACTAGTGGCTGTAGAAGACGTTTTAGCTGATGAGGTTGGTAGACTGCCGGATATCGACCCCAGCCGTCGCGGCATGATGTTGTTCACCAGCGGAACAACCAATAAGCCAAAAGGAGTTGTGAGCACTCACAAAACAATTCGAGCGCAGATAACCACACTAATTGAAGCCTGGTTCTGGAGCGAAGAAGATGTAATTCCACTATTTTTACCACTGCATCATATTCATGGCATTATCAATATATTGAGTTGCAGTCTCTGGGCCGGAGCGACTGTGCATTTGTTTGTAAAATTTGATGCGCCAAAAATTATGGAGCAGGTTGCAGCGGGTACCTACAATGTATTTATGGCTGTACCAACCATTTATGTGAAGCTTATGCAGTATTTTGAAACTATTGACCAAGCTGAAGTGCAGAAAATTTGCGATGGATTCAGTCCTATGCGGCTGAATATTTCAGGCTCTGCCGCCTGCCCGGTAAAACTGTTCAACCAGTGGAAAGAACTAACCGGACAGGTTTTACTAGAGCGATATGGCATGACCGAAATTGGAATGGGCTTATCCAATCCTTACGATGGTGAGAGAAGAGCAGGCGCTGTGGGCAAACCACTGCCAGGCGTTGAGGCCGCCCTTTTTGACGAAGATCACAACCTAATTAAAGAAGAGGATATCCCAGGCGAAATTCGTATCAGAGGCGACAACGTGTTTTTGGAATACTGGGATAATCCTACAGCAACTGAAGAGAGTTTTCACGATGGCTGGTTTTGCACCGGCGATATAGCCGTTATTGAAAATGGCTACTATCGGATTATGGGGCGATCTTCTATCGATATCATAAAATCAGGGGGTTACAAGCTATCTGGATTAGAAATTGAGGGCACCCTGCTCCTGCATGAGGGTGTATTAGAGGTTGCGGTAATTGGTGTTGAAGACGAAACCTGGGGAGAATCAGTCTTGGCTTTTATAGCGCTTAGAGACGGAGCAAGTATGGAGTATGCGGACCTCAAGACCTGGTGCGATGGTAAAATGTCCTCGTACAAAATCCCAAAAGCAATCAGAATTATTGACGAATTACCAAGAAATGCTATGGGAAAGGTGACAAAGTCAAAATTAAAAGACTTATTGTAATTTAATGAATCAGTTATTCCAATCCAGCCCCATCGCTTTACGCGCTAACTGGTTTTTTACTAACGGCAGATTATCCACACTCTTCATTCCCATATTTCGTAGCCAACGCACTGGCAAAGCTTGTTCAGCAAATAAATATTTGAAGCCTTCCATCAACCACATCATCCCCAGGTTGTGTCCAATACGCCTGCGCTGATAGCGGCGCAGTAATGATGGCTCATAAAAATGGCGCCCTTTCTCAAAAGCCAGCGTAATTTCTTCTGCCAGCACCTTTACATCAAGTAACCCAAGATTAACTCCTTGTCCTGCTAGTGGGTGTATCGTGTGTGCAGCATCGCCAACTAAAATCACATTCCCCTTAACGTAATCTGTCGCGTGCCTTTGCCGCAGCGGGAATGATAATCGTTTGCTGACCCAATTAATTTTTCCTAGTTTGTATTCGATAGATTCGGCCAACTCCAATGCAAACTCATCACAGGACAGGGATAATAAATACTCAGACCGGTCTGGTGTACATGACCAAACAATCGAGCAGTAGTGTTTATCGTCCTTACCATGTTTAGTGGCCAATGGTAAAAAAGCTAACGGACCAGTTTCTGTAAATCGTTGAAAAGCGGTAGCTCGGTGATCGTATTCAGTACAAACTGTACTAACAATTGCTGTATGATCATAGTCCCATTCTTTGGTTGCAAACTCAGCTAACTCTCGAATTTTTGAATTAGCTCCATCTGCAGCAACCACCAATTTGGCCACTAGTTTATTACCGTCTACCAACTGCAAGCACGTTTGGGTTGCGCCATCAGATTGTATCGATTGCATTCCCTCAACTTCGGCCGGCGCAATTAATTCGACATTGTCAAAACCCTGCAAAATATCGTAAAGGCCAGCTAAGGCAACACCATTTTCTACAATGTATCCTAAGTCTGCTTGGTTAATATCATTTGCTGAAAAATCGATAGAACCGGTTCCATCTGCATCCCAAACATGCATTCTATTGTACGCGCAGTAGCGTAATTGTTTGACCTTATCCCAAACTCCTATAGCTTCAAATAATTTCCTGGAGGCAGATGTTAAGGCGCTTACCCTGACATCAAAATTCAATTCTTTTTCTTCAAATGACTTGCTTTTGAAATCGAATCGGGTTCGATCGACCAATGCGATGCGTAAATCACCATCTCCTAGCAAACACGCCAGGCACGCACCTACTATGCCTCCACCAACAATAATCAAGTCAAAATCTATTTCGTTTGTAGTAGTCATAGAAACGTATTATAAGCTGAGTTGGCTATAATCTCTAACCAGTCACGTAGATTTGGTACCCTGTGTTTAGAATTACTGCTAGACTGCTAAGCTGCTTCACCGCTGCAGGTCAGATAAAGGAAATCCGAATGAATACAGTAGCTCCTAGCCAGCTTGCCAAGATGATTGGAACAGAAGTTGGTGTTACTGACTGGATTGAAATTGATCAGGAACGAATAAATAAGTTTGCTGATGCCACAGACGATCACCAGTATATTCATGTCGACACGGAAA
>CAVOCG010000110.1:0-8938 GCA_963694095.1 Gammaproteobacteria bacterium
GTATGCAGGAAGGGGATATCGAATTATCCGGGCAGAAGGCGACGATGACAGTAAAAATACAACAAGGAATTGAGGCTGATCTAGCGCGAAAGATAGTTAAGATGGTGAAGGGCACAAAAATCAAAGTACAAACAGCAATTCAGGGTGAAAAGCTAAGGGTGACTGGCAAGAAACGTGACGACTTGCAGAAAGTCATTGTCTTGTTGAGAGAGGAAAATCTGGGAATACCATTGCAGTACGAAAATTTTAGGGACTAATAATGTATGTCGAGAGCTGAAAGCACTTTAATGATTGGTTGGCGAAGCTGGCTGCCTAAAAGTGCCCGTCCTTATGCTGAAGCAGGACCCTTGGCAGCATTTTTTCTGGGTGTGTCTTCAAGCTTTCCATTTGCCCTGATTGGGGCAACCCTCACCACACGTCTGGCTCAAGATGGCATCTCAAAAAGTGCTGTGACAGCTTTTGCGTTAACTTTCTTGGCTTATAACTTTAAATTTCTGTGGGCACCAATTGTTGATAATGTGAAGCTGCCTGTCATAAATCGTTTTGGACAAAGGCGATCTTGGCTTTGGGTTATCAGTCTAATGGTAGTTCTGGCTGTTACATTTTTAGGAGTGGCCGATCCGAATCAGGCTTTGTCCACGGTTGCTATCGCGGCAATCACTTTGGGTGTCTGTGGCGCTACGCTAGATATAATTATTGATGCTTACCGTATTGAACTACTAGAGCCTTATCAATTTGGCACTGGCTCAGGTATGTCTCAGTATGGCTGGCGAATCGGTGCTGCTACAACTGGTGCGCTGGCTCTTATCATTGCTAGCCGCTTTGACTGGTCTATTGCCTATATCTCATGTTCTATTTTTGTATTACCAGCAATTCTGGTTGGAGTGTTCATAGGGGAACCGAAGCGTCATATTGAACCAGTTGCTACCAAAGGTTTATTAAATGCCTTAACTGAATACTTTAGCCCTCTCATTGAATTTATTAAGCGACAGGGAGCATGGTTGGTGCTTTTTTTTGTGTTAATACACAAAATAGGTGACACCCTTGCCAATCTCACCTTACGTCTTTTATTTAATGATTTGGGTTTTAGCAATGAAGAAATTGCTTTTTATGATGTCGGCTTTGGTTTTATAGCCTTCCTCGCTGGAATTTTTATTGGCGGTATCATGTATGTGCGCATGGGGCTTAAGCACTCAGTATTGGTAAGCCTGATACTCATGGCCGTCTCAAACTTTAGTTTTGCTGCCTTAGCTTTAGTTGGCCATACTAATTTTGGCATGGCGGCTGCGGTTGGCTTTGAAAATTTCGCTAGTGGTATTGGTGGCGTAACGGTTGTCGCTTATTTATCAGCCTTGTGTAATTTGCGCTTTACTGCGACCCAGTATGCCCTGCTTTCAGCTCTTGCCAGTATAGCTGGTAGATTTCTTACTGGGACTGTAGCAGGTGGACTCATAGAGAGTATGGGTTATGTTAACTTCTATTTATTTACTACATTCTTGGCTTTTCCTGGTGTATTCCTATTCTGGTATATGATTCGCAGTGGCCTCGCAGATGTTTCCTTGGGTGGCGCCGCAAAATGAAGAATAAAGAACACGCTGGGGTTGTGTACCCTGCTATGCCGCGAGCGGATTCCATCCGTATTTTCGCAAAGCAAATTTCCCCCTGATAAAGACTAGCCCTTCTTTCTCGAGAAGAGATTTCTGCAATAAGTACTGAGCAGTCCCATTCTTAAAGGAAATCGAACCCTTCGAATTAACCACACGAAACCAGGGGAGTTTGGTTCCGGCCGGCAGCGTTTTCATTGCGTGACCAACATAACGAGCGTAACCCGGCAATCCGGCCATCTTCGCGACCTGACCATAGCTGGCAACTCGGCCCTTTGGAATTTGATGCACTACCTGCCAGATTTTCTCTTTGTTGTCCATTATCGCTTCGTGCGGCGGGCTATACACCACTAAAATTTGGTCCGTATGGTAAAGTGTGCCAATTATAAAGTGTGGCGGGGCCATTTGTGCGCTTTCTTGTAGTTTTCTTCATTGCAATACCCCTGGTTGAAATGTTGCTACTGTTAGAGGTAAGTGGCCGGATTGGTGGTCTGACTACCCTTGGCCTAGTGGTTATGACGGCGGTTATCGGTGTGCAAATTTTGAAGCAGCAGGGTTTATCGACCCTGCTAAGGGCAAATCAGCGACTTCAAACAGGCGAGTTACCAGCGCAAGAAATAGTGGAAGGCATGTTATTAGCCGGCGCTGGAGCACTGTTACTTACGCCTGGTTTTATTACCGATGCATTGGGTTTTCTGTTTCTAACGGGTCCATTGAGGCAACTAATAGCTGCTCGCATCATCAAATCGAGAGTGGTGATGGCAATGGGCTCTGGAAGCAAATCGTCGGCATTTGGCTACTGGAGCAGCACCGGGTCCAGTTTCCAGAAGTCAGATAGCCACACTTTCGAGGGCGAATATTCCAAAGAAAGTGATAAATTACTTAGACCAATGGGTGATGGGAAAGAGAATGATTCTGATGAAAGTCGTTGATTTTCAGAAGACAAGGGGCTCGAGGGCCATGCTTACATCTAAAACGAGGGTTTTTGCCAAAAATCTTGTCTGATTTAGTGCTTACCCATTGAAATTTTTCTGACTAGCCCCATTAAGGGTGACACAACGACGAAACAGCCGTAAACCCCTTGATTAATGTGTTTCCGGTGCGTAGTTTGCGAATTTGCTAGTAATCGTGCTAATTCCCGATTAAAGGGGGTGTGTAGCGCTATTTCGGTTCTAACTTGGTCAATCAATTGTTTTAGGAGTGAAGAGTAATGAATATCCGGCCTTTACAAGATCGCGTCGTAGTGCGACGCATGGAAGAAGAAACCACCAGTGCTGGAGGCATTGTGCTACCGGGTTCGGCTAGTGAAAAGCCCGCTCAGGGTGAAGTGCTTGCAGTTGGCCCTGGTAAGCGTCAGGACAATGGGGAAACACAGCCTGTTGATGTGAAAGTGGGAGATACGGTTGTTTTTGGTAAATATTCAAGCAATACAGTGAAAATTGGTGATGAAGAATTGCTGATTTTAAATGAAAGTGAAATTTTTGGTGTTGTTGAATCTTAGTATCTAATTGATAACTAGACTTCATTCATCGTATAGAAAAAATAGGAATATTAGAAAATGGCTAAAGACGTAAAATTCGGCGATACAGCACGCCAAAAACTATTACAAGGTGTTAACGTTCTTTCTGACGCGGTCAGAGTTACCCTGGGGCCCAAGGGTCGCAATGTAGTTCTCGACAAGTCATTTGGCGCACCGACTGTAACCAAAGACGGTGTATCCGTTGCTAAAGAGATCGAACTTGAAGACAAGTTTGAGAACATGGGCGCGCAGATGGTTAAGGAGGTTGCATCACAAACTTCCGATGTGGCAGGTGACGGAACCACCACAGCAACGGTGCTGGCTCAATCCATATTAAATGAAGGCCTGAAGTCAGTGGCAGCCGGCATGAATCCAATGGATTTAAAGCGTGGCGTAGACAAAGCGGTTGCAGCATTGGTTGTGGAAGTTGGAAAACTTGCTAAGCCATGTACGGATCCCAAGGCTATCGCACAAGTGGGTACTATATCGGCTAACTCCGATACACAAGTAGGTGAGATTATCGCTGAGGCGATGGAAAAAGTAGGTAAAGAAGGTGTTATCACCGTTGAAGATGGTTCAGGACTGGAAAACGAACTGGACGTGGTTGAAGGCATGCAATTCGACCGCGGTTATCTTTCTCCGTACTTTATCAACAATCAAGACAGCATGAGTGTTGACCTGGAAAGCCCGCTGATATTACTGGTGGACAAGAAGGTTTCCAATATTCGCGATATGTTGGGTTTACTGGAAGGTGTTGCCAAGGCTGGTCGACCACTGCTGGTAATCGCCGAAGATGTTGAAGGTGAAGCCTTGGCCACGTTGGTAGTAAACAATATGCGCGGTATCGTTAAAGTGGCTGCTGTGAAAGCGCCAGGATTTGGCGATCGCAGGAAAGCTATGCTAGAAGATATCGCAACTCTTACCGGCGGTACTGTTATTTCGGAAGAAGTAGGGTTGAACCTCGAGGGCGCCTCTGTTGAAGATCTTGGTTCGGCAAAGCGCGTTAGCATAACCAAGGAAAATACAACTATTATCGATGGTTCTGGAGATGCTGCAAATATTAAAGGCCGGGTAACTCAGATACGTGCTCAGGTCGAGGAGACTTCCTCGGACTATGATCGAGAGAAACTCCAGGAACGTGTGGCTAAATTAGCCGGTGGTGTGGCCGTTATCAAAGTTGGTGCTAGCACTGAAATTGAGATGAAGGAAAAGAAAGCCCGTGTCGAGGATGCATTGCATTCAACTCGTGCAGCAGTAGAGGAAGGTGTAGTGCCTGGTGGTGGAGTTGCATTTATCCGAGCGCTGCAAGCCATTGATGGTTTAACAGGCGATAATGAAGATCAAAATGTGGGTATTACCTTGTTGCTTAAGGCCGTGACCTCTCCTCTGCGCCAGATCGTACAAAATGCCGGCGAAGAAGGTTCTGTTGTTCTGGACAAGGTTCGAGATGGTAAAGGCAATTTTGGTTTCAACGCCGCTACTGGTGAATACGGTGACATGATTAAAATGGGAATTCTTGATCCTGCTAAGGTTACTCGAACTGCGTTGCAGGCTGCGGGTTCCATCGCCGGATTGATGATCACTACTGAAGCCATGGTAGCAGAGCTTCCTCAAGAGTCAGGCGCTGGCCCAGCGATGCCTGATATGGGTGGTATGGGTGGCGGCATGCCCGGCATGATGTAAAAATCGATTGTCAGGCAGGTTTTAATCCTCCCTGGCGGCGTTGGCTTGAAAATCTGGTGCTCATGTATCGTTTATATACTGCGCTCCAGATTTCACATTCGCCTTGCCGAGAAGGATTAATTCTCTCACTGTCAGCCGATTTAAAGCCTGCAGCATTGTTTCTTCTTTCTAAAAGACCTCATTATCAATGAGTTTCTACTTTCCTGGCTGCTTGCGCTTTAACTCCCGCTCGTTCCAGCCCTTTCAAATAAAGCTAGATTTGATCCTGTTGTTGCAGATAGGACATTTTTTGTCGTGCAAAATGTGGTGAAAAATTGGAAACTTACTCCAACACTATCTTAACGCAGAAGCGCGCCTCATCGAGGCGAGCCAGATAGCTAAGCGCTACTGCCGGTTGGCTAAGTTTTAACTTAATTTTAGACTAATTGCGGATGCACACTGACTATTTAAGGGGAACCAATGATGAGCGGACCAATCAATATAGATGCAGCGGCGCTGCGGGAAGATGTAAAGAAGAAATATCGCGAGGTCGCTGAGACTCCAGAAAAGTCGTTTCATTTTCATACCGGTCGATTACTGGCGAGCCGTCTTGGATATGAAGGTGTGGACGCGTTGCCAGATAAGGCGGTGGAATCCTTTGCCGGCGTTGGCAACCCCTTCTCTTTGCGTGCACTAGGCGCGGGCGAAAAAGTACTAGATCTGGGTTCTGGTGCAGGTTTCGATTGTTTTATCGCCACTTCACAAGTGGGTGAGGAAGGCGAAGTAATCGGCATCGATATGACTGAGCAGATGCTGGATAAATCCCGGTCATTGGCAACGGGTCTCGGGCTTAAGAATGTGGAATTTCTAGAAGGCTTGCTGGAAGAGTTGCCAATTGAAGACAGTACTATGGACGTGGTTATCAGCAACGGAGTTATCAATCTCTGTGCCGACAAGCACCAGGTGATGGCTGAAATCTACCGCGTGCTAAAGCCTGGTGGCATGTTGCAGTTTGCCGACATCGCTAACGGTAAGCCTGTGCCTCAGGCGGCAATGGATAATATCGATCTCTGGACCGCCTGAATCGCTGGTGGCCTGCCGTGCGCAGGCTGGGAAAAGATGTTGTTAGAGAGTGGCTTTACCGACATAGAGATCGGACCACCTGTGGACACTTTCGGTGGGGCTTCAGGAGAGGCCAATGCCAGACAGTTTGACGTGAAAGGCTATGCCTTCTTGGCTCGAAAGCCACTTGATCTTTAGTTTTGCAATGAATTGAAATTGAGGGAGGTATTAAAAAAGGGGCCTGCAAGGCCCCTTTTCTGTGCTTTAGTGTGACTTATTTTATAGCAATTCGATGATCAGCAGCAGTACTGCGGCCATGGCGATTCCGCAGTGAATAACGCCTTTGACGGTGGTTATGGGCCCGGTTTTGCCTTTCATTCCGTTGAATTGCAGACCCAAAATTATGGCGATTGTCAGAATCATGGCCAGCGAACTGGTACCGCCATCCCCTGACATGGGAACACGACCGACACCGGTTAAATGAGCAGATGCACCCATGAAGAATAGCATGGGCAGGGAGAATAGCGTGTTAGTGCGTGAGGCCAGACCTGCCTTGCCTAGTGCACCGGCTGCCTCAGCTATTGCCGTACCACCCGCTATGACTTGCTCGGTGGAGGCAATCACGATTTGCTGATTTGGCCAAATTATGAGCCAGACGTTTAAGAACATTAAAGTACCTAGCAGCATACCGACCACGAGGTAAAAATTTACCGCCCCACCTAGGAAACCGGCTAATGCCAGGCCCGATAGGAAAGTATAGAGGGCACCATAACGGAACCACCATAGTGCTCGTGGAACTAATTTAGCTATAGCCGATGATTTGGTGGGCGCATCGGTTTCTTTAAAAAACTCTGTTTGTACAAAGTTAAAGTAGTAAAGCAGTCCTATCCAGGTCACGCCAGCAAAAAAGTGAATCCAGCGAAAAGTGAATGATATTAAATTTTCTAATTCCATAGCAGGGGTCCTTATTCTTGTAGTGAACTTGATTCTTCGTACCCGTCGAAATATTTTTCTTGCGTTTTGCCCGGGTTAGCGACTGCCCATCCATAAATAGCGCCTATCAGGCGTATATAGAGCACTCTCGCAGTGGTTCTAGTTATAGATGGACAGTAGCGCTATATTATCATTGGCCGAAGCAATTTCCTATTAAGGTTCTCTGGGGATGGCATGCACGAGAGAATTTTAGGATAATGCGCTGCATGAGCGATAACGACGACTTATCAAATATACCGCCAATGGTACCCGACCGGGACGATGTGGATACTCACCTGAGTAATCGACGCTCTCAGGCCCAGGAAATAGTGCGCCCTAGTTATTCTGCGGTGACGGTAAAGGTGAGTACCTGGCCGGTGAGAGTTATGTTAACCCTGATCGTGCTTACTTTAATGGGGTCTGGCTACGGTGCCTATTACATGTATGGCGAGTATCGAGATGACCTACGTCAAGCTGATTTACGTATTAGTGACCTGGAGCGGCGTTTGTCGCTGGCCGGCGAATCGGTGGCAGATTCAACCATTAATATAATCGAGCGCATGGATTTTAATTTTTCGGAAATTGATAAGCTTTGGGCAGCTCGCAGAGTTATTAATGACGATATCGACGACATTTCGTCGGAAGTGGCCAGACTGGAAATAGTCAATGGAGGGCAAGACGAAGCGATGACTAATAACAGTCAGCAAATTGCGCAAACAAATCTGCTGATTACTGCCAGTGACACGAAAATTAATGCCCTGAGTACAGACCTTGCTACAGTCACACAATCCGTGGCAAGCCTGAACTCAAGCCTTCAGAATCTCGAGACTATGCGCGGTGACATGGAATCAATTCGGGCTTCATTAACCAGCGGTGATAGTACCGTGTTGGGTCTAGTCGGCCGACTGGAGTACATTGAGCAGTCGATGGAATCTGTGAATGCCCACAGGTTACAAATTAACGAAAGTTTATTTCGGCTTCAAGAAAACGTCGAATCGATACAGCGAGATCAATCTCCAGCGGGCAGTTTGTAAACCCTTCCTTTTAATAGCCCATATTTAGCGGCCGGTGAACTCGGGCTTGCGCTTTTCTATGAATGCAGTCACCCCTTCACGAAAATCATCCCGCGAGGCACAATCAGCGAAATACTCAGCTTCCGCTTGCAGTTGGGATTCGAATTCACTCTCCAGTGACCGGTAAAACAGTGCTTTGGTGTTACCATAGGCATGGGTTGGACCAGTGGCAAGCCGAGCAGCTAATTTGTCGGTTTCTGCATCGAGCTCGCCTTCAGGGACGACAAAATTTATCATTCCCATTTCGGCAGCGGCAGTGGCATCGAAGCGATCACCCAGAAGTGCTATTTCCATCGCCCGCTTGATGCCGACGGCCCGTGGCAGGTGAAACGATGAAGAGCCATCCGGGCTGGTGCCAATATGGCAGTACGCCAGGGTAAAAAATGCATCTTCAGCAGCAATAACCAGATCACAAGCAAGCGCCATGCTAACGCCGGCGCCAGCCGCTGCACCTCGACAACTGGCGATAATCGGTTTTGGCATTCTGCGCATGGCGAACATAATGGGGTGCAGCTCGTGGATTCGCAGCATAAATTCCTTACGAATTACTTCTGCCGGCTTCTTAATGGATTTCCCCATTCCCTTCACGTCCCCGCCGGCCATGAAATGATCACCGGCACCCTTAAGAACGACACAGCGAATCGACGAGTCCTGCTCGATATCGTGGAGTGCGTCGCTTAACATTGACCGCATTTCCATACTAAGCGCATTACGAGCCTCAGGCCGGTTCATAGTCAGAGTGGAGATACCATCGGTCGTGGAAATTTTGAGATCAGACATGAATAAATCCTTTCTTTAGGGGGTTTGATGTTTGAGCCGTATTTTATCACGTAACTCTTTGGATTGAGGGCCAGGAATAGGATCGCAGCGCCAAGCTTGGAAATTCAAGCTGTTCAGGTATAATACGCGCCCTCTCAGGGGCGAATTCGATGCCCTTGTTATTGATGCGGATGTGGCGGAATTGGTAGACGCGCTAGATTTAGGTTCTAGTATCGCAAGGTGTGGGAGTTCAAGTCTCCCCATCCGCACCATTTACAAGACTTATA
>CAVOCG010000111.1:0-8926 GCA_963694095.1 Gammaproteobacteria bacterium
TTATTCTGATTACCCAGCGCCGGAGTCAGCGCCCTTTCGAAGGACCAGCGAAAATCTTCAGCAGTCACTGGGTCGCCATTAGTCCAACGGCCATCCTCTCGTAAATTAAAGGTGTAAGTAAGGCCGTCCTCGCTAATGTCCCAGCTTTTTGCTGCAGCGGGTTCGGATTCGAGCGTATAGGGATTCTTACTGGTCAGGCCCTCAAACAGAGCGGTGACTATATGATGTTCCGGCACGCCTGTAACAATGTGTGGGTCCAATCCCTGCACTTCTGTGCCGTTGCCAAAATGCAGCACCCCTTCACGGGCACCCACTTCCACTCGCCTCTCCTCAGACCCACCACCGCAGCCAATTAGAACAAGGCTCAAAAATGCTATTGTCCATTTCATCCGATTTAAGATCATATTAAGGCTTCCCAAAGTAGCAGTTGGTGACCAAAGGCCGGTAGCTCAGGTCCTGACTGAATGCACCAGAATCAATGTCTTGATTCTACAGTAATTATCTAGCCTGTAAATTAACATACCTCCATCGGTAGATTACACAGCGAAAGGCGGGCCAACCCCGGGAAATTGGAGCAATACCGAGAACCAGAAAAACTGCCACACAATGATAAGGGCTGCATTATAGGTGGTGAGAACTGAGCCAATTGTTACAAATTATAGAGGAAAGCCCAATCCTGCTGGATAGTTGCAACTTGAACTTGAACCAGAAACAGGAAGAGAGGAGAATCTATTCTCCTTTTCATCAATGCTGAGGGTTAATTGTAAATGAATTAATCGAGTTGACGCAGAAAGTTTGGAAACTCAGGCAAAAATCGGTTCCCGCAAGTGAACATAGCACTATCCATGGATTTGGATAAATGACTTTAGCATGTATCGAATATGATGGAATTACCAAATCTTACGACACTAAGACAATTCTGCATGGGCTGACTTTTAGCATAAAATCAAATATCACAACAGCTATTGTCGGTGAGAGTGGCAGCGGAAAATCCACCTTATTACAGCTCGCTAATGGCCTTGTTGTGCCCGAGAAGGGTCAGGTCTCTGTTTTTGGTGCCGCCGTAAATTCAAATAATATCACATCCCAACGCCTGAAAATTGGTTGCAGCGTACAGGGCGCTGGCTTATTTCCTCACTTGTCAGTTTTTCAAAATATTACCCTTATGGCGACGCTCCAAAAATGGTCGACTACGGATATCCAAGATCGCTATCAACAACTAATGCGATTGCTGAAACTGGATGTAGACTTGCGTGATCGTTACCCCTACAGTTTATCGGGAGGACAGCAGCAACGGGTGAGCCTGTGCCGCGCCATGATGCTGAAGCCACCCCTTCTGCTGCTGGATGAACCTTTTTCCGCACTGGACCCGGTAACCCGAGACATTATTTATGATGAATTTTTAAAACTACAGCAGGCCGAAATCCGTTCCATCGTGTTGGTTACACACGACATGTTCGAGGCCACCAAACTCGCACAGCAAATAATCGTGCTATGTGATGGAAAAATCGAACAACAGGGTACAGTGGCTGAAATTGAAAACAACCCGGCCAGCGATTATGTGGAAGCTTTGTTCCGTGCCGGGGGCAATGCGCATGCTTAGTTATTTCTCCAATCGCTTACTTCTATTCCTATTGCTCATATTTTTTGGGTTTGCCCACACAAGTATGGCACAGCAAAGTGAGGAGCCATTATCCCTAACCGTGGGTAGCAAAAACTTCAATGAAAATTACTTGCTGGCGGAAGTGATATCCCAACTATTTGAACATGCCGGCTATCGAGTGGATAGAAACTTTGGCATGAGCGGTACGCTTATCATATATGAAGCGTTGCGCACGGGGGAAGTCGATGTCTATGTTGAATACACCGGCACAGTAGCACAAGTCATCTTCAACGACGGCGACTCCAGTTTGGAGGGTCTCAATGCCCAACTATTAAGCCAGGGTGTTGAAATGATGCCCTCTATTGGATTTAACAATACCTATGCACTTACCATAAAACGAGACTACGCAAAACAGCTGGGTATTAGCACGATCTCCGAACTGGCGGTACAGCCTAATATCGATCTGGGGTTCAGTGTCGAGTTTTTAAATCGTCCTGATGGCTGGCCCGGCTTGGTGGAGACCTATGGGTTTACTCAACAAGCTATCGGCATGGACCACGGTCTCACCTATCAGGCTATTGACGATGGTTCCATTGACGTCACCGATGCCTATTCAACCGATGGCGACCTGGACCGCTATGACCTGTTGATTCTGGAAGATAATTTAAATTTCTTTCCCCGTTATTCCGGCGTGCCCCTTATTCGCAGCGAACTGCCGATTCAGGCTCGCGCCGCCATCGACAATCTGACAGGACGTATCAACGAGTCTCGCATGCGAGAACTCAATGGCCGGATAATGCTGGACGGCAAATCTTTTGCCGAAGTGGCAGCGGAATTCCTGGCGGAGGAAGGTTTGGTAGCCCGTAGCGACAATGCGAGAGGTTCCGGCTCAGACATGTGGTCACGCCTGTGGCATAACACCTCCGTGCATTTGCAGCTGACCTTTATTGCACTGTCTTTGGGTTGTGCAGTTGGTCTGCCTTTAGGTTTTACCATCTATCGCTCCAGACGGCTATCCCGGTCCATGCTCTATATAGCAGGCCTGATGCAGACCGTACCGTCCATTGCCCTGTTGGCCCTGTTTATTCCTCTTTTTGGTATCGGTCAGACTCCTGCAATTATCGCCTTGTTCCTGTATTCCCTCTTGCCCATTCTGAGAAGCACCATCACCGCCTTACTGACCATTGATCCAGTTTTGAAGCGGGCAGCTGAGGCCATGGGTATGACACGCGTCCAACAGCTTAGCCAGGTGCTGGTTCCCTTGGCCTTGCCCAATGTATTAAGCGGCGTGAAAACTGCGGCGATTATAAGCATCGGGACTGCCACTCTGGCGGCTTTTATAGGCGCGGGTGGGCTTGGCGAGCCCATCGTCACCGGTCTGGCACTAAACGATACCAGCTTGATATTACAGGGCGCGATACCGGCTGCCTGCCTTGCCATTCTCGCGGAAATGTTGTTTGACCTGTTGGAACGGGCTTTAGTCAAACCACACATGCTGATTGGTCAACTACCAACCTAAGATGCTTTGTTTAAACATGATGTATACTGCCTGTCCGCTTGCACGTTACCTTCTTGAGTCATGTGGGAGTTAACAGCAACAACTAACAACAAATTACAGAGGAAGAATCCATGCGCAAATTACTCGCATTGGCCGCCGTAGCGACTATTTTAATTGTGTCCCAGTTAATTTCCTATGCCCAGAGTTCCGATGAAGCCCTGGCCGTTATCGTACCTGGAGGAGGCACTTACGGTCGTGTTATTTCCACCGATTCCGAGGCTGCTCAAGAATTTTTTGATCAAGGTCTGCGCATGGCATGGGGCTTCTATTTCCCAGAATCTATCGCGTCTTACCAGGAGGCATCGCGGCTAGACCCAAATAGTCCGATGCCCCATTTCGGTCTCGCCCACGCTGCTGGCCCAAACCCGAATAGCCGCTATGCAGGCCTACCAGACGATCCCCAGGGAGCCGGGCTGGCCGCTATTCGCAAAGCGCTGGGGTTAATTAACAATGGCAGCCCGGTAGAGCGGGAGATGATTAATGGCTTGTTTGTACTCTATAACAAGGACGCAATCCCAGACGACACAGAGCGGGACTTTGCCTACCTCGATGTCATGCGCGGTTTGCATGCCAAATACCCCGATGATCCGGATATCGGCGCAATGTTTGCAGAAGCCTATATGAATACAACCCAGTGGGACTATTGGGACATTGATGGCTTGGCTAAGGGCGGCACCGCAGAAGCTCAAGCTGCCCTAGAAGCGGCGATGCGTTCAGAACATGATCACCCGGGCGCTAACCATCTCTATATTCATTTAATGGAAGCCTCTTCACAGCCGGAACTCGCCATGCCAGCGGCGCAAAAGTTAGAGGGGACCTTGCCCATCTCCGGGCACATGGTACATATGCCCGGCCATATTTATTTACGGGTAGGTGAATATGAAAAGGCTATCGATATCAATGAGCGATCACAGATAGTCGATCTACAGTTTGCAGAGATTTGGGGAGACACTAACTTTCCAGTGATTGGCACCTATGCCTTGTCCCATAAAACCCATTCGGCTCATGCATTGGATTTCGTCCGCTATGCAAATTATCTACAGGGCAATAGCGAAGAATCGGCAGAGGCAGCTACTCGTAATGCCTCCAATGTCGGCCCTGGCGTCAATCGAGGGCTGAAAACCAAGGGTCATGCCTGGGTCGTTGACAAAATTTTTGGGCGTTGGGATAAAATTCACGCCGATAATGCCGCTAACAGCCAAACCCCCACGCCTTATCTGAAAGGTATGTGGAGTTATGTGATGGGCAGCGCCCACGTAGCAAAAGGACATATGGGGCCTGCGGAAACTGAATTGGCTAATATTCGGATCCAGATGGCAGCAGATGATATCAATGACACTGGTGTTGGCCCAACCGCAGCTTCTCACGTATTGAATCTGGCGGCCCATGCGCTACACGGTGAGATCGAGGAAGCCAAAGGCAATCTGGACGCCGCTATCGCCCACTACAATGCAGCTATAGATCTGCAAGACAACCTCAACTACACCGAGCCGCCAGACTGGTCACAATCGATTCGTTTATACTTGGGAGCGGCCTTGCTGGATGCCGGACGCCCCGCCGATGCTGAAGCGGTTTACATGAAAGACCTAGAATGGAATCAGCAAAATGGCTGGACCACTCTGGGCCTATACCAAGCCTTACGAGATCAGGGCAAGACCCAACGCGCCATAATCGTGGAACGGCAGTTCCAGTCTCTCTGGCGCAACGCCGATGTCATATTAGAGAGATCACATTTGTAGTGTAAGCATAGAAACGACAAATCGCTTATACCTTAAATGGGGTTCTTAATGGGAGCATTGTGAGACAGCAAGCTGGCGCTAACCATACCGTCTTCCACTTGCAGGCTAATGCGACTTAGACAGGCATAGGGAATATGCAATGGATAACTTCGGTTGAGTTGCATTCCGAGCACTGTGGGCAATACCACACGCATTACGCCGCCATGAGTTACGATTAATACATGACTTCCATCGGGCTTTGCTGCGATAGCATCCCAGGCGCTGACAATTCTATCTCTAAAAGTCGGGTAGTCCTCTCCTTCTGGTGGTGCCAGCTTGGATAGATCTTTTCTGAATTCGCGAAACTGATTAGCCGCCTCCTTGCGCCAATCCGAAAGCAACATTCCTTCCCAGGTTCCGTAATCAATTTCCTGCCAGTCTTTATCGATGTTCAATGTCAATTTGGTTTGCTGAGAGGTATATTCGGCGAACTGTCTGCAACGTTGTAGAGGCGATGTAATGAGTTCGGTCCACGGGGTTGTAGCTACATCGTTATCTAATACCGCATCAATTGCCGTCACCGACTTCATCTGCTGCCAACCGATTTCTGTGAGAGGGTGATCGATTCGCCCACGCAAAACCTCTCCGCCTTCGGGCTGACCGTGGCGCAGTAAATCGACAATGATAGTTCTTTTTTTGGAACTCACAGATCAGATCAGCCGGTGATTTAAAATTTGGAGCTACCGTAAATACTGATTTACTTGATATGCCCCAGCTTGTTTATCTTAACAGAAAGCTAATTTTCATTATGTGGATTTGTAGCGGTATGAATGGGCACAATTTCTGTGACTTCAATTCCCATCTCTGCACGGGCATCGACCTTGCGCGGATTATTGGTCATCAACCTCACTTGCTTGACATCGAAATAATCCAGCATCGGCTTACAAATCTGGTACTCGCGGCTACCCGCTTCGACACCCGAGTTGCACATTAGCTTCAACCGTATCTGCTCCGGAGTCTTGAAGTGCATACGCCTTTATTTTATCGAGTAAGCCAATGCCTCGGCCTTCCTGCCGCAGATAAAGAATTAGACCTTTTCCTTCCTCCGTAATGCTCTCCATATCGTTTTGTAATTGCTGCCCGCAATCACAGCGCAGACTAAACATGGAATCACCAGTTAGGCATTCGGAGTGGATTCGACAAAGCAACGGGCCGCTCTGGTTAAGCTCACCAAGTACCAGAGCCACGTGTTCCTTGCCGGTATCAGAATCTTAAAAACCATGGATAGTGAAGTGCCCCACTGGGTAGGCAACTCAGCCGTAGCTACAAACTTTATTGGCAACAGTATTAGCTCTCTTACTGAGCAGCCCAGGAGCTTAACAAATAAGTGGCTTGGATACACAGGGCGGCCATTATACCCGCAATCACATCATCTAGCATGATCCCCAAGCCTCCTTCCACCTTCCTATCGACCCAGCCGATCGGCCAGGGCTTGAGAATGTCGAATAATCGGAACACTACAAAGCCTAAAACCACCCAAGCCCAGCCAGACGGGACCATGAATAGGGTAATCCAATAGCCCACGAATTCATCCCAGACGATGCCTCCGTGATCATGCACACCTAGGTCGTGAGCGGTTTTACCACATAGCCAAATGCCCAAGACAAAAGCGACAGCAAGAAAGACCAGATATACCGGCCAGGACATGTTTGGGAGCAAAAAATAAATCAGCAGCCCTACCGCCGTACCAGCGGTTCCCGGTGCTTTTGGTGCCAACCCACTGCCAAAGCCGAAGGCCAGCAAGTGAATGGGATTACGCCAAATCGAAACCACTGAATGCCTCATCTACGCTCCCTTAGCCTTGAAATGACTATAGGATTGATCCTGCATTATCAGGTTTTTACTATGCTGATCTAAGCAGAGAATGCCGGGGCTGTCTGTGATCGCTCCGATTCTTGTCACCCTTGTGTCTGCCAGTTCAGCCAGCCTTTCGAAACTGGCACAGTTTTCCGGTGCAATCGTGAGACAAAGTTCATAATCATCACCGCCTGTCAGTGCTGCGTGCTGCCTTTCTTGTTCAGTTGTGCAGCATTGTGCTGCATCAGAGTAAGGCAATTGGTAGGTGTGCACTTCAGCCCCCACTCCACTGCATTCAATAATATGGCCAAGATCACCCAACAGACCATCTGAAATATCTATTGCACTGTTTATCAAATGGCGTGCCTGTTGTGCGATTTCCAGACGTGGCACGGGAGCGTAAAATGCGGCCTTAAAATACTGGCGACATTGCTCGGTCTGACCTGTAGCGCACAGGCTAATTTTTTGCATCGATTCGGATTCGATACCTAGGCTGGCAAGCGCAATAGCGCCATCTCCCAGAGTGCCGGTTACGTAAATCGCATCGCCGATGCGGGCCCCCGCGCGGGTCAATGCTTCTCCTTCAGGGACTGTACCCTGCACCTGAATTGCAATGGATAGGGGCCCTTTACAAAGATCTCCTCCCACCAGCGGACAATTATAGCGAGTGGCTATTTTAGTCAAACCGCTGCTAAAGGCTTGCAGCCATGCCGAGTCTGGATTATTTAAACTCAAACCCAGCGTGAAACACAGGGGTACTGACCCCATTGCTGCCAGATCACTCAGGTTGACAGATAAAGCACGTATCGCTAGCAATGCGGGGTCAGCGTCTACGGGAAAATGGACCGACTGATTCAGCAAATCCATTGAGATTGTTATTTGCTGTCCCGGAGGAGCCGTAAGCAATGCGCAGTCGTCACCGATACCGAGATCGACGCCCGCTTTAGAGAAGCCAAGGCTCGCCTGATTAAAATAACGAGCGATGATTTCAAATTCCGGCTGACTCATTGGTCAAGGTGCAGTTTTTTTAGATGGCATTTCCTGTGCGCGGAGTTGCCTAGCCATTCGATCAATTACGCCATTTATATATTTGTGACTGTCCGTCGCACCAAACACCTTGGCTAGCTCAACTGCTTCATTGATGACAACGCGGTAGGGAACGTCGACTCGATTAGCAAGCTCGAATGCCCCGAGATACAGTAATGATTTTTCAACCGGGTCCAGCGCACTGGTGGCTCGATCTAGGAAAGGCGTCATATGGGCTTCCAATTCCTCAACTTGTTTTGGAATGAGAGGAAACACATCGTGAAAATAATCCCAGTCTACCTTACCAGTGTGATCGGCTCTGAACTGTCTTTCTATCTCAATCACATCAGCCGGTGCTAACAGCCATTGATACAAGGCTTGAACTATCAGGCGTCTGGCTTTGCGCCGTTGAGCAAGAGCAACTCTTGGGCGAGGCGACTTATTACTCGCCCCATTCGGTTTTGTCACCTAGTGCTCCAGTTTCCTTAATACGCTTAACATTTCAATTGCTGACAATGCCGCCTCAGCACCTTTATTACCCGCCTTGGTGCCGGCTCGTTCGATAGCCTGCTCTATACTGTCGACCGTGAGAACACCGAAAGTAATTGGAATTGTTGCTGCAAGACTCACCTGGCTCAATCCTTTGACACACTCACCGGCGACATATTCAAAATGCGGAGTGCCTCCCCTTATCACAGCACCCAATGCAATAATGGCATCGCAGTTATCATTTCCTGCGATTTGCTTTGCAATTAAAGGCAATTCAAAAGCACCTGGCACCTTAACTACAGTAATATCCCTGTTCATAACACCGTGTTTGAAAAGAGTATCCAACGCACCATCAAGCAGTCTATCAACTATAAAGCTATTAAACCGCGCGACCACGATCGCATAGTTCCCAGAGCTATTCGTGTAATCGCCTTCAATGGTTCTAATATGACTCATTATTTTTCCTGTCTTTTAAATGGCACAAACTCAACAACCTCAAGATCAAAACCAGAGATTGCATTATATTTGCTGGGATAACTTAGTAACCGCATTTTACCAACACCAAGATCACGTAGTATTTGCGAACCCGTACCGATCGTCAAGTCACTCCTTTGATGACTGCTCTCTTCGGGCAATCGTTCTCTAGCACGGGTTGAAACAATATCCTGCCTATAA
>CAVOCG010000112.1:0-8816 GCA_963694095.1 Gammaproteobacteria bacterium
CTGGATCCGACTGACCCTAGCAACAGTGAAATTATCGATATTGCCCACGCCCCGGTAAACAGCGATGGCTTAGTGGAGTATTCCTCTGACTTCAGGGTGCTGGTTCCCCCTGCCGATCTGTCCAATGGTACCTTGATTTACATGGTAAATAACCGAGGTGGCGCCACCGTTCCTCCGGAGGAATCACTCCATAACCCGCTCACCGAAATGGGCTTCACTTACCTGGTCACCGGCTGGATTAACGAATTAATTCCGGCTGATAACCGCTTGCGTTTACACGCGCCGATAGTCGGTAGTGCCGAGCGGCCTATAACCGGTGATGTTCGTTATGAAATCAACGTAGGCAGCCCATCAAATGATGAAAATATCGCCGGTAGCAGGCACCTCGCTTACCAGCCAACCGCAGCCGGTTTACGTACCGCGAAATTGACCCAACGCCTGTATCAGGACGATCCGCGAATTCCTATTGAAAGGCCTCAGTTCAGCTTGAATATTCAGGATGAAAAGGACAGCAATCAACCAATTATTACACTTAATTTGCAAGGCGGATTTCAGCCCGGATTCATCTATGAACTAATTTATGAGGCTAAAGATCCGGTTCTGGCTGGTGCTGGCATGTCCGCAATTCGGGATCTGGTCTCCCTTATTCGCTATGAGGGTGATAGCAGCGCGCAACTTGCCCAACTTGGCCTACCTGAAATTGAGCATACCGTAGCCTGGGGCAATTCTCAAAGTGGTCGGTTGTTGCGCATGTTCCTGTACGATGGTTTTAATGAAGATCTCGAAGGCCGAAAGGTATTCGATGGTGTGATACCAGTAATTGCCGGGAGCGGCTACGGAATGTTCAACAACCGTTTTGCCATGCCAACCAGAACCAATGGTCAGCATTCCAATCAATTGTTTCCCAATGATCTGTTTCCATTCACCTATGGTGAAAGTACCGATCCTTTTACCGGCAGAACCGATAGTGTGTTGAGTAAGGCGCGTGCGACAAATACAGTGCCCAAGTTGATGCATCTCCAGACGTCCAATGAATATTGGGTTCGCGCCGGCTCATTGCCGCACACCAATCCACAAGGAACAGAAGACGCCATACTTCCATCCGAAGTAAGGTTTTACACCATAGGTGGTTCGCAACATGGCTCAGGCGATGGAGCACCACAGCCTGCCACTACCACTCAATTACCCCGTAATCCCAATATGTGGTCGCCGTTTAGGGATTCGCTAATTGTTGCTATGCATAATTGGGTAGCTAATGATCAGGAGCCGCCAGCGAATCGTTATCCAAAAATAAGCGACGGCTCTCTGGTGGCATCACACAACGCTAACGGTTCTATAAATGGTGATGCCTGGAATAGTCTAAGTGGAATCAATCATCCGAGCAGCCCCTACATAGTTGGCTATGCAGACTGGGGTGATAGATTCCTTGATCAACGGATTGTAGATCGACACCCCACGTCAACAGATAAATACTACGGTTCATTAGTTCCGGCAGTTAACAATGACAATAATAACTTTGGAACCAGCACTCTGTTACCTCCGCTCACAGCTGTACCGCTTGCTACATTTACAGCGTGGAATTTGCGTGCGCCATCCACCGGTGCTGAAAAGTCGCTAGCACGATTGGCAGGGGGTTATATCCCATTTCCGACCAATACCGCTTCGGCGACAATGTCCAGAGATCCGCGTACTTCAATTACAGCTTTGTACAACTCGTTTGAGGATTATCTGGCGAAGTACGAAGCAGCCACGGATAAGCTAATAACAGAAGGCTATCTGCTGCCGGGCTTTAAACAGCGGATTATGAATATAGCACGAAATAATGCTGGAGTATTTGAATAAGGAATAGATGCGAAGGAGCAGCGTGGCACAGTTCGGTCTCACAGCAACGCCTTCTATAAGGCGTAATTGTGCAGCCCTTCACATTTTGGGTAAAAAACGACTCTGGTAGTCCTATTTTAGTTGTTGAAGTGTTAGCACCGCTGCTTCAATTCCAATATGTTTAGACAAATTAGCCTTTCGTTTTTATTATGTTGCATCAATAATTAAAACGAACTTATTTATGGAGCCCACTATGTCCTATAGCGTCAAAGCTTTTTTAATCTGTATCGCAATGGTCCTGCTTTCATCTACCCAGGCCCAAACCTACAAAGACTGGGGAATGGAATTTCCAACCTCCCAGGGGGGTGAAGCTCAGGAACATTTTCTCGAAGGTGTCACGGCCATGCATTTGCATGAGTTTGAAGATGCCGGAGATCATTTTCGGAAGGCACAAAATCTCGCTCCTGATTTCGCGATGGCCTATTGGGGCGAAGCCCTGAACCAGCATCGAACTATCTGGAGTATTCACCGGCTGGATATCGCAAGGGCTGTATTGCAGCGCCTTGGCGCGACGCCGGGAGAACGTGCAGCTAAGGCACCAACTCCTCGAGAAAAAGCGTATCTTGCGGCAATTGAGATACTGTTTGGCGAAGGCACACAGCTAGATAGGCAAGCCGCCTACTCCATGGCGATGCGCGATTTAAACAGCGCTTTTCCCGATGATATCGAGGCCTTAGCCTGGTACACCCTGTCTTTGATGCGGGAAACCCCTCCTGGCATGACTCGACAGCAAACTCGCTCGCTAATGGCAGGTAATTCAGTGCGGGTGCTGGCACAAAATCCCCGGCACCCTGGTGCTAATCGCTACCTGATTCAAAGTACCGATGATCCGGAGAATACCGATCTAGGGATTTTGGCAGTGCTCAATTTGCAATTGATCGACACAGACGCAGCAGAGGCCTTGCACATCCCGTCGCACTATTATATTCACCATGGTATGTGGGAGGCGGCAGCGGATTCTAATATGCGTGCTTTTAACTCATCTATGGCTTGGGTAGCGGAGCGAGATTGGAGCCTAGAAGATCTAAATTCTCACAATTATGGACATTTACTGCAGTTCGCCAATTACGGCTATTTACAAGCCGGCAACTTGGTAGAAGCGGCAAAGATTCGCGAGAGGGTGCAGTCGGACTATATAGCCAGCGGTCAAGCAGGGCCAATCGAAAGGCCTTTTGCAGATGTGTATGCGCGGGCAATTCTGGATCTTGAATATTGGCAAGGTGCCGAAGCATTGGCCGAGTTAGCCCGTCAGTACACAGTTCGCAGCGCAGGCTTGTGGGAAGCCATAGGCATAGCCGGAGCGCGCGCAGGCAACCTGGAGCTGGCTAATGAAGCGTTAGTGGTGCTAAGTGACATGGGGGGAGATCCGGCGAGTCAGGGCGCTATATCCGCCCGTCACGTTGAAGGGCTGATTCATCTGGCCCAGGGGCACAATGAGATAGCTCTGCGATTACTTGCTGAAGCGGCGCAGTTAAATTGGGAGCAGCCTGTCACACTGCTTGGTGTTCCCCCAAGGCCGCTGAAACCTACTATGGAACTCTATGCTGAAACGTTACTGCAAGTTGGTGAGGCGGCAGAGGCATTGATTCAGTTCGAGTTAGCATTAACTCGTTATTCCGGTAGAACAAATTTAATGCTCGGTGCAGCACGCGCCGCAGAGCAAGTAGGCGATACTGAATTAGCCCAAGGTTATTACCGGCGATTGGCGGACATCTGGAACGGGGCGGATAGCAATCATCCGTTCGCGGCAGAGGTCAGGTCGAAGGTGAACTAGGAACCTCTGATGACGACTCCTCAAGACCTTGTAGGAAAAATTTACGTGGTAACCGGAGCCAACAGTGGTATCGGTTACGAAGCGGCGTTGGACTTCGCCAGCCGGGGCGCAAGTCTGGCTCTGGTGTGTCGCAGTGAGCAACGTGGTCGTAAGGCCTGCGATGCCATTATAGAGATAACCGATAATACAAAAGTGAAGCTATACTTGGCTGACTTTTGTCTATTAGCAAGTGTTGCCAGTCTAGCCACCGAATTACTCCGGGATTATCCTCATATTGATGTGCTATGCAACAACGCGGGTAGCGTCAACGCTGGGCGGGAAATAACCAATGAAGGGTTTGAAACAACATTTGTTGCGAATCACCTTGCAGGGTTTTTGTTAACCCAATTGCTATTACCTTTATTGGAAACAGCCGGTGCAAAAGGCGAGTCACGGGTAGTGTTTACTAGTTCATTCGGTCATAAAAACAGCCCGCTAAATTTTGATGATTTAAATCTGGAGCAGGGTTACAGCGGACTCAAGGCCTACGGGCGTTCAAAACTGATGAACCTGCTCACTGCCCGCGAGTTTCATCGACGTTATAAAAATAAGAAACTAATTGCCAGCTCGTTTCATCCCGGCGCAGTGAGAACCTTCATCTGGGGAAAAGGAGGCTTTCTGGGAAGGTTGCTTGGCCTGCTGATGTATCCTTTTATGGTCAACATAAAAGAAGGCACGGACACATTTATCTGGCTGGCAAGCTCCAATGACCAGGGCAGTGTCCAGGCAGAAGGAAACTACTTCTACAAGAGAAGACAGCCGAGTATCGCAGCATTCGCCACCGATGAGGCAGCTGAAAAGCTATGGCAGGCAAGCATGGGGTTAATTGAGCCATACTTAACTGCCGTGGATTAACCACTGAGCTTCATAATCCGGTTCAAACCCTCGCTTGCTTCTCAGGGCGTTGTTTGCACATTCAGCTTGTTTGTCCAGAAGATATCGATGTTGCCAAAGCTGTTATCTGATCTGGATGAGAACCAAGAGAAGGTATCCGCTCCGGGAGGCAGCGCAGGGCACATATCAGCACCTGCAGTGTTTACCTGTGATCCCAGGTTTGCGGCAGGACCCCAACTATTTGGACCTTGCTGCATCGATCCCCACAGATCCATATCGCCAAAACCACCTGGCCGGTTGGAGGTGAAGTACACCATTCCGCTGGTATCCTGAGTAAAGTGAAATTCCTGAGCCGCTGAGTTTATATTGGGGCCCTGGTTAACTGGCTCCTGCCATCCACCATTGCCATCTGGCTGGGAGCAATAAATATCTGCACCACCGTAACCGCCTTCACGAGATGATGCAAAGCACAGTGTTTCTCCATCCTGAAGAATTGCTGGGCAGTGTTCGTTGCCCACATTGGTGGAAATAGGAAAGCCAATTAATTCCGGCTCGCTCCATGCTCCGTTCACTTTGTGAGTGACGAACAGGTCATTGATATTGGCTGGGCTGCTGGTAGCTAATCGGTCAGACTTAAAGTAGATAGTATTGCCATCAGAAGTAATCCAAGGCTCTCTATCATCTCCCAGACGTATTGGGTCCACATCAGTAGCCGGGGCTGCATTAATGGGAAGCCCCATATTTACCGGTGTGTTCCAGCCACCGGTTTCCTCATTGAATGTGGCGATGTACAAATCCTTCGGATCACCGGGGGCTACTGCCATATCTTCTCTTGCGCTACAGAATACCATGGTGCCATCGTCAGCGAAGGAGAGCTCTCCTTCTGCCCACATAGTGTTAATGGGTGCGCCAAAATTGTGGACCGCTAAGTCTACCCAGCTAGATTCTGCTGAATACACCAAGTTTGAAGTAAAAGCCGCAACGGTGAATAGGCCAATTGCGCGCAAATAAAGGGTGACGCTCATCGATTTTCTTACCATTATGTTAGTCCTTCCATTCAAAATTAGACCGTTTTTATATTGAGGAAACGAGTTTAAAACTCCACCAGCGGTCGTTACGTCGCGAGTTGGGCGGTGGCGCAGGATTTCCCGGACCACCGTGAATTTGCAATTTCGCCACCCGTGCATCCCAGGCACGGTTTAGTATACTTGCGTCCTGCACTCGAGTGAAAGTTACCGGGTAAACAACACCGTTCAGTCGCAGTCGTCCTTCCTCTCCATCAGCAACCTGACCAGCCCAGTATTTACTGTCGCAGACCGAACAACTGAGAAACAGTTCGCCCTGGGGGCTCGACATGCAATTGAGGTTGACTGAATGGGGCCGAATTCCAGCCCATATCTGAATTTGGCACAGAGGAACATCATTGACAAAATACCAGTCAACTACTTCCTCGGTGGCAGTTTCCCCATACAAATAGGCCCCGGGAGTTCGTTCACAGGGACATATCAGGGAGAAATAAAGGAATGCGCCAATTCCCGCCACCAGCAGCGTTCCAGTCAGACCACCAATGATCAAGGGTATTTTACTATTCCGGCGGGGGCTAAGATCGTCAGTCATTGCTATCCTCTCCTTCCAATTATTTTTATTCTGACCTGAGAGTCTACACCGTCAGGCAGTATTAGGGCACCAAAAATTCAGTTAGAGCAGCTCCATAACCTACACACTTCTTCATGCCGCTTTCACCGCGAGGAAACCGAATCCCAGTCTCAGCCTTTCACAGTTCCAGGAATTTTGGAACTGCCATCAGTGTAATGCCAACCAGAATCATTATCGGAATCTCGCTGATAAGGTACGGATAGACAACCAGACCGATTCCAGAATAGTAGGCGACTTTGCGCTTTTGCTTTTTGTCGTAGATTAAATAGCCCAATCCTATGGAACTGAAGATTAATCTGGTAAGAAAATAGGGCGGTTTAGGCATATTCGAGCACAAAGGTTGAAAACTAAAATCCGGTAATTATCAGGGGCATCAAAAGTAGATAGTAACTGCAAATTTAGCAAACATTTTGTTCAACAGCCTGTTACCTTCCCCTATAATCAGGACTCGTTTTGCTCAAAGGAAGCTCTGAATAATGATGAAAATTAACTATGTGATCATCCTCTTGAGTGGCTTTCTCATACAGCAACCCTTGACGGCAGCGGATATTAGCGATGGTGCAGGTGCAGCGCTGGTTACTGCGTTCTGGCAAGCTGATTCTATGGCAGCAAGGGACCAGGCTCGGGACCAGCTTTTGGAGGCTGCGCCCGATATTGCCACCCTGTATCAGTGGGTTAAATCAGGGCCTGTCTACTCAAGAGATGTCGCATTAGGACAGCAGGAGAGTGTGAGACTCAGTCCGGACGGTACTCGATTTCCCTACGTGTTTGTAGTGCCTGCATCCTACGATCCTGCCAAAAGATATGCTGTCGAATTTATGCTACACGGTGGTGTAAGCAGGCCGGAATGGGAAGGTGGAGGTGGCTGGTGGCGGCGTGGATACGATGCGTTTAAAGAACAAGATCGCATAACAGTAGTGCCTGCCTCCTGGACTACCGCTTTCTGGTGGGAGGATAACCAGGCCGAGAATCTTCCTGCAATCCTGTCCAAGCTAAAACAAACTTATAACATTGATGATAACCGTGCCTATCTGGCCGGGGTTTCAGACGGTGGAACCGGCGCCTACTTTTTTGCCTTTAAACAACCCTCTGATTGGGCGGTATTCCTGCCCTATATCGGTCACCCTGGTGTGCTGAGAAATTCGCGAAGCGGCCCAGGTCATCAGCTTTATTTTGATAATGTGATGAACAAACCACTTTATATAGTCAACGGTGAAGATGATCCGCTTTACCCAGTGTCTTCAGTACTGCCTTTCATTCAAAGACTCGAGGAAGCAGAAGTTGGCCATGTATTTACCGCAATTGAAAATGGGGGCCACAATACCAGGTGGATGGCAGATGAAACTCCAAAGATTGAACAGTTCAAACTGGATAATCCGCGCGATCCTTTGCCAGAGATTCTATCTTGGGTTGCGGACCGCACTGATCGCTACAACCGCAATGCCTGGATACGAATTGATGAATTGGATGCTGAGGGTCAACCGGGCATGCTGCAAGTTGCCAGAGAGCGGAATGAAATCAACATAACATCGGATAAGGTAAATGCATTTACGCTTTTGTTAAACCCCGAAGAAATTAATGTTAACGAGCCAGTAACAGTTAATGTAAATGGAATAACTTTATTTGAGGAAAGGGTAACGCAAGATGCAAGCACGCTGCTCAAATGGACGGAGCAATCTTTCGATAAAGAAATGCTGTTTACCGCAGAGCTCAATCTAAGAATTGCGCAATAGATGCGGGAAAATGAGTAAGTCAGTATGACCGTAGCCGGTCATCCCCAAGTTATCGAAACGGATTTTTTCTGTGCGCTATGCTGAAATAGATGCCATGGGAGTGGTTCATCATGCCACCTATTTGGTGTATTTTGAGGAAGCTCGAAGTCAGTACATGCGTGATATCTGTATTGATTATGGAGATATCGAAGCCAGTGGTTATAGTTACCTGTTAGTGAAATTAGTGCGCGTTTCGTCAGCAGCGTAAACTGCGGGCAACGCGTGATAATCCGTACCTGGTTGGGAGAAAACCGCTGTCGTCGTGTGACATTCAACTACGAAGTATTGTTTCACGGAAGTGACAATATTTTGGTAAGCGGCTTCACTCGGCACATCTGGGTAGATACTCAAGGTAACGTGACTCGATCCCCTGAAGCATGGAGCAGCTTGTTGGCGCCGTAGCATGAATTGAAAGTATGAAGCCAAAGCAGGGAGTGAAGGAATTAGAATATAATCCCTTCACTCCTGCCGTCCTGATTGATAGGCTGGTTTTACTGTGGCTGAGGAATGGAGGTTGTGACTACCGGGCCCATTCCCGTAATCTGAACTGTTACGTCTTCATCTTTTGCCATGTCATAGTGGTGGCCATTGGGCGGCTCGTAGATGAAAGTGCCTTCCTCAACCCGTCTCATGTTGTCAGGATTGTATATATCGGAATCAGGACCCGTGGAAACCCACCAGGTGCCTTTGAGGACATTAATATGCCGTGCTGTGTTGTGAAAATGAGGGCGGCTTCCCCGGCCTGCCGTGAAGGTGATTTGAACAACGTAGATACCAGGCTCACTGGGATCTCCGATAATATTGACTGACCGGCTGCCCTCAGGCGGATGCTGGTCGGCTGGACTGGCGATCATAAATCC
>CAVOCG010000113.1:0-8797 GCA_963694095.1 Gammaproteobacteria bacterium
AGACTATTGAGGTTGAAAATAGTTTGGGCATCACGTTTTGTAATCGCCAAGCTGTTGTCATTGAAAAAGGTAAAGAAAATTATGTATGGGATGAATCTGGGGTGAAGTGTCTGGATTTTACTTCCGGTTGGGGGGTGACCTGCCTAGGACATTCCCATCCAGTTATAACTGCCGCGATAACTGATCAGGCGCAGAAAATAATTCAGAATCCAAACTCAGGTTATACTTACTCACCTTCCAGAGAAAAATTGCTCTCGGTTCTAAGCGAAGTACTACTGCAAAATTTGAGTAAGATCTTCTTTGCCAATAGCGGTGCCGAGGCGAATGATGCTGCGATAAAACTGGCTAGAAAAATAACTGGAAAAACTAGGATTGTTTCAACTGAAGGTTCGTTTCATGGGAGAACCTTTAATACCTTGTCGGTCAGCATCGGACGTGACAATACCAGACAATACTTGCCTTCTCTGCCGACAAACAAATTTGTTCCCTTTGGCGACATCTAGAACATGAGAGCTACTGTTGATTGCAAAACGGCGGCGGTGATCCTAGAGCCAGTTCAGGGGGAGTGCGGGGCGGAGTGCGTATTCCAAATGCAAACTATCTGGCAGAAGTAGCTGAGTTGTGCCGCCGTAAAGGCGCTTTGTTGATTATAGATGAGATTCAAACCGGATTCTGCCGGACAGAAAAGTTCTTTGCGTTAGAACACAGTGATCAGTCGGTCGCGCCGGACATGCTTACTATGGGAAAAAGAATGGCGGGTGGATTCCCATTTGCGGCCTTTGCTATAAGCGCAGCAGTTGATGCAAAAAATTCATCGCGGTAATCATGGTGGCACATTTTGTGGTAACCCACTTGGCTGTGCGGTAGCCACTGCAGTGGTCAATTACTTGGTTGAAAACAATATCGCCAAACGAGTTACCGTAACTGGTGAGCGGTTGTTGGCTGGCTTACAATTACTCACAATTAAATACTCGTACATCATAGCTTCAGTTCGAGGCAGGGGGCTACTTGCAGCGATCGAGCTACAGCACGACGCCTTGGTAAGCCAGGTAACAGAACATTGTCTAGCCAAGGGGTTTTTAGTTACGCCAACTCGCAATGCAGTGATTCGTCTTATTCCAGCTCTAATAGTAGGTGAAGAGGAGTTGGCTGTATGTGTGAAAATTCTGAATGAGGTCCTGTCTGCATTAAATAACGAGCAAGCAAAAGAAAGGGTTACTGATTGCAAGGTCGCTTGAGTTAATATGCAGCGTTACTAGAAGAATTTTGAACAGGGTGAGGGTATGACGAACACTGAGGTAATAATCGGCAAGCCGCGGGAGCTAATCGCGGGTGGAGCTTTATGAATCCAGGTGGTGGTGAGCAATTTGACATCGATAAACTGTTTTCAGTAGAGGGCAAGCTGGCATTAATAACTGGTGGCAGCAGTGGGCTGGGTCTAATGATGGCCAAAGGTTTGTTACAAAATGGAGTCAGGGTAATTATTGCGTCCCGCAAACAGGAAAAGTGTGAGTTGGCACTTTCTGAGCTAGAACAGTACGGTGACTGTATTGCAATTGCTGCTGACGTTACAAATACCAAGCAACGCAATTCTCTGGTTGATCAAGTGAACAAGCAGGCTGGTGGATTATCAATATTAGTTAACAATGCTGGCGCAAACTGGGGAGCAACCTTGGAAGATTATCCTGATGAGGGTTTCGCTAAGGTCATTGATACCAATCTAAATGCGGTCTTTTCTCTCATCAGAGATTTGATCCCCGCATTGCAAACGGCAGCCACGGAGCAAGACCCTTCCCGCGTAATTAATATTGGTTCTATGGATGGATTGCAGGTTCCTGTCGTGCAACGGATGCCGACGTATGCTTATTCAGCCAGCAAGGCCGCACTGCACCATCTGACACGCACGTTGGCAGTAGATTTGGCGGCAAAAAACATCACTGTCAATGCAGTAGCACCCGGCTTTTTTAAATCCAAAATGACTGATTATGTATTTGAACATTATCTCAAGGATATTGAAGATGACTGTCCTTTGCATCGAGTAGGTCAACCTGAAGAGATTGTGGGCATTATGATCTATCTATCTTCTAGAGCTGGTGCGTATACCAATGGCACAGTTATTCCTGTAGACGGTGGCACTAGCATCAGCAAAGGCAAGAGAGATTGGAGCGATTAGATTAGTTTTCTCACTGAGAAGGAGTAAAGATGAGCTTATTCAGCCTGAAAAATAAAGTGGCAATAATTACTGGGTCGACCAAAGGTATCGGCAAGGCTATTGCGTGCAGAATGGCTGAGCAAGGTGCGAAAGTGGTGATTTCCAGTCGAAATCAGGACGCTTGTGATGAGGTGGCAGCTGAAGTTCGCGGTGAGGGTGGTGAGGCACTTGCCATTGTCTGCAATATCAATCACCAGGAACAGCTACAGAATCTGGTTGAGCAAACTAAACAACAATTTGGCAGCGTTGATATTCTGGTTTGTAATGCTGCTTTAAACCCTTACTTTGGTCCGTCTCAGGACATTCCCGATGCAGCTTTCGATAAGGTAATGCATGCCAATATTGGAAGTGTGCATCGGTTATGCCAGTTGGTTTTACCCGATATGGCCAAAGCCGGAGGCGGTGCAGTGATTATTGTCTCCTCTATTGGCGGACTAAAAGGTACTTCGCAACTTGGTGCTTATGCGATCTCCAAGGCGGCGGATATGCAGATCGCCAGAAATCTAGCGGTGGAGTGGGGGCCGTCTAATATCCGTGTAAATTGCATCGCACCTGGACTGGTGCGTACGGAATTTTCCCGCGCTTTGTGGGAAAATCCGGAAATCTACGAAGCCACTGTATCTAAATATCCGCTGCGTAGAATTGGAGAGCCGGATGAAATTGCCGGGGCTGCTGTAATGCTGGCTTCGGATGCAGGAAGTTTTACGACAGGTCAAACAATAGTCATCGATGGTGGTGGTACAATCGCGGGCTAAGGTCTAATTTATAATGTGTGTCGAGGGAGAAGCTCCAGATGATGGATTTGGGATTGTCAGATGAATTGGTGGACGTGCGTGAAAAAATACTCACTTTTGTAAATGAGAAAGTGGACGCGGTTGAACCGGAATATCATCACGAGGTCGGAGTAGGCGATAGGTGGTCTCACACCCCAAGACAGGATGAAATTCTCAATGCGTTAAAAGCTGAAGCGAGAGAGCTCGGTCTATGGAATTTCTTTCTGCCGGAAAGCCAGGGTGGGGCAGGAATCTCAAATCTGGAATATGCGCATCTGGCTGAGATTATGGGGCGTAGCCGATTGGCGTCGGAGGCGTTCAACTGCAGCGCACCAGATACCGGTAATATGGAAGTGCTGGAACGCTATGGGTCGGAAGAACAGAAAGAGCAATGGCTTAAACCGCTTTTGGCAGGTGAAATTCGCTCTGCGTTCGCGATGACCGAGCCGGGTGTAGCGTCCTCTGATGCGACGAATATTTCCTGTGCGGCAGTTTTAGATGGTGATGAGTGGGTAATAAGTGGCGAGAAGTTTTACATCTCTGGTGCAGGAGATACTCGCTGTAAAATCATGATCACGATGGTAGTTACTGACCCGAATGCCCCCAAACACAATCGTCAATCCCAAATCCTGGTACCAATGGATGCAGAGGGTGTGGAAGTGGTCAGGCCAATGGAGGTGTTTGGGCGGGATGACGCCCCCCATGGTCATATGCATATTAAGTTTCACAATGTTCGCGTACCGGAAAGCAATATTATTTTGGGACGTGGACGTGGTTTTGAAATTTCCCAGGGGCGCCTTGGCCCGGGGCGTATTCATCACTGTATGCGTTCGATTGGCGCGGCGGAGAAAGCCCTGGATTTGATGTGTAAGCGTGCCGTGAGCCGTGAGGCTTTTGGTAAGCCGCTTGCTGAACTGGGTGCAAATTATGACATTATTGCTGATTGCCGTATTGAAATTGAAATGTGCCGATTGTTAACTTTCAAAGCGGCCTGGTTGATGGATACCATTGGCAATAAAGCGGCGCGTGCTGCTATTTCTCAGATTAAGGTGGCTGTGCCGAATATGGCATTACGGGTTATTGATCATGCGATACAGTTGCATGGGGCTGCTGGTGTTTCTCAGGATTTTCCTTTGGCTGCGCTTTGGACTAGTCAGCGTACTTTGCGGTTGGCGGATGGGCCGGATGCGGTGCATCGTAGGTTGATTGCTCGAAAAGAATTGGCTAAATACAATTAGCTTTGTTTTAGGCTCGATTTTAATTAGCAACGAGTTAGACATGAGATTGGTAACCCTTGTTGTGACACGCCGTGAATACATCCCTGTAGGCTCTTCGCCCGCTCTCTGCGAACGAAGGTCACCACAAGGAATACTAAACCCATGTCTTCGGCTTCAGTGGCTTGGCGGCATAAAGAAACCTTGGTCTCTTGCCTGTGTCTGAGTCTGTTAGTGTCATTATTCCTACCTATAACCGTATTCATACACTTGGTAGGGCGTTGGATTCTGTGTTTTCCCAAACCCTGCTACCAGCAGAGATTTGTGTGGTTGATGATGGTTCGACCGATGGGACAGCATCATGGTTAGCGCAACAGTTTCCTACGGTTAATACGATTGTGCAGGAAAACCAGGGGGTGAGTGCGGCTCGGAACGGGGGAATTGGGGCGACGAGTGGGAAGTGGCTTGCGTTTCTTGATTCGGATGACGAGTGGTTGCCGAAAAAATTGGAGATGCAGTTGCAGGCGCTGCATGATAATCCGCAGTATCTGTTGGTGCACACTGAAGAGATTTGGATACGGGACGGGGTGCGGATTAATCAGTTGGACAAGCACCGAAAACAGGGCGGTGAGATTTTTGAGAAGTGTTTGCCGCTTTGCGCGATTTCTCCTTCATCGGTGGTAATGGATAGAGAACTGCTGCTTGCGGTGGGTGGTTTTGATGAAGACTTGCCGGCTTGTGAAGATTATGATCTTTGGCTGAAAATCTGCTGTCGTAATTCAGTGTTGTATTTAGATCAGCCCTTGATTAGAAAATACGGTGGGCATGAAGATCAACTTTCTAAAAAACATTGGGGCATGGATCGCTTTCGAGTGAGGGCATTGTCAAATATTTTGCAGTCGGGCTTTTTGAGCCTCTCACATTATCAGGCGGCCCAAGCCATGTTAGTGGCAAAGAGTGTCATTCTGCAAGCTGGTGCCGAGAAGCGTGGCAACGGTGAGCGAGCGGAGTATTATCAGCAGCTTATCGAGCGGCATTCATGAAAACTGTATCGGGGCGGTATTGCAACTAATGAAAAAAGCCTGTCCTGTTAATTTAGTGGTTGCTCATACTTTAGAGGCGAAACTTCTTATTCAAGTATTTGGGTTGGAAAAACTGGAACACGATCCCTATCCCTTGTACAAAAATGATTCCGGTCTGGCGCTGATTGTTGCTGGTATGGGGAGTGAGCGAACAGGCGCTGCTGTGGCAACTCTCGGAAGCAGGCAGAAGGACTTGCGTAACAGGGTTCGCGGATGGCTGAACATTGGTATTGCTGGTCACCAGCATGAAACGCTGGGGCGTGGATTGTTAGCACATAAGATTAGTGATCGGCTTAGCGGAAAATCCTTTTATCCGCCTATGCTGCTCAAAGAAGATTTGTCATCTTCTGATGTCATCACTGTTGATCAGCCGGAATTGGACTATCCTGAAAACGCGGCTTATGAAATGGAGGCGTTCGGTTTTTATAACGCCGCTTGTCGTTATTCCACCAGTGAGCTGGTTCAGGTTTACAAAATTATCTCGGATAATCCATTCAACTCAGTTGAGGGTGTTAATCAAAAAACGGTTTCACAGTGGTTCCTCAATAATGTGGATAATATAACCCGCTTGCTGGCGAGATTGGCTGAACTGGTCGTAAAAACTAATACGCAAGTTGGTTTGCCAAAGGAAGTTGACGAGTTCTCATCTCAGTTGCATTTCAGCAGAACTCAGAAAATCCAACTTAGCCGGTTGATTCAACGCCTCTACGCATTGGGTAGAGCAGATTTTCTTGAAGCACGACCCCCACGCTCATTCCGTGACGCGAAACAATTTATTCATGCGCTTGAAAAACACGCTGACCGGGTCAGTGACAGTCTGGAGCAGTAGAAGCATGTTTTCAGCAGTCTATATTGAAGAGGAAGTCGCAGATTCACCAAGGGTAGAGTCATTATTGGCCCGTTTTCCTGATATTCCGCATATAAAGTGCGGGCGTTATGGTGAAATTTTTAACCGCAAAGCACAAAACTTCAGACTGCAAAAAAGCAACCCGGCATTAATACTTGCCAAGAAATACGGAAATCTGGTTTTGCCGGCGCCTGATGGATATGGATTCAATGACTGCCAGAGCTATTATTTTTCACATATGCTTAATTGTGTGTACGACTGTCGCTACTGTTTTTTACAAGGTATGTATCGCTCGGCAAACTATGTGCTTTTTGTAAACTATGAGGATTTCGCCGACTCTATTGGAGAAAAAGTCAAGACCGAAAACGCCGCGACTGTTTTCTACAGCGGCTACGATTGTGACAGTTTGGCGCTGGAGCCAGTTAGTTCTTTCACTGAATATTTTGTGCCTTTTTTTTCCAGTGCACACAATGCAACACTGGAAATACGCACCAAGAGCACACAGATTAGAAACCTGTTAACTAGTGAACCCTCGCCTAATATTGTTATCGCCATGAGTTTTACGCTGGAAGAGATGGCTAATAAATGGGAACACAAAGTGCCTTCTATTGAAAAGCGCCTAGCGGCACTTGGGAGATTGCAAGATCAGGGCTGGCCAGTGGCGATTAGATTTGAGCCATTGATACACCAGCCAGGTTTAACGCTGGCTGCTTACCAGCACTTATTTGATAAGGTATTTGACGTCATTGACCCAGCGAAACTTCATTCAGTTAGCACAGGGGTATTCCGAATGCCGCAGGAATTTTACAAAAACATTGTAAAGCTTTATCCTGATGAAGAGCTCTTTGCCAGAAAAACTAGTGTTGATCAGGGAATGGTATCGCTGAGCACAGGCGGCGAAGATGCAGCATTGGAAAGCGTGAAGAATGCACTTCTCCAGTATGTCAGTTCGGAACAATATTACCATTGTGTTTAATAAAATCTAAAAAATTAGAGATTAATCTACAAGAAGAACATAAGGATAAAGAGAGTAGCTCCGCGGATAGGATTTGAGATAGGTTATGTGCCAGTTATCATCAGTGCTTATCACCTTGAGGACTACAGCAGTAACGGCAGTGGTTGAATGCAACAGTCAGACTCGGCGTGTACTAATGAAGTCTGGACGGATACTTATTATTCAGACATAGAATAATGGAACCTCTGTCGGGACTCCCTCATAAACTCAACTACATCCCTCTTGTGCGGGTGTGTGAGGGACTAACTTGTCAGCACTATCGACCAGCTTCTTAGGGTTGCATGCTCGTTATTGGCTTCTAAAGCAGTTGTTTAGAATCATCAAATTGAAAAATTATGTCATCCCTGAATCGGGATAGACGGGAGAAAAGGAATGAATTTTCGCATTATACGGTTGACTGCATTGCTCACGTTCATGGTCGGGTTGACCATAACTCACAGTTTCGGCCAGGAGGTTAATACGCCCAGAGATTTCGATGCGGAGATTGAAGCCGCCTTGCGATCAGCCAAGACGGCGGCGGGTTTTGAATTTCTTGGAACGCTCAATCGGATTTGCCTGCTTCCGGCGAGTGGTGGCTTAAACACCAGCGACAACCTGCCAAGATATGTAAGAGACCCCGGCAGCATACCGCCTCGCGAGGCTTGGTATGCTGAGCCCGCTAAAGTGTATGATAATCTTTATTTCATCGGCGGCAGGGTGCACTCGTCTTGGGCGCTGACGACAAGTGACGGCATTATTATTATTGATACGATCTACCCTTATAACTCCGAAGAGTTGATCATTGGCGGGTTGGAGAAGCTCGGCCTCGATCCTGCGGACATCAGATATGTCATCATTTCCCACGCACATGGAGACCACATCGGAGGCGCCCAGATACTGCAGGAACGCTACGGCGCTCAAGTCGTCATGGGCGCTGCGGATTGGGATTTAGTTGAAACCTATCCGAATCGTTATAAAGGCATGGCGCCAACGCGCGACGTAGTAGCGAGTGATGGGATGCAACTTTTACTCGGCGACAGCATTGTCTCACTATGGGAAACCCCTGGCCACACACCGGGTGCGCTGTCTTATACGTTTACCGTTTTCGATAACGGTAGGCCAGTGAGCGTAGCGTATTCAGGTGGCACCGCTTTCAACTTTGTGAACAACACCCCAGATCCCGGAATCGAGAATTTTCAGATATATATTGATTCGCAGCAGCACATCGCTCAGCAAGCAGAGGCGGTCGATGCCTCTGTGATTCTTTCTAACCACTCAGAGTTCGACAATGCGGTCAATCGAAACAGGATGCTCGCAGGTCGTGGGGACGGCCCACATCCCTATGATGTAGGAAAAGAGTTGGTGCAGCGCTATTTCCAAGTCATGGAGGGGTGCGCTCGCGCAGCGCAGATTCGGCTCGAAAAAGAGCTTTTCTAAAACCCAGCGCTTAGATAGTGTTTTTTCTCAAGGAAGAAGCTTGGACTCAGGAGTCCGCAATTTTTGAATTTTACTCTTCATTCTAGGACAAGTAGTCTTGTCACATGCCCCTCCAGGCGGGGCATAGTAAAGAGGGTGCATCCGTGACAAGTTGTCGCAGTACCCTTGTTATCCTGTTACTTTGCCCGGCAAACTGCGATAATCCGTCCCATAAATAGTACTATACTAGTGAATTCAA
>CAVOCG010000114.1:0-8749 GCA_963694095.1 Gammaproteobacteria bacterium
CGACATTAATTCAAGGTTTGCAGACCGCCAAATCGACCGCTTTCGTCCCATCCTCAGCCCAGCAGAAATATTTTTGACAACCGAACAAGTGTTTGCCGGTTTGAAACAGTACGCGAAGATCACTTTTTCAGAATCCATGAGCGCGACTGATCTTCAGGCAAAAATTCTACCGGATCTCACTAGCAACCCACGACTACATAAGCCCTTCTCTGCGGTATCGGATTTCATACAGAATCACCCTGATCACCGTATTTTATTTTGTGCAGAGTCCGCTGGTCGGCGTGAGACCCTACTAGAGATTCTGCGTAATATTGAGATCAAGCCCATACCAACAGAACACTGGAAAAATTTTTTAACCAGCAATGACAAGTTTAACATTACGGTCGCTCCTCTCGACCAAAGCCTATGGCTCAGCGATAGTAAGCTTGCCCTGATTACCGAAGCTCAGTTCTTTGGCAACCGAATCGCTCAGCGTAGAAGGCGTGGTAAGTTGCAGAGTAATACAGATTTCATCATTAAAAGTCTTACCGAGGTACATCTAAACGATGCCATAGTTCACGTCGACCACGGCATAGGTCGGTATCGCGGGCTAGAAACCATTACCACTGACGACCAAGCTACCGAATTTCTAACCCTGGAATATGCCAACGAGGCAAAACTCTACGTACCTGTCGCCTCTCTCCACCTGGTTAGTCGCTACAGCGGCGCCGACGCAGAACTGATACCTTTAAATCACCTCGGTACGGATAACTGGCAACGCACCAAACGCAAAGCAGCAGAGAAAATTTATGACGTTGCCGCTGAGCTACTCGATATCTACGCCCAACGCCAAGCAAAATCTGGCTTTGAGTACAGTTGCTCCGCCATTAACTATGATAATTTTGCCGCCAGTTTTCCATTCGAGGAAACTACCGATCAAGAAAACGCTATTACTGCAGTGATTCAGGATATGGAATCTAGCCGTAGTATGGATCGCTTGGTTTGCGGCGATGTCGGTTTCGGCAAAACCGAAGTTGCCATGCGTGCCGCCTTCATCGCGGTTCAAAACAACAAACAAGTCGCTATATTGGTACCAACGACACTGCTGGCCCAGCAGCACTTCGAAAGCTTTAAAGACCGATTCGCCGATTGGCCCATCGAGGTAGATGTCATTTCCCGGTTTAAGTCCAACCTTGAGCAAAAGCAAAGCCTAAAAAATGTAGCTAGCGGTAAGGTGGATATACTGATTGGTACACACAAGTTATTCCATGCAACAATCAATTACAGCAACTTAGGATTGTTAATTATTGATGAAGAACACCGCTTTGGGGTAACACAAAAAGAGAAGCTCAAGGCGCTCAAAACAGATGTAGATATTCTAACCCTTACCGCCACCCCTATACCACGAACACTTAACATGGCTTTATCTGGAATCCGCGACCTATCCTTGATCGTGACCCCGCCGTCGCGCCGACTCTCTGTAAAAACATTTATACGCGAGGAGCAAGACAGCTTGACAAGAGAAGCCGTAATGCGGGAATTACTGCGAGGGGGGCAAGTGTTCTACGTCCATAACGAGGTGAAGTCTATCGAGCGGGCAGCTGAGCATTTAAGAGGAATAATTCCTCAAGCCCGAGTTTGTGTGGCGCATGGCCAGTTGCCAGAACGTGAACTGGAAAAAATAATGGCAGATTTCTATCACAAACGTTACAACATATTAGTCTGCAGTACGATTATCGAAACCGGCATTGACATTCCCAGCGCCAATACAATTATTATCAACCGAGCGGATAAATTCGGTCTCGCACAATTGCATCAGCTACGCGGCCGAGTGGGGCGTTCGCACCACCAGGCGTATGCCTATTTGTTACTACCAAACGGCGGTCGTTTGAAAGTTGATGCCAGGAAGCGGATAGAAGCAATTCAGGCGGCAACCACTTTGGGTGCTGGATTTACTCTAGCTAGTCATGACCTAGAAATACGCGGCGCAGGCGAATTTCTAGGTGATGAACAAAGTGGGCACATGCAGAAAATTGGCTTCTCTTTGTATACCGAGATGCTAGAAGAAGCCGTGGCGGCGATCAAGGCCGGCCGCACGCCAAACCTGGATATGCAGTTGAACAAGGCAATTGAAATCAATCTCAGGATCCCTGCATTAATCCCAGATGATTATCTGCCCGATGTTCACACGCGGCTAATCATGTACAAACGAATTTCGGCCGCATATGGCAATGACGAACTGCTCGAACTGCGAGTTGAAATGATCGACAGATTTGGTTTATTACCGAACCCCCTCAAGCTTCTTTTTCGTGTCACCCAGCTTAGACTGAAAGCCCAGCAATATGGAGTCAAGAAAATAGACGCTAATATCAACACCGGGCGAATCGAGTTTAACCAGAACACGGATGTCGAACCTCTATCCATCGTCCAAGTACTGCAAAATAATCCGCAACAATTTAAACTAGGTGGCGCTAATCAGCTACAATTCACCCACGGCCAATCTGATGCCGATAAAAAGCTGGATTTTATCAATAGCGTACTTGATCGTTTGAGGCTTACTACACAGGAATTGGCCTGATAAGGTATGAGGATGAATAATGTTATGAAACTAAGGGCGCTGAAATACCTGATGCTTTCAGTTGCTCTCATTGGCTTCAGCGGATTTGGTCTCGTTGGCACGGCATCAAGACCTGCTTACGCGGCTGAAGACAATCGTTGGTTTCAAATAGAAGTCAGCATCTTTAGCAATGAATCACAAATTGACAGGAATAACGAAGATTGGCGAGCATCGCAACTCGAACTTTCTTTCCCCAAATCGATGCGCCGTCTCAACCTCCTGGACAGCCTATTTTTCATTGAATTTCTCGATGAAAACGCCACTTTGATTGATGCCGGCCAGCCAGGTTCTGATATCGCAATGCCAGCTGCGTTCACGCCGGCAACTGGTCCGCAACCGATAAAGGTAACAGGTGATTTCAAATTTTATGATTTTGACCGTGAGCCCTATGTGCAATTGCCCCCCGCCCAAAGTGACTTAGAGGGGACCAATCGTGCACTTGAACGAACCTCCACCAACCGTCTGCTCTTCCACGGCCTGTGGCGGCAGCCGGTAGTTGCAGAGGACGATGCGACTTCGCTTCTCATAGAGGGAGGTTTGGATTACAACGGCAGACGTGAACTGTTGGGGAGTCTTGCAATCCGTTTTAACGACAATGCGGACCGTGTAGTAATCGATGCCAATCTCTGGCTAACAGAGTTCAGTGCGGCAGAGCGCTCTAATAACGACTGGCAATTACCCGTAGTACCGGACCGACTGACATCGGGTGAAGCACCGGCAGAAGATGCAGCCACCGGACCGACTTATTTCATTAACCGTATCTATCAAATGCAGCAGAGCCGGGATATGCGTAGTAACGAATTCCACTATCTGGACCACCCCGCGCTTGGCTTGGTCGTCATTGTGCAGCCCTACGATCCGCCTCCCCTGCCACAGCCGTGAATTAACAAGCTCGTTAGGAATAATCCTTGATCAACCGGTCTAGTAGTGCGTTGATGAAGGACATACCTGTGTTTAACACCTGATGGATTTCAGGGAGAGTTATGGATTCATCGGATAAACCGGCGGCCCAGTTAACCGACAAAGCGATACTGGCATAGGCAATACCTAATTCGCGCGCCAGTGCCGCTTCAGGCATACCCGTCATCCCCACCATGTCACAGCCATCGCGCTTTAATCGACCAATTTCAGCCGCTGTTTCCAGGCGTGGGCCCTGCGTGCAACCATAGACACCGCCATCCATGACTACCTTGGGTAGCTCCTGAGACGTATTAACAGAAGTAATGTTACGCAGGATCATAGCCCGTAACTGTGGGTCGAAAGGGTGAGTAAAATCAACATGCGTTACCTCTTCAAGGTCGCTCTCAAAAAATGTATGCTTGCGCGAATAAGTATAGTCAATAAGCTGATCTGGAACTGACAGTGCGCCTGGCTCAAGTTCAGCGTTGATCCCACCGACCGCATTAATAGCAATAACGTGGCTAACGCCCACTTCTCGTAAAGCCCTAATATTGGCCCGATAATTAATATGATGAGGTGGTAGAACATGATTTTTACCATGCCGGGGCAGAAAAATGATGTCCTTTTCGTGGCACTTAAGTCGCTCCAGCTCCACCGCATCATCAGAATATGGCGTGGCAATAGTTTCGCTCTCTGTCGCTCCTAAGATATCCAGACTGGACAACCCAGTCCCGCCGATTATTGCGAGCATAGTTTACCTCGTTGTTGGGCTCATAAGTCGATGAGGAAACATAAACCAGCCACTGTGGCTTTACAATCAATACAGTGTGCTTGGGCGGTACAACTGTAAGGCATTGAAATACACACGCTCGCAATATGGTTTTTGGTTCTATTGCCGAGAGTCATAGCATTAGTTTGCTGGGCAATCATGCCCGCACCAAACAGACAGCAGTACGATTTAGCCGCCTAAAGCATTATAATCCTGCAGTAAGTCCGCCCAAGGCAATTCAAATCAATCAAACATGAGCATTTTTTACAAAATCAGTCAGTTCCTATGGCGGCAGACCTGGTTTAGCCCCCGCTATGGAAAGGCGCTCTATAAGAAAATTTGTGCTGAAGGTGCTGCGCCATCGGTTCCGTTTAGCACAGACTTTTTCGGGTTGAACTATCAGGGAAATCTCAATAACAGCATCGAATTTAATATCTATTACTGTGGTGCTTTTGAGAAGCCACTACTCTACTTTTTACGTGACACCATACAAAACCTGCCCGAGAAGGATTCGATATTCTGCGATATTGGCGCAAATATCGGTCAGCACTCTTTGTTTATGTGCCAATACGCGAGTCAAGTGCACGCATTCGAGCCATTCCAGCTAGTGAGCGATAGCCTGCGGAAGCACATCGAGCTAAATCAGATTGAGAACATTCAAATTCATGATGTTGGGCTTAGTAATGACAATGAGCAGAAAATGTTTTTTGCTCCAACCGGACGCAATCAAGGTATTGGCTCATTTGATGCATCTACCGTAACCAAAGGCAATCAGGCAATCGGGGAATTAACCCTGGTTAGAGGAGATGACTTTTTTAAAAAAGTGCAGTTACACAGCATTGCTCTGATGAAGATTGACGTGGAAGGTTTTGAGAAGCTAGCCCTAAAAGGATTACAACAGACTTTACGGGACAACCGACCGATTGTAGTGTGTGAAATAACCTATGGTAAGGAGCTCTCTTTTACCGCTTTGGAGGAAGTTAAGCAGCACCTGCCCCCGGACTACGAACTATTTACTTTTGATACTCGCAAAACAGATGGTTCTAAAGCCCGACGCCGTGGCGCAAAAGCCAAGCGCACGGGGTGTTACCAATTGATCCCTTTCCAGTTCAGGCTGACACTGGGCCAGGACGATATCGTCGCCTGCCCCAGCGAATTGTTGGCATTCCTACCCAAAACCAATTTGTAGCAGTGATTAATTTTCTCTATTGAAATTCACCCAAATCACTTAGTTCAGATGCGTCTTCAGAAACTGGCTTAGCTCAGCAAGCATGGCTTTCGACTCGGGTGAGCCAGCGGCGATCAAATACCCAGCATGAGACAGACCTTCAAACACATGCAGATCAGCGACAACACCTGCTGCTCTGAGCTTTCGGTGTGAACGAACCGTGTCACTTAATAACAAATCCCGTGTTCCTGAAAAGAGTATAGTAGACGGGAATCCATTGAAGTCTCCATACAAAGGTGAGATTAGTGGATCCTTCAAGTCACGGCCACCGGCATACACCAGCGCGGCTGCTTGCAACAGCTCAAAATAATTCCCCAATACGCGATCAATGCCTGCATTTGTATTAAGCGTATCGCTCGTATTCGTGAGATCAGCCCAGGGTGTACCAACATAGAGCGCACTCGGTAGTGGCAGATTCAATGCCTTTAATTGAAGAGCGGTTGCAAAGGTAAGACCGCCTCCTGCGGATGTACCACCTATTGCAATTCCGTCGGCCGAGTGTGTTTTAAGCACTTCTTTATATACTGCTACCATGTCATCGATGGCAGCAGGAAAAGGCGAGTCCGGCGGCATTCTGTAGTCAACGGACAGCGCACGAATACCAGAGCTGAGTGCAACACTAACCGCCTCACCCACACTGCCATCGCCTCCTCCCAAAATATATCCCCCACCGTGTGCATGGAGAAATAAGTGGTTGCTATGTTCTGGTGAAATCTCATCCGGCGTTACACGATAAACATTGACACCAGCGATCATGTCTCGCTCGATGAGCACGCCAGGAACTTGTGCCGGTCCATCCGGTGAAACAACCTGCGCACCTCTGGCTGTAACAAACGCCTCCCATTGTTCTGTAGTCTCCAATGTTTGGCCACCCGATGAGAATAGGAGTCCAGGAACCGCTAATATAGATGCTTGAAGTTGCTCACTTGCCGCCCCAGGAAGTGATAATGTCCGGCTTTCAACAGTTTTTCTATTCGCATCCGCTGCATAGGTGTTAAATATAAATACTGCCGAAAAGCACAATGTGAATGCAAACAAAGCCCGGTTTAATAAAGTCATTTTTTTCCTTAATATGGGTATAAACCTGAATACACGAAAACTAGCAGTTTATTCACTTGATGATTAGTGATTTTTAACCTAGGGGGAGCTACACAGCCTGTGCCCGCAGAATGACTAGCTATGCTACCCAAAACCAGTTTGAATTGCGGTTTGTTCAAGACAAAAAAAAGGCCTAGCACTAAGAATTCAATCCTAATCTAAGCCATATAAGTGTCCATCTATTTACAATATCGCCATTACCTCATGGTTCTTTAATATTCTATTGTTTTTGTTTAATTTATCATGCCTTAGACTGGATTTAATTAGCGTCCTAAATTAGCAATATCTGAGCTCAATCTTCTTCAGTCTATCTTCACCATCCCTACGCGATTGGAGCTGCTCTGGTGAATCAGCAAATTCCCATCCTCGGTTGCCCAAACATTTCTTACAATTCCCACTCCAGAGGGAATGGCCCAACTCTGGAAAGATTCAGTACGCGGGTTAAATCGTACCAACGCATCGGGCCGCATGCCGGACTCGTTATACCATACAACATCATCAATAACGGCTAGAGCATAGGGGTGTGAAGACAGGCCACTGGGGGAATCCCACTGTTTAATTGCACCTGTTGCCGGGTCGAGCCTGCCGATCTTACCCATTGTAGAATTGACAAACCAGACAATACCCTGACTATCCAAATCAAGGCGGCGAACTCGGGTTCGAGTGTCAGGGACATCGTAATACTTCACTGTCATGGAATCTGGATTTAGCGCGCCTATCTTATTCGTCCCATTAAAAGCAATCCACAAGGTACCATCGGGACCGACCTTAATGCCGTAGGGGCGTGGCTCGGTGGTTATTTCTTTGATCTCGCCAGTATTGGGGTTCAACCTGCCCAACATGCCTGCACCTTGAGCGGTGAAATAGAGATTCCCATTGGGATGAAATGTCGCCGAATGCGGGTCTCGCGCTTGCGTTTCAAACTCTTCAACCATACCAGTGCTCGGATCCAGCCGGCCTATTGTTGCGTTGCCGTTTCCCGTGTACCAAATATTACCTGCCTCATCTGGAACAATGGTATGGGGCCGTGAGCTCGGTGGTAATCGGAACTCTTCCATCACCCCCGTTTCGGGGTCGAGTCTGCCAGTGAGGCTTGCCCACATCCCTGTCCACCAGATTAATCCATCAGGTGCCTCGACTGGATCGCGCACGCGCTGACCTAGTGTGGGGACTGCCCACTCAATAATTTCAATATCAACGTCGCCTGCAATCAGGTTAGGTCGGCGCGAAGTGTCTTCTGGAAAATGCTCCGCCAAATAGGTTGCAACAGTCTCAGCTTGGGAATCGGGTAGCTCAATCATGGTGGAGAACAAGTCCCGCCACTCACCTGCCGTACTAAAACCCGCCGCACGAGTAATCATTGACGTGTTGTGACAGCTTGAGCAGAGGTTTTGCACCAGCAGTTTGCCAGGGCCTTCCGGCAGTGGCACCGCTGCGGGGCGCTGTGCCAGTAGCGCATTTGAAAAAGCCAGACCGAAACATAGGCCGACAGAGCCCATTAGTTGCCTATTCATTACCAGTGCCTCATGCAATAAGTTATTTTTATGATTCCCAACCAAGCCGAAAGCACACGAAGAACCAGTGTGCTAGGTAGCATTGCTGTCTGCTCGTTCCTGCTTTTATTTTTCAGTTATTCTTTCGGCGTTCCGTCACCGTTCATTCCCATGGATTCATAGCGTCGCCACCCGGCAAGTATACCGGCGAGTCCGTGATTGCCTTCGTGACAAGCATATTCATACAGCGGGTCGTCGATTCGACGCATAGGAAGTCTTGCCGACCAGCTCTCATCCCAGGACTGCGAGTCTTCCACGGTAAAATCGTAATCCAGGGTATTTTCATCTATCCAACTAAAACGCTCTTCCACCTTCAAATTTGGGGAGGTTCCACGCCAGCCGTAATAATAGTAATAATTTTGCGTATTGATCACCAAAGTATCACCCTCCCAGTGAGCAACTGAATCACCTTCCCATTTCAGCTGTCGGGTGTGATGCTCACTATCCAGCCTGATGATTCGCGCATTGTGAATCATTTCACTCACGATAACGATGTGATCTTCGGTTTGTATAAGCTGCATATTATTGTTGTAGGAACCAGACACCATGGGTGGGCCCGTTCGCGCGTTCATCATGCAGCGATCGTTCAGCGTTCGCGCTTCGGG
>CAVOCG010000115.1:0-8548 GCA_963694095.1 Gammaproteobacteria bacterium
AGGCAGAAGGTATTAGCGCCGATCCAGACGCACTGGCTTTGTTAGCTGACAAAGTAGAAGGCAATTTACTCGCAGCAAAACAGGAAATTGAAAAATTAAAACTACTGTCAAATCCAGACCAGCAAAATATCACATTAGATGCGAACACGGTTATGCAAGTAGTTGCTGATAGCTCCCGCTACAGTGTTTACAATCTGGTCGATTCGGCGCTGCTGGGTGATTCAGTGAAATCCCTCAAGATTCTCGGTGGATTAAAAAATGAAGGAATCTTTCCATTAGTTATTCTCGGTGCAATAACCCGAGAGCTCAGAAGTCTGTTACCTATGCTGGAAAAAATAGAAGAGGGGCAGACACCAAATGGCGTGATTCAGTCAGCCAGAGTCTGGTTCAATCGCAAAGCCGCGGTAGGCAGCGCGCTTGGTAGGGTGAAAACCCCTCAAATCTGGGATCTACTGGAGCATGCACGACTCATTGATCAGTCGATCAAAGGCCTGTCTTTATCCAATCCTTGGGTTGAGCTGAGCTTACTCATACTGAAATTAAGCGGTACTAAAACTGCCAATATGTAACATCGATCGATAGGCAAGTCTTCAAATTCCTGTAATCGAAATAAATTAAACTGAAGGTCTACTCTAGGCCAGAAGCAAAAGGTTTCAAAGAAGCAGATCTGGCGCGCAGGAACGCAATTCAGGTAGACGATTCTCCAGCTGATTCTTTCAGCCAAAAATAAGGAAAGTGGCAACTAACGTTGAGATTACCCTAACCTAGTGTACCGGCATTACCCGCCTGCCATTTACAACAGGTGGAAAGTCCTTAACCTCGTCATACACGGCCGTAATAAAGCGATCCTTGCTTTGCTGGGTGTCACCCTGGGTCGTCTGCTCATACGGCGCCGTCAAATTCGCGCCAAGAACTTCCCCCAAGGACTTACCCTCGTCGCGCAATATCGTAACCTTTGCTACGATATCAACCAGCATATCACGATATGGTAAGAGATCTTCTCTATGAATTAGCGTGCCATGACCGGGAATTAGCCACGTGTCAGGGCCGGCGATAATTTGAAAGAGATCAATCGCCTCAATCATACCCTTGATCGAGCCACCACTGGTCTGAGCGGCGAAGGGAAAACCGAAGTTCCGGTAGAAATCCTCAATATAGATCACATTAGCATTGCGGAATCGCACGACCGTGTCCCCAGCAGTGTGAGACGGCATCATCGGGATAATATCTATCGTCTCGCCATTCATATTCAAGGTAACAGCAGGTTCACCGGGTGCAGTGGGATCATAGTCATAAGTCACCACTGGAGTACCAGCCGGATCCCGCGCTGGGGCTGGCCGGCCATTGGGTCGCAGTGGATTGATCATATCTAGCCGTAGGTTTTCCTGTGCGAAAATTAACGCCCCCTGGTGACCGAAAAAGGCGTTCGCCCCGGTATGGTCACTGTGAATATGTGAGTTGATCAGGACCTTTATCGGGCCGTCGGTAAATGATCGGATTGCTGCCAGCGTCTTGTCGGCCACCTGTCGGTTTTCGGTGTCCACCAGCAGGACGCCATCTGGCCCGAAAAGCACCATGGCTCTACCACCAGAAGCATCAGGGTGCGACCGATCAAGGCCTTGAGAACCATGCAGGGTAAAGAGGTTCGGCGACATCTTTTCTGTCACCATAATCTCAATTCTGTCCCATGGAGTCTGATACCCCTCTGGAAACGTGTACTCGCTCTCGCTGGTTGGAATTAGGATCATGGGGTATTCCACTTCCTGCGACCTCACCAACGAAGGAATAACCACCATTACGGCCAAACTCCAAAATAACAATGTGGATTTTCTCATGAGCCTGCTCCTTTGAATTTGGAAAGAATAAAAACTATCTCTATTTAAATCTAATTGACTCAGGGCACCGTCACGGTGCTGGGACATAGAGCCTTAGCCGTACCTACAGACAGTGATAGTACTGGCGCAATGGCTACAGAACAATCGAATAGCCTTTAACCGTTGGAGCCTGATCGGCCGCACTATCCACGACTGCTTGGCTCACCATATTAGTGAACCGCTGTCTGATGTTGAGGGCCCCGGTAACTGGATGAGCATGAGGCCGACCAGTTCCTCGACTGGATCTGCGTAGTACAAAGTACCATAAGCCCCACCCCAAGCCATAGCTGCCGAGCGACAATGTGCAGAATGAGAATGTGGGGTCAACCAACACTCCGAAACCCAAACCGTATCCTACTCCACGGGCATAGACATCCTTCTCGCCCCGCATGATTGCTGATCATGAGACGAACCGTCATTCGGCCAAGCAGCCTCAGTCCATCCAGCCCCCCTCCATTTGCAATCATTTGCGCGAACCGAATATAGTCAGAAGAGATACTTTTCAGCCCGGTCTGACCGGCGAAATAAGTAGTAGGCTTACTGAACTCTCCTATTAATCAATTTAAACCTCTTCGTTCGAGTAGGGGTTCAATCCTAGCATCTCGTCCTCTAAAGCGCCTGAACAGCACCATCGCGTCCTCACTCCCTCCTCTTGAAAGCAATGTCTGGCGAAAATGATCTCCATTTTCCCTCAACAATCCCCCATTTTCCTTAAACCATTCCACTGTGTCTGCATCAAGCACTTCACTCCAGATATAGGAGTAGTAGCCAGCCGAGTAGCCACCCATTATGTGTGAGAAATACGTGCTTCGATAACGTGGTGGAACTTCTGACATGGCGACACCAGCAGATTCCAACGCGTCGGCTTCAAATTGAATTACCTCATTGGCCGATGGCACCTGTTCCGGTGTCAGCTGATGGAACGATTGATCTAACAGGGACGCTGCTAAATATTCCGTGGTGGAAAAACCTTGATTAAATTGTCGAGCCGATAATACTTTTTGCAACAGCTCAGGCGGCATTGGCTCACCTGTTTGATAATGCACAGCGTAATTCTCCAAAACTTGAGGCCAGGTAGCCCACATTTCGTTTACCTGGGATGGGTATTCAACAAAATCCCTAGGCACCCTTGTGCCTGAAAAATAGGGATATTCTACACTAGAAAACATACCATGAAGTGCATGCCCAAATTCGTGAAAGAGGGTCGTGACCTCGTCAAAACTAAGCAAGGTAGGCTGCCCTTCCGGCGGTTCGGTAATATTCAAATGATTGGCGATAATCGGCTGCGTATTCAATAAATCATTTTGAGATAGGTAGGAGTTCATCCAGGCGCCGCCACGTTTGCTGGGGCGGGCATAATAATCACCCAGAAACAACGCTAGGGTTGTACCAGCTGTATCGAATATTTCGAATACTCTGACATCTTCCTGGTAGACAGGTAGGTCCGTGCGCTCTTGAAAACTGATGCCGTAAAGCTGCTCGGCGGCATAGAACAGTCCATTGGTCAGCACATTATCCAACTCGAAATAGGGCCTGAGTTGGAAATCATCAAACTCGAAACGCTCTACTCTGAGTTTTTCCGCATAAAAATCCCAGTCCCAGGCAGCGAGACTAAAATCCTCATCACTGCTCTCAATCTGTTCCTGTAAGTCTGCTGCTTCTCGCCGAGCATTAGCAACTGCCGGTGGTGCCAATTCCGCCAGACGCTGATTCACAGCGTCAACCGAACCTGCGGTCTGGTTTTCAAGCACATATTGGGCGTGATTATCGTACCCCAACAACTGAGCGCGTTCCGCCCTAAGCTTAACAATAGTGGAAAGCGCTTCCCGGTTATCGAAGGCACCTCCCCGGCCACCTCGGGACACGGAGGTCTGGTGAATTCTCTCTCGCAAAGCGCGATTCTGGAGCATTGACAGCGCTGGTTGTCCGCTAGTATTTAACAGAGGGATGACGAATTTCCCGGCCAGATCACGACTAAGTGCTTCCTCAGCCGCCGCCGCTATAGCGGCATCATCAAGCCCGGTTAACTCTTCCCGCAAGCCGACAATAATGGCCAGGTCATTTACCTCACTCAACACATTCTGACTGAACAAAGTTCGTTGCAAAGCAATCTGTGCATTTAGCTCACGCATTCGATTCTGCGCATCTTCATTCAGCCCAGCGCCGGCACGCACGAAATCAATATAGTACTGTTCAACCAATCGTGTTGACTCTGGGTCTAATTCCGGCCTGTTCTCATGAATCACCTCGATTCGGCTAAACAACAGCGGGTTCAATACGATACTGTCATCATGTGCTGCCATCAAGGGGGCGAGCTGTTGTTGCAGCGCTTGAATCTCCTCATTGGTATGGGCACCGGCAAGACTATAAAAAACCGAGGATACCCGCTGCAATAACTGCCCAGACAATTCCATTGCCAAAACTGTGTTCTCGAACGTGGGTGCGGCAGATTGCTCTGTAATTGCCTCAATTACGAATAAGGTCGAACTGTGGAAAATTCAAGTAAAGCGGGCTGGGATTAAAAAATGGATTCTCGGGTTCCACCGGGGCGCCTGACGTAGTTGATACGGGGGCTGTCATTGAAGGGCTCACTTTGTCAAGTTCTCCTGTAGCCGACATTGCCGGCAATGTGTTATTCGGCTCTGAACAGAAGACAAGAAAACCCGGTAGCAGCAAAATAATAACATGCATTCTTAATTGCATCGTGTTCACTTCTCCGTCACCGAAAAATTTAAAATTAGCAGAACTCCGACCACCTACACAAGCTGCCATCCCATTCAGCCACGCTTAAATTACATTGGCTTGCGAAGCGAATTATTTTAATCAACAACTGGGAATTGAGAACTCGATTCGGGCTACCCGCAAGGACTGGTTTAGATGGGGTGTGTTAAGGGAATGATTGAGAAGTTAGGTGGAAAGACCCACTTCGAATCACAATAAAATAGTAGCAATCAGTTCTTTATTAGTTTTCCATTTTTCATTTAACCTTCTCCAGTTGATAGATGCTATTGGCTATTTCGTCATACTTTCTTTCAAATGTCTTTAACGCGTCAGCCAGCCCCTGATTGTAGTAATGCCCACCAATTTCTTCACTAAAAAATCCAGTAAAAACTGCGCTTCGAAACTTCCCAGATCTTGTTGCAGCTCTTCTGGACAATACTGCTAGATTTTTTTGACCAGTTCTTCTTTTACGAACTTTTTAAATTCAATCATGTGGAAACCAGGTCTATCAAGCGCCCAGTTTTACTGCAAGATCAAGGAAATCATTAGCCCTATAATCGAAATCTCCATCCGGATTAGTATCAACCAGCCTGCCTGGCCCTCTTTCCAATGGCCTGGCTACATAGGCAGTTTTCAGCCCCTGTTCACCCGCTGCTCGCAAATCTCCTGCATGGGCCGCCACCATCATTACTTGCCCCGGTTGCAAGCCAAGCAAATCTGCAGCCTTCAGGTAAACCTCCGGATCCGGTTTATAGCGGCCAGTTAACTCAGCGGATAAAATAGCATCCCAGGGCATTCCGGCATTTTTCGCCATGTTGGTTAAAAGTGCGACATTGCCATTAGATAAAGTAGTAATTACAAATCGGGTTTTTAGCCGGTTAAGGCCTGCGACAGTATCGGGCCAGGGGCTCAGCCGATGCCATGCTTTATTGAAGTAGTCCAATTCTTCTTCGGACATTCCGGTGAGACCAAATTCAACCACCAGTTCATCCAGCACCATTCGATGTAAGTCATCAATCTTTGTCCAGGGTAACTCACCTGTTCTTACCCGATTCATTGCCGGGCCATAACCAGCCCGCCAGCTATCGGCAAAATCTGCCCAATCGACAGTATAACCCTTGCGTATAGCAAGCAACTGCCCCTCTCGTATGATGGATGAACGCCAATCTACAACTGTGCCAAACACATCGAATACAAGTGCCTTAACATTGGCTGCAACACTCGATTGAGCGGCGAAGAGCTTCTCTGGCAGCAGAGAAGCTCCGAGCGCTGCCGGTGCAATGGTTAACTGCTTGAGAAAATCACGTCGTAGTAAAAAGGCGGACTGTTGATTTCCTTGATGTTGATTAGCCATTTTTCTCGTCTCCTTCTGCTGAATTCGATGTGTTGCAGTAATGGCAAGTTAGCACACCTATTTGCCAATATCATCTATACCCGACTAGGGGTAGAAATATTTTATCCTTAAAAAAACAACGACTTATTAAAGGTCCGTAATGGATATATCCACGCTGTATTTAAGTAAGTAACTCCACATAGACCATCAAAATAGCAAGAGGGCAGATAAACTTAATGTAAACGGGCCAGATTTTCCAGAATAGGCTCGACTCGGCATCGGGGTAACCTTGCTTAATTTCCCCCAACACCCCATCTCGTTTCCATATCCAAGCCACAAATATACAAAAGAATAGCCCAAGCAATGGCTGGCTGTATTCTGTAGTAATGGTCACTATCCGATCAAACAAACTGTCAAAATTAAAAACAATTAGAGTACAAATTAGAGTGACTCCTGCCCCGATCATTATCGTCGCCCGTTGCCGCCCAACCTTGTGATTCTCTATCACATAAGATACCGGCACCTCCAACATGGAAATAGACGAAGTTAATGAGGCTATGGTCATCAGTATAAAAAATGCAATAGCGGCCAGAATACCCATCGAACCCATGCTATTAAAAAGCGATGGCAAGACAGACAATATTAAGCCAGGACCGGCAATCAGGCCCCCACTGTCATCATATATCTCTACTCCATTAGTCTGCGCAACGTACATAGCCGGCATTATTAGCATACCCGCCAATACGGCTATCCCCACATCAAGTAAAGCTACCAGCCCGCCAATAGTTGGGAGATTTTCCTGTTTGCTAATATAGGAGCCGTAAACCAGCATCGTACCCACCCCGAGAGAAAGCGAGAAAAAGGCTTGTCCTAACGCGTTGATCAGAAGACCGGCATTCGCGACCCGGCTAAAATCGGGCACCAAATAGGCTCGTAATCCCTCCATCGCGCCAGGAAGTGTGAATACATAAGCAATTAACAAAACCAGAATGACGATCAGCGCTGGCATTAAGCGTGTTGCCCATTTCTCAATGCCATCTTTCACGCCAGCACTTATCACCATGACGGTGAGCAACATGAATATCCCAACAAAAATAATATTTCTGGTGGAGGTATCCCGAGTTAACCATTGCGCAAATTCATCCATGCCGAGCAAGCGTGCGAGCGGGTCGAAGAAAAATGCCAACATCCAGCCACTTATGATGGTATAAAAACTTAGTATCAAGGCTACGGTAATCATTCCCGCGAAACCGACACCTACCGCCAGCTTTTTGCTCGCAGCATTAGTTGAGATTGATTTTAAAGCAGTGACCGCATTGGATCGTGCATGACGGCCGATTATCAGCTCCGCCATCAAGGCCGGGTAGGCCAAAGCAAAAACCAACAGCAGATACGTGAACAGAAAGGCTGCGCCTCCGTTAGAGGCTACGTTGGTTGGAAACCCCCAAATATTGCCAAGACCCACCGCGGAGCCCGATGCCGCCATGAGAAATCCAAATCGGGAACTGAATTCGCCTCTTGTTGCTGCCATAAAGTCTTTCTCAGATATCTGCACAGATAGAATGGCAAGATTAACCTAACGGCAATTAGGGGTACAGCCCCTGCAAGGTTGTGAAGGACTCCAGAGTAAATATCAGATTTTCAGCATCGCTTAACACAAAAACCACATCGATTGCTGAGCTAGTGGTGCCCTGAAGGTTTACTTCTAGGGTAGGTAACCGTAGCCGATTGTCAGTAGTAGAATAGGTAGCAATACTACTAGAATTCTGCGCTAGGGTAACCACGCTGGCCGGATCGACTTGGAACACAACACCCGATTCTGAAGCAAGCAGATTAAGACTCACGCTCGCCAACTGACTACCATTATCCACATTGACAGAAGTAAGCAATATGCCACTGGCATCATCGAAAAAATGTGGCGCCTCGCTGAAACGGCTAACCACATCAACGCTCATCGTTACGAAATCGAGTCCACTAGTATATGCTTCCGTGAAAAATGGAGTACTTGTTGCCTTAACGCCCAGATTGAAAGTGGGCAACTCATCAATAGCATCCAACACTGCCATGCCATCGCCTAAGACATTGCCAAACACCGTAAAACCCTCATTTTGAAAATCCAGTTCAGCGCTGTTATCACTCAGATTCACAAACCACTGATTGGTAGCGCTATTCGGGTCACCTGGAATCTTAGCCAAGGCGACCGTGCCACGGGTATTCGATAGATTAAATTCATTCACAATAGGCAGATCTTGGATCACATCCACCACATCGCCATAAGGCACAAACCGGTATGCGCCGCCCTGCACCACAAAATCGTCCTCCACGCGATGTAAATAAGTCCCGTCGTAGGCGCCTCTGTTGACATAATTCAGAAAATTCTGCACGGTGACTGGCGTAATAGCATCCAATAATTCAATGGAGTAATCACCCATAGTAGTTCTGACCCGTACGATAGTGCCGCCCTGCGCCTGCACCAACGGGCTCATGATCAGTACGAAACTGATGACCCAAATATCCAATCGCCTACCGCAGCGGTTAATTAAGAATCCCTGCATGATGATCGAAACCTTTTTACGTCTTATGATCGCGCAGAATAAGTTAAGTCCCGGCTTTATTCAAC
>CAVOCG010000116.1:0-8537 GCA_963694095.1 Gammaproteobacteria bacterium
GTGTTGTTATCCACGGCAGGGGTATTGCTCGGACTACTCACAACCGGGCAAACATTCAGCGTAATTTTAACCGGAATTGGGATTGTCGCTCTGGCAGGTATCATCGTTAATAATAATATCGTATTAATTGATACATTCAATGTATTACGCAAGCAACACCGTGAATGGACTTTACAGGAAGTGGCTGTTCATACAGGGATACAAAGACTGCGGCCAGTTTTTTTGACTACATTTACTACCGGGTTTGGATTACTGCCATTAGCCATGCACGTTTCTATAGATCTGATTGGCGCGGAAGTTGAAGTGGGCGGCCCTATTACTTCACAATGGGTAAGCTTGGCTAGCGCTATTGTATTTGGCCTCTCCTTCGCAACCCTTCTTACGCTGATTGTCACCCCAGCAATGCTGGCGCTTCCTAACCGCCTTCAAAAGTTATTTAGTTTCAGGGCAAAACCTGTGGAAAGACTCGAACCAGAATTAAGCCTTTGACTCCGAAATCAATCGCGCTCCCGGGTTAAATTAATGCTAATCAGCTTTGAGTAATGGCACCTGTCCCCATTACTATCGAACAAACGCTCGTTGGTTTCCTTGTCAAAACAACATGAATCAACTTAAAGGCATTGACTGAATCACCAAAAATATTTATAGAGATCAATCACTCGCATGAAATTACTGCATCCATTGCGACAAATTACAATTCCTTCTACATCCCCACAAACCTCATAGAACCTAAAGATATATTGCTCGCATTTAATTTTCACGCTAAAGGGAAACTTATGTTATGGGGAGTCTGAGTCGAGCTAGCCGCTGACCAAACTAATCGCGGTTTGCCAATACTCTCCTATCTCGTTTCGGCCGGTTTTTCTTGCCCATCATTTCCTTATTGATATCTGACGCGAGGTACAGTTGGCGTTCACAGATTGCAATATTGTGGTGAAGAAAGGCGAACTTAGGATCGTCGGGTGTCAGTGTCAGTTCAGCTATTTTCAATCGAAGCTTAAATAACTTATTAGCTTTTTGAAGATGTTCTATCCGCTTGCCTTCCAGGTTTATGTTCAGGGCATTCACATGCCAAGACACAACTTGCTGTAGACCAACCTCCAACCTTGGATCTTTGACTTCGTAGATCCGCTGATATAGGTGCTCAAGATAGGCAAAATGGTTATTGACCTCTTCCCAATTTTGCAATGCCTTATTGTTTTCGATAATCCTTTTCAAGATTTCCACTTGAGATTCGTGATAGAGCCCATTATTAACTCGAGTTACATGCAGTGCTTGTTGATAAAAAAGCAAGGCATCGCTGTAATTCCCAGCCCCCTCTAATTGACTACCCAGCGATTGCAGCGGTTCGGCCAGGCGATAATCATAGGGACCAAAATTTGTATCTAGCGCTTGTATTGGATCGATGGGAATAATTGCCGACTGAATGCCATCACTGCTTTGATTAAAACTCAGTGATTGCGCGTTTGCAGCTAGAGGCAGACTAACAGTTACCAGAAGGGCTAATAAAACCTGAAACTCATTAGATGCTTTGACAGAGGCTGCTTTTAATAATTTTTTTAGTATTTTCATACCAGTGCACCCTGATCTGTGAACTACTATGGCTCATTAGAGCGGGGGATTCAACAAAAATAAACGTGCCTGGAAAGTTTTTAGTACAGCCTTGAAAGCTGGATCGAAAAATGAAATATTTTATATATAAATCATAAGGATAGGGCATAATCCGAAGTTATATCATGGACGTGTGGTACACCAGCAATTTCTAATACCAGAGCTAGCGGTAGGTCCTGTTAGCAACCACCGTTTCGGTCAGCAACAACAACACAACAAGGCTCAGAATCCACCACCATATGCGTTGGGGACGTTCCAATTCTTCAATCAGTTGCGCCGTTCTGACTTCTCTAGACTGGAACGGCTCGGTGTCCGGATTTATGATCATATCGTATATATTGCTTACAGCAGTTTTTGCGAAGCGTGACTCTTCTGGGATTATGTTGACAGCATAATTCTGCGGTACGCCGTCGACTGTTGCACGAATCAAGCCTGGCGTTGCAGCATTTACAACATAGCTGTCATCAAGAAATTCCAGCGGATCACCCCTTGGTCCCTGTGCCTCAACAGCATTCGGCTGTTCATTCAATGCTATACTGAAGCTATCACCAATTTGGTAAGCACGCTGCTTTATTGGAGGTTGTACCAGGTGCCTAAGAGTTTCATGGACAAAGGGTAGAAACAATCCCTGCAATGGCAAGTTATTCCATTCAAGGTCCATAGTCGATGCAAATAGGATTACTTTGCCTTCACCTACAGAGCGTTCAACCAACGCGGGTTCCGTATTATCAAACTGCATCAACACATCTGCTTCAGCATTGGGCGTTATGGTCCAATGCCCCTGAAATCGAACCGACCAGTTGGCTTCCAATGGCCTTAATATTGGGTGGCGTCTATCAAAATCAGCAATCACCAAATAATCATCGCTGCCGGTAGACCCTTGAAACTCCAGGTTAGCTGGAGAAATTGAGCCCAATTGCTGATTAAAGCGATCGGCATCTACTCTATCCCCAGGAGCTATCAGCAAGCTGCCTCCGGACTCGACGTAAGAAGTTACCGCTGCCGCCTGCGAATCACTTAAGTCTCCCACATTCAGCAAGACAGCCACATCACTTTGGCGCAAAGAGGCCACGCTCAGCCCTGCCGATTCTACTAATTCTAAAACAAAGGGCGACTCTGCTGCACTGCTAACAGCGAGCCCAAACCAATGTCCTTCATCATCAAACCAATCGTCTGAGGCTTCGCCATTGACCACTAATACCCTGATTTTTGGCGACACATCAACGGTGAAATAAAATTTATTGTCCACAGCGAAACTGTCTCCGTTCAATGTCACTTCACCAACATGGGTTCCTTCAGTGTCAAAAACAGCTGATAAATTAACCACTTGCTCGGATTGATCTATCAAATCTACTGGCACCCTATCCACTAAATTTCCGTCTATGGCAAGCGTTACCTCACCCTGGCTGACATGGACACTGCCCGAGCTTCTGACCCGGACTAAAATTTGTTGCTCGGCGGCATCTTCCAGCAGCCGTTCGGGCGATCTGACATCGGTTAATACCAGATTTGTGCTTTCCTCGCTGCCAACATCAATACCCATGAATGCTACGCCTGGCGCCAGCTTCCAGTCGTCGTCACTGCCTTCCAATCCCTCTGTCTGAAAATCAGAAATCATATATACTGCCCGATTTTCAAAGCGTGATGATTCCAGTAATTGGTCCGCAAGCCTTAAATTAGGCATATATCGAGTAGTACCATAGCCAGACTCCCCCATGCCCTCGACAAAGCTTCTAAGGGTATTCACATCAGTGGTTAGCTCACGAACCGTTTCAGCAGAATTGGAGAACAGGACTAATGCCGCTTCGTCGCCGGGTGATAAATCATCCAAGATCTCGATTGCGGCGGCTTTGGCATCATCAAACGTCGCGCCATAACGCATACTCATGGAGTTATCTAAAAGAATAACCACGGACTGTGGGTCTGCATCCAGTAATCTTGCAACTGTCTGATCGATTAGTGGCCGGGCAAATGCAATAACTAGCAGTGCGATAACAGCCGCACGCAATGCGAGAAGTAACAGCTGCTGAATTTGTTGAAACAGAATCAGTTTTTTCGACGTTTTCTTCAAGAATCGAATAGTACTGAACATCATCTTCGGCGGTTTCTCCTTACGAATAAGGTGAATCGCAACCGGAAGTAACGCTGCCAGTAAACCAATTAGAAATAATGGTGTTAGAAAAACCATGTTTCAGTCGTATCCTAGAAACTTCTGCCACGTTTAGTCATGTAGGCTGAAAGCGCCTCATCCAATGGTTCGGCGGTATTCAACAAACAATAATCTACGCCACTACTTTGGCACTGTTTTTTGCAAAAGGCGAGAAACTCATTCAGATTCTCCATGTAAGACTTATGTATTGCAGCCGGAGAGGTAATGTAGGACTCATTATTTTCCATATCAATAAATTCAGAGGCTTCATTGAACGGAAAATTCAACTCTGCATCATCCATTATTTGAAATGCAATGACATCGTTGCCCATTCCTCTTAAGTTCTGCAAGGTATTTATTACTCGCTTCTCATCATCCAGCATATCAGTAATTAAAACTACCATGCTTTTCTTGGTAAGCGAGGAAGCCAAGTCCGAAAGCGGCTTCACTGCATTTGTCTTCTCTCCAACTTCCACCTGGGCGAGCGTGCGCAATATCCGCATTAAGTGTGGCTGCCTGCATTTCGGAGGAATATAGTCCCTAATCTTATCGTCGAACGTAATAAGTCCAACCGCATCGCGCTGGCGCATAACAAAATAAGCCAGCGAAGAGGCCAGTGTTATCCCGTAATCAAGTTTGCTCATCCCGCCCGAGGTATAGGACATCGAGGCGCTGGTATCAAGGACAATCACACAACGCACATTGGTCTCGTCCTCGTACTGCTTAATGTAAAACTTTTCACTTCGGGCATAGAGTTTCCAATCTACGTGTCGCATATCATCGCCACGTTGGTAGTGGCGATAATCATTGAACTCCACACTAAAACCGCGATGAGGACTCTTGTGTAAGCCTGATAAGAAGCCTTCCACGACCACGCGGGCGCGCAACTCTAAGTTATGCAAACTAGCAAGCACCTTGGGATCTAGGAAATTGAGTGTTTCAGTCATATTCGTGTCAACTGATTGGCCTAAATATCAGATGACGGTTCGGGAACCGATTCTAATAGTCTTGTTATCACATCATCGGTTGTAATCCGTTCAGCTTCGGCATGAAAATTCAGTAAAATTCTATGGCGTAAAACCGAATGAGCCAGAGCACGTACATCACCATAGGAAACATTGTAGCGGCCCAATAACAAGGCCCTGACTTTGCCTGCGAGAATAAGATTTTGTGAGGCGCGTATCCCGCCACCCCAACTTACCCAGTCTTTAACGAAGCTGGGCGAACCGTCATTTTGCGGACGCGAAGCGTGTACCAACCTAACCGCATATTGGATTACCTGCTGCGCCGCAGGAACCTGACGGGCAATGCGTTGAAACTCTAAAATATCTTCACCACCCAAAGGGTGTGAAAGAACGGTGTCATTAGTCTGGGTGGTGGTGCTTACCACGGCAACCTCATCTTCTTCAGATAGGTAACCTAACTCAATTTTAAACATGAAGCGGTCCAACTGCGCTTCTGGCAACGGGTAGGTGCCTTCCAACTCAATCGGGTTCTGGGTAGCCAACACGAAGAAAGGCTTTTTCATGGGGTATGTGGTGCCAGCCGCAGTAACCTGCTTCTCCTCCATTGCTTCCAACAAGGAAGACTGGGTTTTGGGTGGAGTTCGATTAATTTCATCTGCAAGTAAAATACACGTAAATATTGGGCCTCTTACAAATTTTAGTGACCGCTTACCATTCTCTTCTTCCACGATTTCCGACCCAACAACATCGGCCGGCATCAGGTCAGGAGTAAATTGAATTCGACTGAAGTCGACCTGCAAAATATCGGCTACCGTTTTTATTAGCAGGGTTTTTGCCAAACCGGGAACACCAGTTACCAAGCAGTGACCGCCGGCAAACAAAGCAATGAGCAACTCATCAATAATATCTTCCTGACCAATAATAACTTTCTTTATTTCGCCAACAATCTGGTCTCTACCCTCCTGCATTTTCTTAACCAAAACGAGGTCATCCTGATCTTCGATTTTCAACACATCATCCGCTTCCGGTGATTCTGTCTCTTCGGCTATTTCTGCTGCCTCTGCTACTTCTGCGGCTATGGCGGTCTCTGCCACCTCCTTTGCTCCGGCTGCTTCTCTTACTTCTTCTTCTGCCATGGGTAGTTCCTATCGTTCAGTGACTAAATGCATAGATTAAAAAATTAATACCTATCTTATAAGCTTCGTTCGTGTACTTGGTAGGGTATGGTTCATAAAAAGTATGTTCCCACCCATCACCGAGATCAGTATTGTAATTGGCTACCATCATCACCCGTCCGTCATCATCGAGCACAGCGTAAACGGCAGGAGGATAGTTGGGATCATCCAAAGAGAAATAGCCACCGAGATCCCAGGTTACCATTCGGCCGGGAACTTGCGCTAATTCTTCAATATCGAAGAATGTGTGAAAAATTTCGTGACTAGTGCTCAGCTGAATAATCTCACGATCTGGAAATATTTTATTCATTTCCATAAACATATCATCCAGATGTGGTTGCCCCCAAAAATCATCTACCATGACAAATCCACCTCGGAACATGAATTCACGCAGTGCTTCAATTTCCTCGGGTGTATAATTAGGCCCACTGAAAGTGGAGCCAATGGGAACACGCTTCCAATTCATATAAAGAAAAATATGCTCATACAAACTAGGGTCAGTCAACTCAATGAAATCGTAATTGGCCGGATTTGTGTCTACATTGGTATAACGCTGAACCCCTCTGAGGAAGTTTTCATCTGAATCCGGGTAGTCGGTGTCCCACCAACCACCACGTCGCCCATATCCACGCCCTCGTCTACTGCCCCCACCATGGTTTGTGTAGCGACCTCGCATCCAGGTAAACTCAGTTATATCAGTCCCATAAATGGAAAGGTCTTCATTGGAGCCGGGTTGCAATACCTGCCCCGAAGCCAAGGGTATTATTAGCCCCACAGTTAAAAAAACCACGTGCGCGCTACATCCCATTACAATTTTAATTAGTAGGCGCATCACCTTGATCCACAGATTGCAATAATACCTTTTGAGCCCGCTCATAGCTGGGTGCAATTTCCAGCGCACTCAAAATGTTTTGCTTAGCCTGTTGTAGCTGACCATTATTCAAATAAGCCTCGGCCAGGTTTGTTCTCGCTTCTACCGGATCATTTCTATCCAGTTTCAACAACACTTCGTATTCGGTTACTGCCAGCTCGCTATCATTTATCGATGCAGCAAACCTGGCCTTGAGTTCATGCACGTCTGCTCTGTAGGGGTCTACCTGAATTGCCCTATCAATATAATATTCTGCCGATTCAATATCGCTCTGCTCCAGCGCCGCCTCTGCCAAAATCATGGCCGAAGCATAATCGTGTTGCTGATTCGCTACTAATATTTCCAGCTGTTCCAACTGGGCAGGGCGGTTGCCCTCCTTCTCGTAAATCTGGGACAACACCAGTGCTGGACTGGGATAACCTGTATAGGACGGCATCAACGCATGGGCCTGCTCCAGATAGAGTTTGGCCTGCATGAAATCCTCTTCCTTAAACAGGACTATGCCGAGTTGCAAATACGCCTGAAAATCTCTTGCGTTCTCCTCTATGCGGGAACGCATCAACTGTTTCAATGAGGCGTTGTTATAGAGCTCCGCCAGTATTGCACTGGCATTTTCTCTGACACCATGACCATGCCCCTCACCTTCATCAGGTACATCTTCGGTATGGACGTAAACGTTAATTTCGTCCACACGCCGTGCTATCCAGGCATCAAAGCCGTTGTCAAAAACATCAAGAGTCTGACCAAAAACCTCTTCGAACCTCTCTCTATCATCCTTGATGAGCCCGTATTGCTCGACCAACTCTATCAATTTATCAAAACCGTACTCGCTGGTAATAAAATCAACCACCAAATAGGACTGGAAGTAAGCAAAGCCAAGATCTGCATTATTTCGCGCTCCAGTGAAACCAGCGTTCAAATCGCCAACTGGGAGTAGCTTGTCCTGCTGGGCTGCCCTTACTAAATCCAGTCCCTGGCTTCTCCCCCAGTAGGGTCTTCCTTCCCGCTCTTCCCAGACGGAAATTCCCTCAGACAACCAGCGAGGCATACGATTATTAGTCATTTGCAAGGTAATCACATGCATAAACTCATGCCAAACTATTTCCTGCCAATTGGCTGAAAGCGTGTCCGGAGATATCAGTGTAATTACCTTGCCAAAACAAATGCCAACCAACGGACCAATATCAGGAAGCCCAACAGATCTTACTGCGAAGTCTTCAGTTTTTTCAAAAATTTCAATTAGTACTGGACTTTCCGGTTCGTAATTATATTTTTCCGTAAGTGTGTTCCAACCTTCTTCCAGCAATGGCTCAAGATAAGGCCAGAGGATGTCTGCATCATGCTCACTCATACGTACCTTAAAGTGCTCACTCTCCATAGTGGTATAGGTAGCCAAGGTATCAAACACCGTTAACATATTAGATGTCATTACGTTAAAAGGATCATTTTCAAACCCAATCTCAAGATTTTCCTTTCCCTCTTCTTCCTCACCCAGCCGAATCAAGTTACTTCCTAGCAAAGTGTAGCCTTGCCAGTACTGTGGATCTGCCGCTATCGCTGCGCGCGCAAATTCGACAGCCTCCGTGAAGCGATAATTATTGCCATATGTGTCAGCGACATCACCCAAGAATTTTGGATTACCAGGACTGAATGCTTCTACTTGTCTAAACAGTTCGTCGTAATCTGCCTGTCTTTCTTCCATCATAGCCTGGGCAGCCATCACACTAAGGGTTTTCAATGCTTCTGAATTGCTAGCCAAAATCTGA
>CAVOCG010000117.1:0-8467 GCA_963694095.1 Gammaproteobacteria bacterium
CGATTGGTTTACAATATGTAAGACTGCGTAAAATGGGAGGTAAACATGTTTACACAACGAATACCCGTAGTTCGAACCGCCCTATGGTTTCTGGCTCCGGTGCTGGCATTGATGTTAGCACTCACATCAACCACAAGCAGTGGGCAGTCGCTCAATTCAAACGAAAAAATCTACCACGCGAATAGCACAGCGTGGGGACACCCCAATCTGCAAGGTGTGTGGGACCGGCGTACCATCACCCCTCTGGAGCGCCCAGAACGGTTCGCTGAGAAAGCATTTGCTACACCGGATGAAATTCGCGCCTGGGAACAAGCCAGCGCCGCCCGCACTGATGGCAGACCATTGGATACCAGTCGCGGTGGCATTTCGGTGCATGACCCCGCAGATCTTGACTATGGAACAACCGTCCTTGCTGGCGGCCAGACCTCGCTTGTTGTCGACCCACCCAATGGCCGAATCCCAGACTATACGCCAGCCTCGGCTGAACGCATGGCAGTTCGAGCCCGCGCTCGCGAAGGTCGGGGGCCGGCCGATAGCTGGACAGATCGTAGCCTGAACGAACGCTGTATTACCTGGGGTATTCCACAGGGGATGTTGCCACAAGCCTATAACAACAATATTCAAATTGTGCAGACACCAACATCAGTGCTAATCCTTAATGAAATGGTGCATGATATTCGTATCGTACCACTCGATGGCAGACCTCATATCCCAGACAGCGTAACCCAATGGCACGGTGATCCACGTGGTCACTGGGAAGGTGATACGCTGGTAGTAGAGTCTACCAATTTCTCGGAGAAGACAAATTTCCGTCGCGCTAGTGCAAACCTGCATCTGGTAGAGCGCTTTACCCGCACCGGTGACGAAACGCTGCACTATGAATTTACCGTCGATGATCCCACTACCTGGGAACATCCCTGGACCGTGTCGCTCCCCATGGTAAGTACCGATAACTCGATCTATGAATTTGCCTGCCATGAAGGCAACCATGGCCTAGAGAATATCCTACGGGTAGCTCGTGCTCTAGAGAAACAGGCAAAAGAGCAATAAGCCAATCAGCACAGCCTAGCCAGATAGAAAATTCAGTGTTTGTCAGAAGTAGACACAACCCACTTATCTTCAAACACCCTATTACGCCTTAACTTCATTCTGGCAAGTGAGGTCGATTGCAAGCATACAACCTAAAATAGAGTTAATGCCAGGGGGTTTGTTGCTTAACCTGTGTTGTTTTAAAACTGCCCATGGACTTCCAGCAAAATAACTCTTATCCTCTGGAACCTTTTAAACCACAAGCACAGGTACAGATATCAATGTTTTCTAATCATAATTTTGCTTACGGTAGCGTGATCACCGCCCTAGTTGTCCTTTTTAGTTTTCCTGCTTTTGCCGCCGATAACTGGCCAGCTGAACCACCACCAGAAGCCCCGGCCGATTGGGGTCCGGTGTCACTAAATTTTGAAGAGATACCCTATCCCTACCCCGTACACTTCCTGGAGTTAAATCGATATGGTGAGAAAATGCGTATGGCCTATATGGATGTCCCGCCAAGCGGGCCAGCCAACGGTCAGACTGTATTTTGGCAGCACGGCAACAATTTCTATTCGGAAGCCTACACACCTACGATAAAGGCGCTTGCAGAAGCTGGTTTCAGAGTAGTGGCAGTAGACCGTATTGGTTACGGCAAGTCTTCCAAGGCGCTGATACCCTACAACTTCAATTTTGTCGCCGCCAACATGAAAGACTTATTGGACGAGCTTGGCATCGAGGAAGCAGCAATCGTCGGTCATTCCATGGGGGGTATGGTCGTAAGTCGATTTGCCATGCTTTTCCCAGAAATCACTACCCACGTGGTAATGGTGAATCAGATCGGGCTTACAGATGCTCGCCAGAACAGATCCTGGACAGATCCTCTAGGCTCCGACCCTGGCGTTGCCACCTACAGATCCATTCTGCGGGGGCACCAGAATTACTTCACCAATTACTGGCCACCAGCTCATCTGGAATTCGTGCGTCGCCAGTATGGTCAAACGCTCAGCGGAGATTACCATAACTTCGCCAAGGTTCGTCGCATGGTTGGTCAGATGATGTATAACGACCCGGTTGTCTATGACTGGCAGCACATCGACAGCAAAGCGATGGTGATTGGCGGTGAAGACGATAAGCTGGTGGATGATTTCCCCGCTGCGGCCAAACATGTTGCGACTGAACTACAAAACGGCGTCTTGCATTTGTACCCAGGTGTTGGCCATGCGCCCCAGATTGAAATCCCCGACCAGTTCCATGAGGACTTGATCCGCTTCCTGACATCAGATTCATCGGAACCTGCAAGTGAGTGGAAATAACTAACACTCAGCGATTATTTATAAGGGGAGCCAGATTTGAGAATGAAGACGGCTAACCGATAATCGCTTGATTTATTGATTCAACTTCCAATAATACTATGATGCCAAATTAAACGGCTGAATCACAACCTAGAGATTTATTTATGCCTGCTGATTAAATTAATCGAGATGATGAAGTTGAGGTGGTTTTTAGCGAAGGGGTTAATCCGCTAATGGGCTCGGTTGTTAATGCACCACACCGGGAAGACTCCTACGAAAGGCTTCGCTGGATCATTAGAGACGGCGAAGGATTAATTTATTCACTAAACAATTACTCCTATATAAAGAAGCTAAGGTAAATTTAAATAAATGATCATCGAAAAAATGGAACCGAGCAACAGTCTTACCCAAATTATTGATTGGTTAATATAGAGAAGGTTTTAATACCGCTGTATTTTTAATCTAATCCCATTTATCCTGTCACGCGGGTAAAAATCCTAGGAGACAACAAATGATATTCCTGCTAAAGCATACCGCCCGGGCCGGGTCTATACTGGTCTGCAGCACGCTGGCCTGCTCTTCGGCCCTGGCGCAGAACACCGAGCGGCCTGACTTGGAAGGTATCTGGACTAACGCATCTTTAACCAGTCTCTCGCGTCGAAGTGGGGTGGAATCCCTAGTCGTGTCGGCGGAGGAGGCTCGAGTCCTTGCTGCCAGCGTGCCGATTGGTGGTCTTGAAGGTGGCTTTGACGAAGGTGATGGTGTTAATGATACACCTGACGCGTCAGGAGATGACTTCGGCACCAGGGCGTACAATAATTTCTGGGTCGATCCCGGCTCCAACCTAGCTCGGGTCAAGGGCGAGTATCGTACTTCTTACATAGTTAATCCGGAGAACGGGCGAGTCCCGCGCCTGGAAAATCCGCAATACGATTTCGAACGACGCGATTTCGGCTCCCGCTATGCTACCGGTTTCGGCGACGCACGCGGTCCGGAAGCGATTCCTAATGCAGAACGCTGTCTGATAGGGTTTGGCAATAAGGCGGGACCAGGAATGATGGGCGCTCTGTACAACAATACCTACCAATTCGTACAGACTGAGAACTACGTCATGATCAATGTGGAAATGGTCCACGATGCCCGCATCATTCCCATCTTTGATTCACCCGAACAAGCCCGATCCCAACGACGGCCAGTCGCGCTAGAGCAATGGTTTGGTGATTCTGTTGGCTGGTATGAAAACGATCAATTGGTAGTGGAAACTGTCAACATCCATCCCCTGCAACTGAGTCAGAGTTCCGTACCCATCACCAAGGCCGGCCGCATTATCGAACGATTCAGCCGCTACTCAGACGATGAAGTCTTCTATCAATTTACAGTTGAGGACAGCAACATATACAGCCAGCCCTGGACCGCAGAGCTGAGCTTTTACAGCACCGCTGACGGTTTGTACGAATACGCCTGTCATGAGGGCAATTATGCAATGCCAGGCATACTGGCAGGCGCACGCAGGCTGGAAATGGAGGAAGCGTCAAAGTAGCTAGTTTAGAGCAACTATCGAAAAAATTATGCGATGGCTGCTGGAATTGTTGCGGGCGCTCGATAGCAAGCAGTAGTGGGTAGAAGAAAAGAATGATTTCAGTTCTTCACACCAGCCAGCCACGGCTCTAAAGTGTTCCAATCCATTCTGAACATATGGGGTGCGCCACCAAGAATATCAGCATCAAGATCAACCCCGGCTTCGCTGAAACTGGCAACAGTTTCCTCAAACTGATCCGCCCAGCCTAACTGGTCAGCACCACCTATCCGAAGATAGACTGGAAAGCCGGCCAACGCAGAGTTTTTGGTATTGGCATCTGATACAGCCGGAATTGCGGCCACACCAAAATAGTTTTCAGGATTTCGACGAGCAATTTCCAGCGCCGACATACCTCCATTGGAAACGCCGGCCAGAAGTACCTTGCCGTTTGCTATGTCATCACGTTTTTGCAACTCAATGATCAGCTCTGAAATTTTCTGATTATTTTCACTGCCTCGAAAAGATCGATTGTTCGGCGATATCGGTACCGCGACCATCCAGCCACGTGCTGCAAATCCAGTACCTAACCAGCGAGACGTGTCCTGAGAAATTGACACATTGCCAGCACCCCCGCCCATGAGAATCACCAGGGGTCTGGGCTCCTCAATATTTTCTACTGACGCCACCATAAACACATTCAATATGGAGCCATCGGCAAGCGCAATCCTCTCCTGTGCTTGGCTAACTATGGGCGTAGCACAAACCAGAATGAACAGTATCTTTATTAACATTCGCTTTATGGGCTTTGTCATCTCAAGGTCCTCAATTTTCAAGGGAATAGTGCACAGCATGTTGCATGGAAAACTCACTCAGCTTTTTGGTCTTCCTCAGACTTGCGATAAGCTTCTGCAAACTGATCCTGCAATCGCCGCATACCTCCCAGCCAGCGATCATAGTCATCGGTTTTTCTACGCATATAGGTTAACACCTCGGGATGCGGTAGCACCAGAAAGCGCTCCTCACCCAAGGTTTCGATTACAGTCTGAGCTAACTGGTGAGGTTCCAACATACCGTCCATCCCAGCAACACCGCCATCACCACCAGCGGTCATTTTGCTTCTTACAGCCTGTGGACACAGAACCGAAATCTTTATTCCCCGATTACCATAGGTAATGGATAGCCACTCAGCAAAACCGACAGCCGCATGTTTTGTTACAGAGTAAGGCGCAGAACCCACCTGGCTTAGCAAACCAGCGGCGGACGAAGTATTCAGTAAATAGCCCTCACCACGCTCCAGCATGGCCGGCAGCACGGCACGTGCAGCGAAGACATGGGCCATGACATTAATATCCCAAATTTTCTGCCACTCACCCGTGGCAACATTCTCCCCACCAAGGGTAAGTATTCCGGCATTCGAGCAAAACAAATCAATCTGACCAAAAGCCTTTTCGGTGCGAGTCACTAGCCCATTTACCTGTCCTTCATTACCAACATCGACTCTTACCGCTAAAGCTGCCGTGCTGGAAGCGAGGTTCTCAGCAGTAGTTTCAGCTCCCTGTTGATCAATATCGGCAACAACAATTGCTCTGGCACCCTCCTCCGCGAATCGCTCACAAAGCGATTTACCGATGCCACTGGCACCACCGGTAACTACTACCACCTTGTCTTTTATTTGCATGAATTTTCTTCCGCCAATGTCAGGTTTTGCTCGGACGTGCTGCCCTGAGTGATGTCAGGTCCGCAGCAACCCAGCAAGTCTTTCGCCAATTATCGATTCAGCGTCTGACACGATTCTAGACACTAATTCATCGCAAGTAGGAATATCATCAATCAAGCCAACTACCATACCCGCAGACCAGAGACCTTTGTCAAGCTCACCATCGTTAAACAATTCCCGCCCCTTAATACCCTGAACGAGGGAAGAGATATCTTCAAAATTCGTATCGCCATCACGGGATTCAATCTCCAGTACCTTTTCGGCCACCCTATTTTTGAACACACGGGCTGTATTACGTAACGAGCGATATATAAGCGACGTGTCCAGCTCACTGGCATCGACCATTTTCTGTTTCACATTTTCATGAATTGGCGCTTCTTGCGTAACCATGAAACGGGTGCCCATATTTATACCTTCCGCACCCAGCGCCAGCGCTGCCGCCAGCCCCCTGCCATCACCTAGACCACCAGAAGCTAGGAAGGGAATTTTTAATCGCCTGACAGCAAGTGGCAATAATATTAAGTTCGTTACATCGTCCTCACCGGGATGACCTGCACATTCGAACCCGTCAACGCTGACCATATCACAGCCAATTTTTTCCGCTTTCAATGAGTGCCGGATCGATGTGCATTTATGAATTACCTTAATACCCGCTGCCTTAAACATAGGCAAAAACGACTCTGGGTTGCGGCCGGCTGTCTCAACAATTTTTATGCCTGAGTCAACGATCGCCTGTGCATACTCCTGGTATGGCACCGGCTTTATTGTCGGCAAGATAGTCAGATTAACTGCAAAAGGTTTGTCAGTCATATTCCGGCACCGTTCAATCTCTTTTAATAAAGCATCAGGCGTTGGCTGGGTAAGCGCGGTAAGTGTGCCTAGCCCTCCAGCATTGGATACCGCAGAAGTCATCTCTGCTACGCCAACCCATTGCATACCACCCTGCACAACGGGGTGTTCAATGCCCAACATTTCAGTGATTCTGGTCTTCATCTAACTAAACTCCTCCAAGATAACACCAAACATTTGTGCAAGGCCGAATTCGAGCGTCAGTTTACGTGGTAACGATAAACAGCGCAAAGGCGGGGGAGTGAGGCAACTATCTAAGTTTTATGTCATATTCCCGCCTTGCAAATATAACCGCCTATGCTATATTCCCGCCTTGCAAATATAACCGCCAAGTTATACGTATTATCATACTGATTGATAGTGAAAAATACATTACGGGTCATGAAATCGAAGCTAATAGAACCTAGCGCAGACAGCTGCCCCCAAGAGCAAAGCGTTCTTTCGAGCTAAAAGTTCCGCATTGGAGAGTTATATGATTAGAAAATTACTATTTACAAGTATCGTATCCGCAACAGCTGTTACTGCAATCCCCGCTATGGCGCAATCCGGACAGGCCGCGATTGAAGAAATTCAGGTTGTTTCCACTTCCAGGCGGTCCGAAGGACTTGCTGAGGTAAATGCCAGCGTAGCCGTGCTCTCCGAGGAGGAATTGCAATTAGTTGGTCATACCCACTATCAAGAGGCGCTAAATCGTCTGCCTGGAGTCAATATACAACGAGGTAGTGGCCAGGAGAGCCTGGCAGCGATTCGTTCCGCTGTTCTAACCGGCGCCGGCGCCTGTGGCGAATTTCTGGTTGCAGAGCAAGGTATACCCGTACGTGCCAATGGATTTTGCAACGTAAACGAAATGTTCGACACGCACTCTGAGAACGCAGACCAGATCGAGGTCATCCGCGGGCCGGGTTCCGCTTTTTATGGCTCCAATGCCGTACATGGCATGATTAACGTGTTGCTCCCAGAGCCTGGCGATCGAGCCGAAATTGGGATCGAAACAGGTCCCCGAGGATTCGCTCGCGTCCGGGGCGCATTCGGCCATGATTACGGTAATTTCAAACAATTGGTTTTAGTCAATGGGATTAACGAGGAAGGTTGGCGTGACGACAGTGGTGTCGATCAACAGAAATTTAGCTGGCTGTATCAATACACAACGGATAACAACCTGCGATTAGACGGTGGTTTTACTACAGTAAACCTAAATCAGGAAACTGCGGGCTATGTTGTCGGTCCGGACGCCTACAAGGATAGTTCTTTGCAGGACACCAACCCCAATCCTGACGCTTACCGGGACAGCAAAAGTACCCGCGCGTGGACCAGCATAAGTGCAGAAATGAACGGATGGGACGTTGTACTCACACCTTATTTCCGCGACGTGAATATGACTTTTATTCAACATTTCCTGCCGGGAACGCCTACTGAGGATACCAATCACCAAAGTTTTGGTTTTCAGTTTGCCGCTTATCAAGACCTCGTGGGCGATGCTACCTTCGCCTGGGGTATTGACGCGGAGACTACCGATGGCGGCCTCAAGCAATTTCAGCCAAACCCAATGCCAGCCTATCGCTCTGCCTTTTTGAGAAATACTCTTCCCCAGGGCCTGCATTACGATTATGACGTAGAAGCGAGACAGTCAGCAGTATTTATGAACTACGAACGAGATAACGGAGATTGGGATCTCTCTCTGGGACTGCGTTATGAGCGTGTCAGCTATGACTACACTAACAATGGTCTGGACGGGCGCACCAAACAAGATGGTATTGCCTGTAGATTTGGCGGCTGTCGCTATAGCCGACCGGCTGATCGTGATGACAGCTTTGGTGACTGGTCACCCAAACTGGGTCTTAGTTATGCAATAAACGACAATCACAGTGCGCAAATACGGGTGCAACGTGGCTTCCGTGCGCCGCAAGCTACCGAAATGTACCGCTTACAAAATGGACAAACAGTTGCCGAACTGGATTCAGTCGAGCTTGACAGCTATGAATTCGGGTTCACGGGCACCGGCAACAACTGGGATTACTCAGCCACTGTTTATTTCATGGATAAGGAAAATGAAATTCTGAC
>CAVOCG010000118.1:0-8453 GCA_963694095.1 Gammaproteobacteria bacterium
GTCTGGCAGCTTAGTACCTTCACCGGAAAAAAATTTGATGCCATTGTCTTTAAAGGAATTATGTGAGGCACTGATTACTATTCCCGCCTGTGCCCGAAGCGTTCGCGTCAGGTAGGCAATCGCTGGTGTCGGCATCGGTCCCAACAAATTAATATCAACACCTGCAGCTGTGACTCCCGCTTCTAGAGCGGCCTCGAACATATAGCCTGAAATTCGGGTATCTTTGCCAATTAAAATTTTGCTGCGTCCATCGCCCTTACGGCCAAACACCACGCCAGCTGCAAACCCGAGCTTGAGCATGAAATCCGGAGTAATAGGTGCCGTACCTACACTTCCACGAATGCCATCTGTCCCAAAATACTTTTTAGTTTTTAACTCCATCGATCAATCCCTTGGGTTTCAAACTCTGTCTATTTGCAAGTTTACTTTAATTGCGTCCATTGTGGCAGCCACATCATGGGTTCGAATAATATTGGCACCCGATCGCAGTGCATACACCGTCGCCGCAATTGTTCCTGCCAGACGCTGACCTGCTGGCTTTTCGATCACTTTACCAATCATAGATTTTCTTGATATACCCACCAAAATGGGCTGGCCCAGTGCTTTAAAGGAAGCCAGATTCTTTAATAAAAGATAATTGTGCTCTACAGACTTACCAAACCCAAACCCTGGGTCAACAAGTATCTTATCCCTGCTAACACCTGCATTTACGCAAATATCAATTTCCTTTTTTAGGGATTCGAAAACCTCACTTACCACGTCTGAATATTGATAGTTTTCCTGCATTGAGCCCGGGGCACCTTGCATGTGCATCAAACAAACAGCAACCTGACAGTCATTAACGACCTCGAGGGCTCCTTCATTAGCCAGTGACCGTATATCGTTTACCAGGCCAACTCCGGCATCAATCGCAGCGATCATCACCTCAGGCTTACTGGTATCAACCGACAGGCAGGCGTCAACTTTTGCAGAGAGCGCTTCAATGACGGGAATGACTCTATCAAGTTCTTCCTGAACTGATACTGCGGCGGCACCAGGTCGGGTAGATTCTCCACCAACATCGATGATTACTGCACCATAACTGACCATGCTATCCGCCAGATGAAGTGCCTTGTCAATATCGACTGCAAAGTGATAGTTAGAATCGCACTTTAATTGGGCGCCATCCGAGAAGGAATCAGGTGTGGCATTCAATATGCCCATGCACACAGGAATAGACAAATCAATTTGTCTGTTCCCTGCTTTAATGAATTTGGACATCGAAGGATTTGTGTAGGTTGACTAGTGCAAGTTAGTGCTCGCTGGCGGGACCACCGATTTTCCCCGATTTATCAACCTGTTCCTTTTCCTTTTCCACTTTGCTCGCGCCGGTATCATTGTCATCGTGATCATCCCAGGCTGCAGGTGGACGTGGTTTTTTACCATCCATGATGTCATCGATTTGGTTAGCGTCTATGGTTTCATACTCCATCAGCGCATCCTTCATCATATCCAGCTTATCTCGATTAGTCTCCAGTAACACTTTGGCTCTTGAATAACAGGCATCAACAATTTTTCTCACTTCCTTGTCGATTGCAATGGCTGTTGTACTGGATACTGTTTTAGCTTGTGATGCGGCCGAGCGCCCAAGAAAAACTTCGCCCTCATCTTCAGTGTAAAGCAGCGGACCCAACTCCTCTGACAATCCCCACTTTGTCACCATATTACGAGCCATTTCGGTAGCCCGCTGAATATCATTGGAAGCACCCGTTGTCACACCATCTGCACCGAGTGTTAATTCCTCAGCGATGCGCCCACCATACAGGCTGCAAATTTGACTCAAAATGCTTTGTTTGCTGAGGCTATACCGGTCCTCCTCCGGGAGAAACATGGTTACACCTAAAGCCTGACCCCGGGGAATAATACTCACTTTGTAAACCGGATCGTGTTCTGGGACCAAACGCCCAACAATAGCGTGCCCTGCCTCATGATATGCAGTATTCTTTTTCTCTTTGTCCGACATCACCATGGATTTGCGTTCCGCACCCATCATGATTTTATCTTTCGCTTTTTCAAACTCTTCCATGCCAACAAGACGTCGACTCGATCTGGCAGCAAACAATGCCGCTTCATTAACCAAGTTTGCTAAATCCGCCCCTGAAAAACCAGGTGAGCCCCTGGCAATAAGACTGGCTCTAACGCCGTCATCAATAGGCACTTTCCGCATATGTACTTTTAGTATCTGCTCTCGACCACGAATATCTGGTAAGCCGACGACGACCTGCCGATCAAACCTACCTGGGCGTAGCAAAGCCGGATCCAGCACATCTGGGCGGTTTGTCGCCGCTACAACAATGACGCCATCATTAACTTCAAATCCATCCATTTCCACCAATAACTGGTTTAGAGTCTGTTCGCGTTCATCATGACCACCGCCAAGCCCGGCACCACGGTGCCGACCTACCGCATCGATCTCATCAATAAAGATAATACAGGGAGCTTGTTTCTTGGCCTGATCAAACATATCCCTGACACGGGAAGCGCCGACACCGACAAACATCTCAACAAAATCAGAGCCTGAAATAGAGAAGAAAGGTACCTTAGCCTCACCAGCAATCGCTTTAGCCAACAGCGTTTTACCGGTTCCTGGCTGGCCCACCATCAAAATACCACGTGGGATGCGACCGCCAAGTCGTTGAAACTTGTCTGGCTCTTTCAGGAAATCAACAAGTTCCTTTACATCTTCCTTCGCTTCATCGACACCAGCAACATCGGCAAAAGTAATCTTAATCTGATCCTCACCAAGCAGTTTGGCTTTGCTTTTGCCAAAAGACATGGGACCACCCTTGCCACCGGCTCCCCCACCTTGCATTTGCCGCATGAAGAAAAAGAACAAAGCGATAATTATCAGTATTGGAAAACTGGCCACAAGTAACTGGGCCCAAATACTCTGTTGTTCAGGCTCGTTGGCAATAATCTCAACATCGTTCTCAAACAAATCGCTCATTAACCGGTCATCACCGATCAACGGCATCACAGTACGGAATTGACTGGTATCCGTGCGCACTCCAGTGATATTTATTCCGGCAAGCTCCACGGCAGTCACTCTGCCATCCTGAACTTCACGGACAAACTGAGAATAATTGATGTTATTTTCCCTGGGCTCCTGGTTAATGTTGTTAAAAACCATCAACAACACACCAGCGATTATCATCCAAAGAAGTAAGTTTTTTGCCATATCATTCAAGGGTTTATCCCCCATAATTTGTACTTATAAATCAGGCCAGTCGGGCACTGCACTTCAGTTTTCTTGTTACGCTCCAGTGCTAATTCTAATGTCTATACAAAATATTGCACGTAATTTCAGTTTACAGTCTACCAATCTTGGTTGATCAAACATCAGGTTCAGCCATCCTCAACCATGAAATTCACTGGCAAAAAGATAGTTTTCACGGGACCTAGGCCTGGACGATTTAGGCTTCCTAATCCTTACAGTCCCAAACCAGTTTTTCAACTCCTGTTGAAATAATTCCAGTCCAGCGCCCTGGAATACCTTGACCAGCAACCCAGCACCGGGCCTCAGACTGGTCTTTGCCAACTCCAGAGCCAACTCCGCTAGGTACATGGCAGAGGGCTGATCAATATCCCTCACTCCACTCATATTGGGGGCCATATCCGAAATTACAAGGTCTACAGGTTCATGGTTCAAGGCGTTCAATAGGGATTCGTAGACAGCTTCATCAGTAAAATCTCCCTTTATAAACTGCACGCCGGCAACAGCCTCCATTGGCAGAATATCTGAGGCTATAACTGTTCCACTGCGCCCAACCAGTTTCGCCGCTACCTGGGACCATCCGCCCGGGGCAGCGCCCAGATCTATAACCTTCATACCGGGTTTAATCATTTGATCTTTCTGCTGCATCTCCAATAACTTAAAACTGGCCCGAGATCGGTAACCTGCTGCCTGTGACTGCTTAACGTAGGCATCATCGAAATGCTCTTTCAACCACTGTTTACTGCTTTTGCTTCGCGCCATCGTTGATACCTGCATAAATGGGGTGAGAGCAGAGATACAGAGTTGCGCTGACTCAATTTGCTCCGAGGCTCTTCAAAACTACTGTATTTTTACTCTGACCCCATTTAAAATCCGCTTCCCTTTACCCGAGTCCATCATTATGTCACTTAGCAACGCTGAGAAAAAACGCTATCGATCCACCGGTCATAGTTTAAAACCCATCGTGTCCATTGCAGAGAAAGGTTTTACGGACAACGTGCGACTAGAGTTGAAAAGAGCCCTAGATGATCATGAATTGATAAAAGTTAAAATACTGACTTCAGACCGGGCGGATAAAAAGAACCTCACAAAATCAATATGTGATGAACTAAAAGCTGAATGTATCCAGAGCGTTGGCCATATGGCGCTGCTATTCAGAAAAGCAAAGAAGCCAAATCCGAGACTCTCTAATCTACTGCGAGCTCCTTAGGACGCGGTCTGTTCTTACTAGTGTTTGATCGCGTCGATTTCAAACTTAATATCACCAGCCGGTGCTTTAACTACCACCTCGTCTCCAATTTCCTTTCCCATTACCGATCTGGCGATTGGAGAACTCACTGATATCTTACCCACGGCAACATTGGCCTCATCTTCGCCAACGATTTGATAGACTACGGTTTTGTCTGTTTCCATATTAATCAGTGAAACCGTAGTGCCAAATATTACTCTTCCATTCGGCTCTATCTTTGTAACATCGATTATTTGACTGTCTGCAAGCTTGCTTTCAATGTCCGAAATTCTTCCTTCGCAAAAGCTCTGCTGTTCCCGCGCCGCATGGTACTCGGCATTTTCTTTCAGGTCGCCGTGTTCTCGTGCTTCCGCAATCGCCGCAATTATTTTGGGGCGCGAAACACTCTTTAATTCCGTCAGTTCTTCACGCAGTTTTTCTGCGCCACCGACTGTCATGGGTACTTTCCGCATAAAAATCCTTTAAGGTTTAAACCTCACTTTACAGAGCTGCGTTAAGGTCCTGGATCGTATAAACAGACACATCGTTCCCGAACTCTAAGGCTTCACACACAGCCAGGGCACCAGCTACAGTTGTAGTGCAAAACACATCATGCCGCAACGCGGTACGACGTATCATAGATGAATCCCAAATAGCTTGTTTGCCTTCAGTCGTATTTACAACCAACTGAATCTCATCGTTTTTTAGCATATCTACTATGTGAGGTCTACCTTCTGCCACCTTGTTAACTCCCTGCACTGAAAGCCCTGATTCAGCTATCACGGCGGCCGTACCATGAGTTGCAGCAAGCGCATAGCCCAGTTTGTGAAGCTTCTCAGCCACAGCCACTACATTGGGCTTGTCTAAATCACGAACGCTAATAAAAGCCATCCCACCCCTTTCTATTTTCTCGCCCGCTCCCAGCTGCGCCTTGGCATAGGCTTCAGCAAAGGTTTCACCGACACCCATAACTTCACCTGTAGATTTCATCTCCGGCCCTAAAATGGGGTCGACGCCTGGAAATTTATTAAAAGGAAACACGGCCTCTTTTACCGCAAATGTCTTCGGTATTATTTCATCGACAAAGCCCTGGTCCTTGAGTGTTTTACCTATCATACAACGCGCGGCAACCTTGGCCAGAGAAACGCCAATACACTTGGAAACAAAGGGCACTGTTCTCGATGCTCTTGGATTAACCTCAATGATATAGATCTCACCGTCCTGATAAGCTAGCTGAGTATTCATTAATCCCACTACGCCCAATTCCAGCGCCATTCGGCTTACCTGATCTCGGATATTATCCTGTACGTCGGCGGATAAGTTGTATGGCGGTAGTGAACAAGCAGAATCTCCTGAATGCACTCCTGCCTGTTCAATGTGTTGCATAATCGCGCCTACTACTACCTGTTCTCCGTCGCAAACTACATCCACATCTATTTCAATAGCGGAATTAAGAAAGTAGTCCAGCAGTACCGGACTTTCATTAGAAACGCTTACTGCATCAGCCATATAGCGTTTGAGCTCTTCCTTGTTATAGACGATTTCCATGGCGCGACCGCCTAGTACATAGGAAGGCCTTACTACAAGAGGGTAAGAAATTTTTTCGGCTTCCCTAATGCTTTCCTCAACACTCTTCACGGTGCAGTTTGGCGGTTGTTTGAGCCCGAGCTTCTCAATCATTTGCTGGAACCGCTCCCTGTCCTCTGCCATGTCGATTGCATCCGGTGAGGTTCCGATGACCTTCACACCGGCGGCTTCCAAGTGCTTCACCAGATTCAGTGGCGTTTGCCCCCCAAATTGAACAATCACACCCTCAGGCTGTTCAAGATGGACAATTTCGATCACATCTTCAAAAGTTAGGGGTTCGAAGAACAAACGGTCAGATATATTGTAATCGGTGGATACAGTTTCCGGATTGCAGTTCACCATGATGGTTTCGAAACCGTCCTCACGCATAGCGAGAGCGGCATGTACACAGCAATAATCAAACTCGATTCCCTGTCCGATTCGGTTTGGACCTCCACCGAGGACCATTATTTTCCGGTTAGTAGAGGGCTGCGCCTCACATTCTTGTTCATACGTGGAATACATATAGGCCGTAGTTGAGGCGAACTCAGCCGCGCAGGTATCCACCCGCTTGAAAACCGGCCGAACTTGCAGCTTATGCCGCGCTTGTTGCACTTTCATCTCAGTTGTATTGAGCAAAGCCGCAAGCCTGGCATCAGAAAACCCTTTGCGCTTGAGCTGAAACAACTCCGTCTTATCCATTTGCTCCAAAGTTTTCGTCTCCAGCTCTCTTTCGAGCCTGATCAAATCTTGAATTTGAACCAGAAACCAGGGGTCGATGCCAGTTAGGTCATTAACAGTTTGCAGAGACCAGTCTTGCCGAAACGCATCGCCTATATACCAGATTCGCTGAGCACCCGGCTCGGTAAGTTCACGAGTAAGCACTTCCCTCGCATCGCTGAGCTTCGCATCAAGCACCGGATCAAAACCGTTGACCCCAACCTCCAGCCCTCTGAGGGCTTTGTGCAGCGACTCCTGAAATGTTCGGCCAATAGCCATCACTTCGCCAACTGATTTCATCTGTGTGGTTAAGCGGTCATTGGCATCTGGAAATTTCTCGAAGGTAAAGCGAGGAATTTTAGTAACAACATAATCGATAGCCGGCTCAAAGGATGCTGGGGTAACCCCATCAGTAATTTCGTTTCTGAGCTCATCAAGAGTAAAACCAATGGCCAGCTTCGCAGCAACTCTCGCTATGGGGAAACCCGTAGCTTTTGATGCTAGGGCAGATGAGCGTGACACACGCGGGTTCATTTCGATAATGACCAGATGGCCATCATCCGGATTAATGGCAAATTGAACATTTGACCCACCCGTCTCTACGCCGATCTCACGCAACACCGCTATCGCGGCATTGCGAAGTATCTGGTATTCCTTGTCTGTCAGTGTTTGAGCTGGCGCCACCGTTATCGAATCGCCAGTGTGCACACCCATTGCATCAAAATTCTCTATTGAACAGACGATGATGCAATTATCTTTTTTATCCCTGACCACCTCCAGCTCAAATTCTTTCCAGCCTATAAGCGACTCATCGATCAACAATTCGCTGGTTGGAGACAACTCAAGCCCACGGGAACAAATTTCCTCAAACTCTTCCTTGTTGTAAGCAATTCCACCACCACTTCCCCCCATCGTGAAGGACGGTCTAATGATGCAGGGAAAACCAATTTCTTCCGACGCCTGGTGGGCCTGGTCCATATCGCGAGCGATGCAATGCCGTGGCGTACTAAGGCCAATGGATTGCATGGCATTGTCAAACAGTTCACGATCCTCAGCCTTGTCGATTGCCTCGCAGCTCGCACCAATTAATTCCACATTGTATTTTTCGAGCACCCCGTGACGATTTAAATCCAGCGCACAATTCAGCGCGGTTTGCCCGCCCATCGTGGGAAGAATGGCATCCGGCTTTTCCTTCGCTATAATTTTCTCAACTATTGCCCAGGTCACTGGCTCGATATAGGTAGCATCAGCCATTGTCGGATCGGTCATTATTGTGGCTGGATTCGAGTTAACCAGGATCACACGATAGCCCTCTTCCTTAAGCGCCTGACAAGCCTGAGTTCCTGAGTAATCAAATTCACATGCCTGGCCAATTATGATCGGGCCGGCACCGAGTATCAGGATACTTTCAATATCTGTTCTTTTGGGCATGCCTACTGACCCTTCATGAGTTGTATAAAATGATCAAATAGCGCCGCAACATCATGGGGACCAGGACTCGCTTCCGGGTGCCCCTGAAACCCGAAAGCTGGTATATCTGTTCTCTCAATGCCTTGCAACGAGCCATCGAACAATGACTTATGGGTAGCCCGCAGATTGTCAGGCAGGCTGTCACCGTCAACTGCAAACCCATGATTCTGGCTGGTAATCCACACTGTTCCATCTGCAATGCTCTGTACCGGGTGG
>CAVOCG010000119.1:0-8272 GCA_963694095.1 Gammaproteobacteria bacterium
GGCCTAATTAATTGGTTGTAGACTCTCGGATGCTTACAAGGGGAATAGTCGAGCTGATTTTCCCTCTAATCGTCCCTTTACCTGCGCCTATCTATTTTGAAATTTACTTAATGATCGGGTATTGTTATCACTGGTTCTTGCCCTACAGGGAATAACTTTGGCTAATCCACTTCTGCTCTTTTCCGCGCAAATAATCGCGAGCTTCTCGGTGTTGTTGCTAGCGGTTGGGTTTATAAAAACTGAGCCGAAAGCAGCCAGCGCGAGGGTCTTCGCAGTGTTAGCCGTATTTGTTGTGTTTTATTTGATAAATGGCATGACAGCCGACCACATTGATCCTCAATTTAAATTGGATTTAAGTAGCTTCGCTTTGCCTATGCAAACCGGCTCGAATTCAATACCAGGACTTTTCATGATTTATTGCTTTCTGATTTTTCAGGAGCAGCAAAAATTCCCAATTGCGTTAGCAATAATTTTTGCTCTTCAGGTCGTTTTAGACCTGCTATTGGTTATTTTGTATACAGGTACCAGTACTGCTACCGGTTTGATATCAGTAATTCCGCTGCTTAGCACGTTACTGGATATCTTGATGTTGTTTTTTGTTGGCTGCGCAATTTACTGGACTATCAAAGGTTGGCGAGCAGATTTGGTGGAGGATCGAAGAGCGCTGCGCTGGTTTATCATTGGAGTGCAAGGCGGCTTGATTTTTGCTGTAGTCTTTGTGGAAAATTTTCTGCTGGCCAACGGTTCTGTTGCCAATGCTACTGTGCAGGCATTGATTGTTTATGCTGTCGCATTTCTGGCGCTCGGCATGTTGGTTGTAGCCATTCGCTTTGACTATGTTTCACTCGGCTACGTGATACGAAAAGTTGCGAAGCTGGGTGAAAAACCGAAGGGCCGGGTGGTAGTTACTTTCGATGCGGAAAGCTTCAATGCAGCTTTTCGGGAAGGAAATATGTATCGGGAGGCGGGATTGACTATTGCCATGCTGGCCAAAAAATTGGAGCTGCCCGAATATCGTCTGCGGGCATTCATTCACCAGAAACTTGGTTTTAGGAACTTCAATGCCATGCTGCATCAGTACCGAGTAGAAGATGCAAGCCTGGCGCTGTCTGATAAGGCAAACCAGAGTGCCTCAGTATTAACCATTGCGCTTTCAGTGGGCTATCAATCAATCACGCCATTCAATAACGCTTTTCGTCAGATTAAAGGTGTCACCCCTTCTGAGTTTCGCAAGAAAAGCGCTAACAATAATTAATCATCACTGTTGTTGAACTGATTCTAGCCTTGTGTAAGGCTAATTTTGCGGGACTAGCTGACACTGTGGATTTGAGAAGAACTCTAGGGTATTCTTTCGCTTGCGTTGTATTGTGTGCAGAACAACCTCGGCAGCACTCAAGCCAAGCTGTGTTAGGTGAGTAGTATTGATTTAATTGATTAATCTCAATATTAGTCTGATTTCTATCGTTACAACCTTAGCCTTGGCCTGGCCCAATTCTAGCTACCCTTAACTGTTGGTGGCATTGATGCAGGGAGGTAACTGCTTGCAGGCCTAATTCAATTACCTGTTAGTTCGATAGGTATATTTGTAGCATATTGCAGGAGGGTAAATAGAGTGATAAATGAGTTATTACTGCAATTTGCTCAATATTTAGAAGCGCAGGAATATAGCCAAATGTTGGTTTCAGGTTACTACAGCTGGAACTGGCTTGAAGCAACTCATGTTCTCACATTGATGATTAGTATAGGCTCACTTTTTATCATTGATTTTCGTATGCTTGGCTGGGTGTTACCTGGTGTGTCAGCAACAACTATTGCCGATAGATTGCACAAACCAATGATTATTGGTTTTGTCATCATGTTCATCACTGGAATATTGTTGGTTTATGCTAAACCAGTTGAGAATGTTCAGAGCTTCTGGTTTCGTCTTAAAATGATACTGTTAGTTTTGGCTTTTATAAATGCTTGGGTTTTTAATTCGAGGATGAGGGCTGCAGAGGGTGCCTGGGATTCTGCTCTAGTCGCCCCGAAGCCGTTGCGGACAGGAGCGATTATATCTCTTTGTCTCTGGTGCGGTGTCGTCGCTATGGGGCGTTTTATTCCTTATGACTGGGTAGATTGTCCGAAAGTGAGTAATACTGCACTTCTTTGGGCTTCAGGCTGCGTGGAGCAACTGAACGCGCTGTAGAGAACTAGTTGAAACAAATTCGGAGTTTTGGATGTTGAGTAATTTCCTGAGTAATTATAGGAGCGTGGCGGTCTTAGCATTTGTTGTGCTGACCATTGCGTTGGTAGAATTCTTCGGGGTCAGGGCTTCAGTCTATCCGAGTTTACTGCCATTTTTTGAATGGCTGAAATATTCCTCTTGGATTGGATATTTAGGGATAACCTACGGGTCAGTATATGCAACTATTCAAGCTGTGCATCTAATTTCCATGGCGTTGATCGGCGGAACTATATTGGTTGCCGATCTGCGATTGTTGGGAGTGCTCCTTAAAGATATCCCCTCTGAGACCATCACGAAGGGGACCCACCAGTGTTTCAAGTATAGTTTGAGCGTTGCAATTGCTACTGGCATCTTCTGCGCAGCCGGCGTAGCCGATAAAGTTTATTACATGCCAGTGTTCTGGATTAAAATGTTAGCCTTATTCGCAGGTTCCTGCTTTATATTCTTCATCAAGCTACCCCTGTTGAATAGCCGCCCACATAATGAGGTAGATCCGTGGATGCTGCGCATGCTTGCAGTGGCATCTATTTCTATTTGGTTTACAGTCGCCGCTACTGGTCGCTGGATAGGATTTAGTTAAGAGAAAGTGGGTTCAATTGTTAGGAGTGAGTATGAACAACAGTAAGTGGGATGACAGAACAATCGCTGCGGCGAGTGCCTCCCTTATTATATTGGGTGCCTTATTGTACTATTGGGTAGGCGAGGTACAATCTACAGTAGAATTATTGGAATTGGCCTATGGCTCATTGAAGTTTTTTAATAATCCGCTGGTTTTTTAAAGTTCTGCTGAATTTGGTGATAGCCTTATCGGGTTCTTAGATATTATGGGAATCAAAAAATAAAAGAAACGAAAAGAAAAGGGAGGGCTAAGGTTAGCTGTCCCTTTTTTTTGCGGTACTATTTCAGTGGAGAGTAGTCAGTCGCTACCATAAACTTACGCACTACGCCGGCCAAGATAGAGCCATTGGCATTGGAGGCTTCAGACACCGCCTGCCACTCCGGGTCCTGTCCAAATGCGCGCCAGGAGGCGTTAGCAGCTTCTTGACTGGCATGTTCCAAGATGTAAACCAAGGTGTCATCGGCCTCCTCTTCGCTAGTCGGCGACCAGAAACCGACTACTTTCATATCGTGCTTGCCAAAAATTCGAATAGTATGATCACGAAATCGAGCATGCAAATTAGCGAGATTTCCAGGTGTAGAGGTGTATGTCCTTAATTCGAATACTTTACCTGTGTCTTGAGCTGAGATTGAAACCAGAAGGCCTACACTCAAGCCAATGATTAATGAAACCAGGGAAATGCTGGCAGTTTTGATTAGCTTATTCACTCTTATCTCCTAGTAAATTATTGCTCGGGAAACTTAGTATAATGAAGGCTTCCGGGAATTGCGATAAACTTATATTGCACTGCGGGAGGGCCTTTTCGGTTCATATTAGCCCAGCTCATAGCATTGCGGCAGGCAGTTTATCTGGGATTTAGAACAAAATCCTGATTGCCAAGGTATATGTTGGTACACCATAATCCTCTGTTGCGGTTACATGATCTTTTACGCTGATTGCTTGCATGCTGCATTTAACGAAATGGCTGACCACCAATGACTAAAGTACTTAATTTTCTGCTTGTGCTACTCCTGCTGCTGTCAGGAGTATATTCCTTCGCGCAACAAGTACCCTACGATGCATTGGCCCAAAATCTGGAAAACTCAAGAGCCCGGCTTGAGCAAGCAGAATTATCCACTGAAACGCCGGATATACGTCTAGTGGAACCCCTACAGCAGGTTGCCGAAGCGCTTATTGATATGAATCTCTATGCTGAAGCCCATAATGTCCTTGACCGAGCCATTCAGATCGCCCGTATTGATGACGGCCTCTTTACCCACAGACAACGCGACCTGCAGATCAGAAAAATCGAGAATTTGATTTATCAGGGTGCTTGGGACAGTGCACGTCAGGACATGGAGCACCTGACCTGGCTGTATATCAATAAGTCTGAAAACATTGATGCAGAGCTGGTCAACGATTTTCTCTATATGAGTGAGTTGCACATCAGAGGAGTTGGCGAAGATGTGACTGGCCAGCAAAGTACCCATTTTTTTCAAGCAGCAAATTTAAACTGGATTGCCCTGAATCTAGCCCAGGCGACATGGGGCGATTTCGATCCGCGATTAAAACCGATAATGTATAGTCTGGTAAAGCAGTACTATACTCAGATGGTGGCACTGGAACGAGGGGGCCGAACAGGATATCAGCTCAGGGCAATAGTGCCTGGATCCAGCTGGGTTAGAAAGCGCAAAGATGTAAAACGCACTTACTACCTGCTCGGGACGCGACTATTGAACCAAATCAAGGATATTCACTCGAATGCCGAGCCGCCCGATTTTGAAGGCATTGCCCTGGCAGATGTGTATATCGGTGATTGGCATGTGTTATTCAGCGAATCTGATGAGGCTAAGTCATCTTACAGTGCCGGTTACTCTGGGTTACAGGCAGCAGCAGTGGATCAGACACGCATTGACGAGCTTTTTGAAAACCCTGTTATGCTACCGGAAGTTAATTTCTTCGCGTCTGTTGATGCTGCGTTACTCAACCGCGCTGGATTGCGCGAAGGTGGAGCCATTCTGAAACTCGACCCTGAGCCAGAATCATTACAGTACTCGGAATGGTCAAGTACATTCCCCCATATCCGATCACCGGTAACGGCCCGTTACGCAAGTGCTGGCGAGGCCGATAAGTTTGCGCTTTTCTCGTTTAGCCTGTCAGGCCTGAATGGGTATTCCCGTTGGGTAAATGGAAGCTACCGAAAAGCGGTCAGCATGGCATTGGAACTTCAACTGCTGAACTCATATGCTGGCTCGCGCGAAGAGGAGAAAGCTCTGCTGTATAAAGTGCAAACCATTCGTTTCCGGCCAACATTTGTTGATGGTGCAGCCCAGTCAACCGGTGGTACTTTAAGATATAAATTGGCCACTGAGTTGCCAATTCCTTGATTTGATACCCCTCTTTACCCTCATGGGTTAGATTCTCCTTCTCGCTTCGAGTATGATCTCGCATTCCGAAACTTAAGATAGTTTGTAACCCTATGGAAAATTTAGTGTCTCAGGGCCTGGAGTTGGCAATTTTTGGCATGGGTACCGTGTTCGTTTTTCTAACAGTTCTGGTGATAATCACCCAGGGCATGTCTCGCTTGGTTCTGCACATGGCACCTGGGAAGAAGGCTGCTGTTGCAGTGACACAGAGCGCCCTAGAAGTGTCGGACGGTCAACTAGTGGCTGTTATTAGCGCTGCAATCCAGCAACACCGCGCTTCCAGGTAAGGCATTCGCGAACCATTGCAGTGAAAATCTAAATAGTTAAATAATGAGTTTTAAATATGAGTGAAAATAAGAAACCACTAGGAATCACAGACGTAGTTCTGCGTGATGCACACCAGTCCCTTTTGGCTACCCGCATGCGCATTGACGATATGCTACCCATCGCGGGGAAGCTCGATAAGGTAGGGTTTTGGTCATTGGAAAGCTGGGGTGGCGCAACTTTCGATGCGTGTATCCGGTTTGTTGGTGAAGATCCCTGGGAACGAATTCGCCTCTTCAAAGAAGCCATGCCTAATACGCCTCAGCAAATGCTGTTCAGAGGCCAGAATATTCTTGGATATCGGCACTATGCGGATGATTTGGTAGAGAAATTTGTTGAGCGAGCAGCAGTCAATGGTGTCGATGTGTTTCGAATTTTCGATGCGATGAATGACATGAGAAACCTGGAATCCTCGATTAAAGCGGTGCGCAAACAAGATAAACACGCTCAGGGAGCTATGTCCTACACCCTCAGCCCGGTCCACAGTCTCGATTATTGGTTGGATATGGCTCGCAATATTGAAAGCGCTGGAGCCGATTCGCTATGTATTAAGGATATGGCAGGGTTGTTACAGCCCTATGTGGCCTATGAGTTAATTAGCAAGCTAAAACAAACCGTCAAAATCCCAATCCATATGCAGTGTCATGCTACTACCGGTTTATCCACTAGTACCTACCTGAAGGCAGTAGAAGCGGGGATCGACAACGTGGATACATCTATCTCTTCTATGAGTATGACCTATGGGCATTCGCCCACAGAGTCCCTGGTGTCTATGCTGGATGGCACAGAGCGCAGCACTGGGCTTGATATTAATCTTTTGGAGGAAATTGCCGGTTATTTTCGTGAAGTTCGAAAGAAATATGCAAAATATGAGGGATCCTTAAGGGGAATCGACTCTCGCATTCTGGTAGCGCAGGTGCCGGGTGGAATGCTCACTAATCTTGAAAATCAGCTAAGAGAGCAAAATGCCGCAGATAGGATGGATGAAGTTCTCGAGGAAATCCCTAAAGTGCGTAAAGATCTCGGCACTATTGCACTGGTAACACCAACATCACAGATTGTTGGTTCTCAGTCAGTGTTGAATGTACTTGTAGGCGAACGTTACAAAACCATCACTAAAGAAACCGAAGGCATATTAAAGGGTGAATACGGTTCAACTCCGGCACCGGTAAATGCCGAATTACAGGCCAAAGTTCTAAACGGCGCCGAGGCGATAACCTGCAGACCTGCAGATTTGCTCGAGCCGGAATTCGAAACACAAAAAACCGAATTGATCAAAATAGCGAAAGATGAAGGCTTTGAACTGGCAAATGAAGTGGACGATACCCTCACCTACGCTTTGTTTCCCCAAGCTGGACTAAAATTTCTCAAGAATCGCAATAACCCCGATGCGTTCGAACCGGCACCAACTATTGAGACTGCTGCTGCACCTGCACCGAAATCAACTAGCGCTGCTGATAGCGGAGTTTATACGGTTGAAGTGGAGGGCAAGGCCTATGTAGTCAAAGTGACGGACGGGGGTGATTTTTCTCAACTCACTGCCGCGCCAGAAGCAGTGGCACAACTGCAAAAAGCGCCACCTGTAGCGGCTCCATCAGCTGCGGCAAGCCCGATACCCGCGCCACTGTCAGGTAATGTGCTTGAGATATTTGCTAGCCCAGGGCAAGCTGTTAACGAGGGCGATGTCATCCTTATCTTAGAAGCTATGAAAATGGAAACTGAAATCAGGTCGCCAATATCTGGCACGGTACAAGCAGTTAACGTGCAAGCTGGCGATGCGGTGAAAGTTGGCGACGTATTGATGGCTCTGGGATAGTCTGGCATGAGTCAACTTGCAGAACTCTGGCACACGACGGGCCTTTATCAGATAAGCTTCCCGCAGTTTTTCATGATCCTGATCGGCTTGACATTGCTTTATCTTGCTATTAAGAAGGGTTTTGAGCCGCTGCTTCTAATCCCCATTGGCTTTGGCGGTATTCTCTCGAATATCCCCGGTGTGGATATAGCCGTCGGTACTGGCATACTTCATCAATTTTATGTAATAGGGCTGGAAACAGGCATATTCCCACTGCTAATTTTTATGGGTGTAGGCGCCATGACCGATTTTGGTCCACTACTGGCTAACCCCAAGACGCTCCTTCTAGGGGCGGCGGCCCAATTTGGTATTTTCTCAACTTTGCTTGGCGCGTTGGCGTTGACTGAGTTTGGTATTTTTGATTTTACACTGCAGCAGGCTGCCGCTATCGGTATTATCGGCGGCGCAGACGGACCAACAGCAATATATGTGGCAGGCTTGTTAGCGCCCGAAATTCTTGGTGCTATTGCTGTAGCGGCCTATTCTTACATGGCTCTGGTGCCATTGATCCAGCCGCCAATAATGCGCGCTTTAACTACCGAGGAAGAGCGCCAAATTATCATGACTCAACTGCGGGATGTGGCTCAGACGGAGAAAATTCTATTTCCTCTGGTATTACTCATACTAGTGGCCTTGTTTGTCCCCAGCGCAGCCCCGTTATTGGGCATGTTTTGCTTCGGCAATTTAATGAAAGAGTGCGGTGTGGTGAATCGATTATCGGAAACGGCACAAAATTCACTAATTAATATCGTGACCATTCTGCTCGGTTTGTCAGTGGGTTCAAAGTTGGTAGCTGATCAATTTCTGGTAGCTTCTACATTGGGTATTCTACTGTTGTGGATGGT